>JAABSN010000393.1 GCA_011390385.1 Thioalkalivibrio nitratireducens | reverse complement strand
CCTGCAACAAAGCGAACTTGCGATCTGCTCGCTCATGGATTCGTGGTTGTTGTTGCAGGATTTCGAAGGAAACGGCGAACGCAACCGCGTGCTCTACGTGATCAAGTCGCGCGGCATGGCGCACTCGAACCAGGTCCGCGAGTTTGTGATTTCCAACCGGGGTGTTGACCTGGTGGACGCATACATCGGCCCCAGCGGCGTGCTGACCGGCGCATCCCGGTTGGCGCAGGCCGCCCGCGAAAAGGCCGAAGCGCTGGGCAGCCGGCAGGCGGCGGCGCAGCGCCAGCGCGAACTGGCAGGCAAACGCGCGAAACTCCAACAGCGGATCTCCGCGCTGCGCACCGAATTCGAAGCTGAAGAAGCCGAACTCCAACACCTCGACGAGCAGGCTGGCACGCAAACGCGGTTGCTGGATGTCGAGCGGGCCGAGTTGGCAAGCTTTCGCCAGGCGGACGTTACCAGTGCCGCCGACGGGAAGAATCACACCAGATCGAAGAGCAAACCATGAACAACAAATCGGCAACACAGCGCGAATCCCCCCCCAATGGCCGCCGCGGCAAAGTCTGGCAATTGCGCCTCTATGTGGCCGGGCAGACGCCCAAATCGCTGACGGCGTTTTCGAACCTGAATCAGATATGCGAAGATCATCTCAAAGGCCAATACCGCATCGAGGTGATCGACCTGATCGAGCGCCCCCTGCTTTCCCGCGGAGACCAGATCGTGGCCATTCCCACGCTCGTGCGCAAGTTGCCGGTGCCCGTGCGGAAAATCATCGGTGATTTATCAGACACCGAGCGGGTGCTCGTGGGGTTGGATTTGCGAGCGGGCCCATAGCGGAAACCATGCCTCATGAAATCCAACAAGAAAGCCAGTGCGACGCAGGTATTTGAAAAGGCCCTGGCTACCCGGACGCCGGTCAAGTACTTGCTGCGTCTCTATGTGGCGGGAGCCAACGCCCGATCACACCAGGCCATCTTGCGCGCGCGGCAGTTGGTCGATGCCGAGTGTGAAGGCAATTGCGAACTGGAAGTGATCGACGTCTATCAGCAGCCGATCCTGGCGCGTGACGGGCAGATCGTCGCGACGCCGACCCTGGTCCGGGAACTGCCGCGACCCGTGCGCCGGCTCATTGGCGATCTGACGAATACCAACCGGTTGATCGTCGGGCTGGATTTACACGACAAAACTGAAACAAAACATTGAAAAGTGCCTTGCGTGAATCTTCCGACCCGTCCCCGCCCGGCGACGGTCATCCGGTAGGGCGCGCAGCACCCGGCAAGCCCCCGCCCGGGCTCCCGGAGCTCCGTTCGCGCCTTGCGGAAGCGGAGGAAACCCTGCGAGCCATCCGCTCCGGCGAGGTGGATGCGTTGGTAACCGTGGGCAGGAACGGCCCCCAGGTGTTCACCCTGGAAGGTGCGGATCACGCCTATCGCGTGCTGATCGAATCCATGAACGAGGGTGCGCTGACCCTGACGACCCGGATGACGGTTCTGTATGCCAACGAATGCTTCGCCCGAATGGTTGGATGCCCGCTCGAACAGGTGCCGGGAAGTTCGTTTCACCGTTTTCTATCAGCCGTTGATCGCACCGCATTGCGACAACTGGTGAAACAGGCCGCCGTGGCGGGTTCCAAAATCCAGGTGCAGCTGCACGTCGGCGACGGTTCGGAATTGCCGGTGCAGATCTCCCTTCGGCCCCTGGCCCGGAAAGGGCGCAACCGTGCGACCATCGGCATGGTGGTGACGGACATGACGGAGGCACGACGGACCGAGGAGTTGTTGCGCACGTTGACCCACCGCGTCATGCAGGCGCAGGAAGTCGAGCGCAGGCGGGTGGCCCACGAGCTGCACGACCACATCACCCAGATGGTCTGCGCGACACTCATTCGCAGCCAGGCGCTGGCGAACCAGCTTTCGGCATGTGGGGACGGCTTGAAACAAGAGGCGATCAAGCTGCGCGAAATGCTCGGGGAAACGGCCGAAGAAGTGGAGCGCATTTCGCGTGACATGCGGCCCAGCGTCCTGGAAGAGCTGGGGTTGTCCTTCGTGCTTTGTGCCACGACCCGGGAATTTTCGAAGCGGACGGGCGTGCCCGTCAAGCTGTCCTGTGTGGCGTTACCCACGCGGTTGCCCGCCGAAACCGAATTGACGCTTTACCGCATTCTGCAGGAAGCCTTGGCGAACGTGGAGCAGCACGCCGGTGCTCGCCACGTGGCGGTGCGGTTGACGAAGCAGGCCGGAGTCCTCCAGTTGGTGATCCACGACGATGGCATGGGCTTCGATCCGGAAAACCATCCCGCGATACAAGAAGGGAAATTCGCCCTTGGCCTCGTTTGCATGTGCGAGCGCGCCGCCTACTCGTGCGGGGCGCTCAGGGTGATATCCGTCCGCAGCCACGGGAGGGCGAAGACCGGCACGACCATCGACGTGCGCATTCCTCTTTACTGATCGACGATCGGGCTGCTGTGAGCATGGCACAGACATGCTGAGGTGTGAGGAAGCTTGCTGAGGCTGCCGTCCGTGCCGGAGCAACGCGATTCAGTAGAATCCGGTGAACTTTGTCGTCCGGGCGCCCCGGGTGCCGCGGATTTTTTCCTTCACCTCCATGCCGGTGGGTTCATTGCAGTATGGGCAGCGGAAACGCTCGGTGAACATGATGGCGAGGGCCACCCGCAGCTTGTAGCTTCCGAGCATTCGCCTGGCCTTGCGGTGGGTCATGCACTGCATCGGCGCGAGCACGGGTGTGCGACACAACGGGCAGCCGGCCCGTGAGGCCGCGATCCATTGGGCGATGGTCAGCAAAAAACCCGAGGCCACAAGGATGGAGCCGTAAAGCAACAGGTGCTGGTCATTGGCAAAGACCGCGAGCAGCAGGAGTCCGATGGCGGAAATGATGAGCAGGCGGTTCGCCAAAAGAAGCAGGCTGGCCAGCCGCAGGCAGCGGGCATCGGTGGTGGTGCGTGGATGGTGCATGACGTTGGACCCCCGAAGGCTATTTGTTCGCCGCTGTTGCGCGGTTGGTGATTTCCCGGTCGGTGGCCGCCCGTTTTTTGCCGCTTGTTTTCTCGGCGTGATCGCCAAGCAGGAGCGAGTCCTGGGTGTCGTCGGGAAGCTTTTCGAA
>JAABSN010000392.1 GCA_011390385.1 Thioalkalivibrio nitratireducens | reverse complement strand
AGCGAAGCGCGGCAATCCAAACGGCGCATACGGAATCAATGCCTTATGGATCGCCGCGTCCCGCCACGCTGCGCTCGCGGCTAAAGGCTTCGCTCCTCGCGATGACGGATTAATCAGCGTTTCCCCTAACGGTGCAATTCGCTGCGCTCATTGGCACCCTACGCTGGCAATCTGCTTCCTGCGTGTTCGGGGCGACCGTGCGGCAGGGGATATGAATTCAGGCGCGTGGCCAGGCCAAACGCGGGCATTCAAGGCGTATCATTCGCGCTGCGGCGCTGATCTCGTGCCGCAACGACCGGCCATAGCGGACTGCATGTCCGGCAGAATACAGGAGGTATCCATGACCACCGCCGTACCCAAACGCGTTTCCCCCCAGGAGGCTTTCGAGAGCCTCCAGCAGCGACCCAGGAATCTGCTGGTCGACATCCGGTCGACGATGGAATATCTGTTCGTCGGCCATCCCGTGGGCGCCGTACACCTGCCATGGATCGACGAGCCCGACTGGGTCGAGAATCCCCACTTCGTGGCGCAGGTCCGCAAGCTCCTCCTTGGCGGCATTGGCGACGAAGGCGAGGACGCACCCGCCGTTTTCCTGATCTGCCGCAGCGGCAAACGGTCTGTCGTCGCCGGACAGGCCCTGATCGCGGCGGGAATCGAGAACGTCTATTCGGTCGACGAAGGCTTCGAGGGTCCACTGGACAAGGAACACCATCGTTCGACCACTTCCGGCTGGCGGTATCGCGGCCTGCCCTGGGAGCAGTGCTGACCTGTACGAGTCGGTTGCGAACACGGTGTGGCCGCGCCCCGCAGGGTGCCGTGAGGCAAAGCCGAACCGCACAGATACCACGCCGGCCACAGCCCTGGCCCCTGGGCCCGAAACCTCGAACGGTGCAATTCGCTGCGCTCATTGGCACCCTACGTTATGAACTGCGCTTCGCCGCGTGGTGGGATCCCGGGTGATGCGACCGAACCCTACCGGTCCGAGTCTGGCAAGTCGTCCCGGTTCAGCATGAATACACCGTGGCCACCACTGGCGAATTCGATCCAGGTGAAGGGGATCTCCGGAAATGCCGCTTCAAGGGCGGGCTGACTGTTCCCGACCTCGACGATCAGCACCCCACCCGGATTCAGATGTGCTCTTGCCCCGGACAGAATCCGGCGCACGATATCCAGCCCATCCGGCCCTGCCGCCAGACCGAACCGCGGCTCGTGCCGGTATTCCGGCGCAAGACCGGCCATGTCTTCCGCGTCGACGTACGGAGGATTGGATACGATCAGATCGAACCCCGTAACATCGATCAATCCATCGAACACATCACTGGGGACCAGGTGCGCCCGATCCTCCATCGCATGTGCCCGAACATTCCGACGCGCCACCGCGAGCGCTCCGGGCGACAGGTCCGAAAGCCAGATCTCCGCCTCCGGAAAGACGGAACCCACCGCCAAACCGATACAACCGCTTCCCGTACACAGGTCCAGAACCCGATGCACGTTCTCGGGATCGATCCAGGGGCTGAAGCGTGCCTCGATCAGCTCCGCAACCGGGGAGCGCGGAACCAGAACCCGCTCGTCCACATAAAACGGAAGCCCCATGAACCAGGCCTCCCGGGTCAGATAGGCTGCCGGCTTGCGCGTCGCGATACGTTCCCGCAGGAGAGCCTCCACGCGGCGCATCTCCGCAGGCACCAGGCAGCTGTTCCACCAGTCTTCGGAAAGATCCAGGGGCAGGGACAGGGCGTGCAGGACCAGCCAGGCCGCCTCGTCGAACGCGTTGTCGGTGCCGTGTCCGAACGTCAACCCGGCGCGACGAAATTCACTGACGCCGTAGCGCACGAAGTCGCGGATGGTACTCAAACCGGTGACTGGGTCCATGAAGAACTCTCCCTGGAGATATTGCCGGAACGCAGGCTGGCGGGAAGGACCACACCAGCCGCCAGATCCAAACCGTTGTACCAACAGTCACGCCGACGGACGCGCGACACCCGTGATGACACAAGCCGCAGGGTGCCAATGAGGGCAGCGAATTGCACCATTGGCGCCCTCGGGGGCCGGAGCCTGCAAAGTACCGGCGCGGCTAGCGCCACCCTGCGAATTGGGCTGTGGTATTGGTGGACCGCACAACCGCTGCTGGCACTGTACAATAATCCTCAATCGGAATGCGTTGATCCGCAAGGGCGTGTGATTGCCTATAATCCAGAGTTTTTTGAGCCGATGTAACAGGCAAGCCATGCGCCTCGTACGGACGACCAGAAAAGAGTCTTCATGATCAACTCGATCAGCGTCCTCTTCGTTACCCTTGATGCCGGTGTCGCTGGTGAAGTGGTCGACCGGATCCGGTACCGAGGCCAGGCGGTGCGTTACAAGCAGGCGGGGAATGCAAGGGACCTGGAGCGGTTGCTGCAAAGCCACCGTTTCGATGCCATCCTGCTGGTCGATGCGGAGAATACGCTGCGTCTCGATCAACTGAAGGAAGTTCTGGAACGAACCGGCTTCCTCATCCCGGTCGTGCTGATCACGGACCAGGACACCGATCGGCAACTGTCCGCCATCGACGCAGGCGCGTTCGCCGTGGCCGATTCGGGCAATCGCGACCTGGCCGCAGCCATGACGATCAGGGCCGCGGAGCAGCTCAAGAAAGACCGCGAACTCTCGCACCTGCAGACTCTCCTGCGCGAAGCGGATCGCCGTTACCTGCTGATGCTCGACAGTCTGCGCCATCCCGTTGCCTGCTTTCACGAAGGCGATGCAGTCTACGCCAACGAGGCATGGCGGGAATGCTTCGAGATCGATCTCAGCGAAAGCCTCGACCGGATCACTCTGAAGGAAATCGTGGCACCCGAGCAGGCTGCCGATCTGGCCGCAATCCTGAGCCAATGGCAGAGCCAGTCGGAGAGCGCGGAAACGTGCGAGCGGCTCACCCTGCGCACGCGGCAGGACCGGGCTTTCGACGCTGACGTCATACTCACCAGTGCCATTCTCTCGGGCGAATCCTGCACCGTGGTGCATCTCTCCCAACCGGACCGCGAGACCGCGCGTTTATGGGCTGCAAGGCGCCTGCTTCCGCACATGGACGACGCTGACCCATCGGAACCAGCCGCCAGCGACGACATGCTGACCGCCGAATCG
>JAABSN010000391.1 GCA_011390385.1 Thioalkalivibrio nitratireducens | reverse complement strand
AAGGGGGAAGCTTACTCCGGCAATCCACAAACCCGCGGTGCCGGAAGAGGCGGGAAGCTGTCAGACATCGGGCCAGTTTCGCTGTGTCGCAGCGGTCCGGATACGGAGGGATGGCGTCATGTTCTTCCCCTTGTGGGCTCGAGTACACGGATTGAACATTCTGCTACCCGTGGCTTTGGATGGACGCACTCTGCAACTTCCTTATTCCATTCTTGTTCCATTGCCAGCCAGACAACGCTGCTTCGAAAGGCCCAAGGGCAGGTGGCTGCATTGAACCCGTGCTCGGATCTGTCTCCCTCGGCGGTGACGATTCAATAGGCACTTCCCCGGCGGAAGTGTGGTGCGAGCGGTGCTTCGAGAATTCTTCTGAGCTCGTCTGCCGTGAAACCTCGTGCGCCGCTGCGTGTGGTCTCGCCCTCGCGGCCGTCGAGGGTGACGAACGCATCCTCGGGCATATCATCGCGGAGCAGCGGTCGGGCCGGCTCGAACCGCAGACCTTCACTGTCCTCGATCAGCGTACCGGCGCCGAGCCCGAGCGCCTGCGGCGAGCGGTGGCAAGCGGCACACGTCAGTCCCGTGCCCGTGGTGTGCGGCGCCAACGGCGCAAACAGGCGGCGGAACCGTGTCTCGCCCCAGTCCGGGTGATCGATACTGCGGATCATCCCCGGTACGAAGGGAACGATGCGGTCATGCGCGTCGACCCCCAACGGGGGCTGGTCGTTGCGGATTCCCCAGCGCTGGTCGATCCATGCACCCGGTGTGAACTCACGATCCGCGTGGTCCCATTGTTCCCCGTCGGGGTCGAACTGCATGTGGCAGCCGTAACACTGCGGCGCCCATTGTGTGTGGCATGCCGTGCATTGCAAGCGGTCGTGGTTTCCGTCCGCGGGATGGTTCCGCTCGGAGAGCGGGGGAATGCGGATGGAGCCCCCCTGGACCTTGCGGTGCAGGAGATTGGCCGTGGGGGTGACCTGGATATGCCAAAGGGGAGTCTGGTTGCGCTCGGTCACCAGGAACGCTTGATCCCCGGTTACCGGGAAGGGGACCCGGTTGCGCAGCGATTGCCACCGCGGCAACCAGTCCTTTGGCGTCACACGCGGCTCCGTGTTCGCGTGACAGTCTTGACACTGGACATCAACTGCATCGCTGCCGTGAAGATGGTCTGCAGTCGGCCCCATCAGTCCGCGTGCGGTATGGCAATCGATACACGACATCCCCGCGCGATGATGAACATCGGCCGGCAGCCGTTCGACGAGACGCCCGTCGGGGAGGCGCCCCAGTCGGCTGGTGTCGCCGTGTTGCAGGACGGCGTCATCGACCTCGGCAAGACCGGTATAGCTGAGTGCGATGCGCCCCGAGCGCGAGTGGCAGCCGATGCATTGGGCGTCACTGATGCGGGCGGATAACGCGACATGCCCGGATGGCTGCTCGACGGGAAGATGGCAGGCAAGGCAGCCGCCTCCACGGCTGCCGATCGGGTGCTCGGTGCCGAGTTGGTGTCGTGGCTGGCCGAGGTGACAGCTGGCACAGCGCTTGCGCAGCAGGGAGTCCGCGGGGGAGTGACCCAGCCGGGCCAAATGGCCTTCACCCGTCGGCTCCTCCTGCTCGGCGAAGGTGAAGCGCGTGACATTGACCACGCCCCGGCCGGTATGCATCAGTCCGTTGAGCACCGCATCAGTCTCTATGGGATGGCAGGTAGCGCAACTGTGCTCGACGTTGTTCAGTTGCCCCGGGCTGCTGATGAGGCCTTGATGGGCCGCATCAACGTCGGTCGCCGTATCATCGCCGAGGTGGCATGAGCCACAGGTATCACCAAGGAAGCGGTGGATATCGTCAGTCAGCAGTGCATGTTCACCGTGGCATGACAGGCATGAGGCGCCAGCCATGTGCAGGAAAAGCGACCCCAGCAGTGCAGAGATCACCAAACTGCGCAGCACGGTGTAATGGCCTTTCGCTGATTTCATGGCCGTTCAGTCGACGGCACGTGCCCGTATTGACGATCAGCAACCCTCTCCGATTCGCAGCCCGGGTCGGCGTGCAGGGGGCGAAGCCGGGCTGGGTACCGACGTCGCGGGTGCCTCCGGCGGTGCTACACCAGCGCCGACCCCCAGACCCAGACCAAGTCCCAGAGACTCTGTTTGTGCAGGGGACGAGGCTGCGGGGGGCGTGACGGTTCCTACTCCCAGCCCGAGCCCAAGGCCAAGCGCATCCTCGGTTGCCGCGGCCGGGGCTTCTGCGGGTGTGACTGTTCCAACACCAAGGCCGATCCCCAACCCGAGGGAATCGTTCGCCGGAGGCGCCGCTTGAGTCACCGGTGCGTGCGGTTCCACCGGCGTGAGGGTCGGCGTATACGCGGCGGACGGGGATGGTTGTACGGGGATGCCTGCTGTCGGCAGGTAGTCGCCATGGAAATAACAGGCGATTGCCGCTCGTTCGGCCGGACTGACGGGATCGCCCGGATCGCCGAGTTCCGCATCGGGATCCGTCGTATAGCGCAGCCAGTCCCGCAAGCCGCCTTGCAGGACCTGGGCATCGATCCCCGTCACGCGCAGGAGGGTCGCAGCCTGAGCCGCTTCCGTGGCCCCTCCATCGTACAGGATCAGCGTGCGTCCCCCAGCAACGGAACGGGCATTCGCCGGTTGTGTGATCTCCGTCACTGGGATGTTGCGCGCGCCGCGAATGTGCTCTTCGTCAAAGGCGTCTGCCGGGCGTACGTCGACCAGCACGAAGTCCTGGCGATCCTGAATGATGCGGGCCGCGAGTTCGGTAACATGCACGCGATCCTCGCCGCGCGCGATGCTCCGCGCAACGACTTGCACGCGATCTGCGGTCGAGCCTGCACCGGGACGCTGGCTCTGTACGAACAGGACCGCTGCCACCAGCAGAAGAATGCCTAGAATGATCAGGGATATGAAAAACTTGCGCGACATGGCGATGTGTTCCTCTCATGAGCGGGGGCGGCGTCGATACCGATGGGGGTCACCGCAACAGTTCCAGCAGGGTAGGGTCGAAGGCATTCACATAACTCACATAACTGGAAGTCTGACCCAGATCCACGGTGAGGTGGCGCAGCATGTAGCCACCGTAGAGCGCCAGCACCGGGCTGATCATCATCCAGGCCCGCCTTTGCCCCTT
>JAABSN010000390.1 GCA_011390385.1 Thioalkalivibrio nitratireducens | reverse complement strand
ACATAGCTGCGCCAGAGCAGCGTATTCACGCCCTGCGGAAAGCGCAGCGTGCGGTCCTTGACGTAGGGACACCGATAGCTCGGGCCGGCGCCGTCGATCTGCGAGAAATCCTGGCTTCCGTTCCGGTCGTCGCACCGCATGAAGATGCGGTCGGTGGCTTCGAAGGACGCGGTCTGCAGCCAGTGATCCAGATCCAGCCGAATCGCCGAAGACGGGGTCGGCGTGTCGTACAGCAAGGCCACGTCGACTTCGGTGTTGTGGTGGTAAACCAGTGGTGTGCCGACTTCGCCCCAGTTGCCTTCGTACAAACGCGTCCAACCCAGCACGTTGACGAACTTGTCGAAGACATGCTCCTGCTCGAGTTCGATATGGCACTCCCCCGTCGCCGGCGCGCCGGCCGCATCGGGCGGCGGCACGAAAACGGTCGGACAGAACTTGAGGGCAAGGTTGCTGGCGTAGGCCGTCGCGTTGAAGCCCTCCGAGAGCGGCGACGGCACCAGGGCCAGGGTGAAGGCGACCTGATACGTGAGGCCGAGACCGGCGTTGCAGGCAATCGCAATGGCATTGATATCCAGACCGCGGGCCGACTTCTCGACCCACGCGGCCTCGACGAGCACGCCGGAGTCGCCCGCCGGCCTCGATGCATTGAATCATCTCGCGTTCCAAGAGTCGAATCATGATAAGCAGGCGCAATGCCGCTCACCCCGAACCGCATGCGCCGCGCGGAGACCGCCATGAGCAAGGGCAGAGACACTCAGAGTCGCGAAGGCAAGAAAAAACCCGCCAAGACGCTGAAGGAAAAGCGCGCCGACAAGGCCGCGAAACGAGACGGCACCTTCAAGACGGACAGCATCCACAAGGTGCTTGAAGACAAACCCGCGTCACGCTATTAACCCGGCATACTAATGCAACCGGAAGTCTGGGCAAGGTCGTACTGGAAGAGGAAATCACCGGCTTCGAGCCGCCGCGCCGACTGGCCTACCGGATCGTCGCCTCGAAACCGGTCAAGGTGGTGCACGAAGACGGGCGGATCGAACTGACCCTGGTGCCCGACGGCACCCGCATCCGCTGGCGCTCGACCTTCGAACTGAAGATTCCGCTGATCGGCGGGTTCGTCAAGCGCCGCGCGGCCCGGCAGTTCGAGCGCGGGTTCCGGGCGGTGCTGCAATCCCTCCCCGATTTGTAGAGAGCAGGCGTCCGCTCAATTCGCCCGGTAGCGAACCTCGCCCTCGACCAGCGTCATCTCCACCTGCAGCTCGGCCAGTTCGTCCTCGCTGACGGTCAGCGGGTTGGCGTTCAGCACCGCGATGTCGGCGCGCTTGCCCGGGGTCAGGCTGCCCAGCTCGTCTTCGTCGAACACCGCTTCGGCACAGCCCAGTGTGTAGGAGTACAGCGCCTCCATGCGGCCCATGGATTGTTCCGGGAAGAACGGCTCGCCGTTGGCCATGCGCCGGGTCACCGACGAGGTATAGGAGGCGATCGGCGAGATCGATTCGACCGGCACGTCGGTGCCGTTGCAGATCGTGGCGTCGGCATCCAGCAGCGCGCGCCAGACATAGGCGCGGCGCTGGGCGCGCGCTTCACCGAGGCGCTGCGGCACCCAGGGGCCGTCGGAGGTGGCGTGCACACCCTGCATGGAGGCGATCACCCCGAGCGCGGCAAAGCGCGGGACTTCATCGGGGTGCAGGGTCTGGGCGTGCTCGATGCGCCAGCGCAGATCCTCACCGGCCCGCTTGCCCAGCAGTTCTTCGTAGAGATCCAGGACGACCCGATTGGCACGATCCCCGATCGCATGGGTATTCAACTGGAAGCCGTTCGCGAGCGCGATCTCGGCCGTCTCGCGCAGGTTTTCCAGCGAGGTCTGCGGCAGGCCCGAGGTCTCGGGCTTGTCGGTGTAGGGGTCCAGCAGCCAGGCGCCGTGGGTGCCCAGCGCGCCGTCGATGTTCCGCTTCAGCGCGCGCACGGTCAGGAAGCCGTTGGCGTGCCCGATCGTCCTGTAGTCCGCGACCCGGGCCCGCAGGTCCTCGTTGGTTTCATGCCGGACGGCCACGTGCAGCCGGATCGGCAGGCCGCCCGCTTCGGCCAGGGCCTTGAGCCGGTCGATGTCGGCGAAGTTCGTGCCCATGTCGTGGAAGCTGGTCACGCCGTGACGCAGCGCTTCCTCGCCGGCCAGCTTGACCTGGCGTTCGAACCGGGCCTGCTTCTCGGCCTCGCTCAAGGCCGCCTCGACTTCGCCCAGAAGGCCATGCATCGGATTCTGCGCGGCCTGCCGCAGAAATCCCGTGGCCTCGCCGCTGTTATCGCGAACGATGGTCCCGCCTTCCGGGTCGGGCGTGTCGCTGTCGATGCCGGCCAGCGCCAGCGCCGCTGCGTTGGCATAGGCGCCGTGGCCGCTGGCGTGGAACAGCACCACCGGGTTGTCCGGGCTCACGGCGCTGAGCGTGCGGTGATGCGGGATGCCGTCGTACAGCGGCAGGTCGGTTTCGCCCCAGCGCTCCTGGTGCCAGCCGCGGCCCACGATCCATTCGCCCGGCTCGGCCTCGGCGGCCGCTTCGGCCACCATTGCGACGATCTCCTCGAAGCTGCGTGTCGGCATCAGGTCCAGAATCATCAGCGCCTGGCCCAGGCCCAGGAAATGCCCATGGCCCTCGATGAACCCAGGGATCGCGACGCGGCCGGCCAGGTCGATGATCTCGGTGTCCTGTCCGGCGTGGCCCGCGATTTCATCCGCGCTGCCCACGGCCAGGATGCGCCCGTCCTTGATCGCGATGGCCTCGGCTTCAGGCCGATCCGCATCCACCGTGATCACCGTACCGCCGGTCAGAATGCGGTCGGCGATCTCCACCTCGGCCACCGCCTTGACCGCAGCCGACTCGACCGGCGTTTCAGTCACAGGACCCGAGTCCTCCGCCGGCTGGCAGGCCGCGAGCGTCAGGCAGAACAAGCTGAGGAGAAGCAATCGGATCGAGGTCATAGGAGGGTCCATAACGGTCGTCGAGGGTGGACGCGAAAGTAGCACATCGCTTGCGTGATGACTTCTAATCGCAAGAACCCAAGGGCAGAAACCTTACTAATGCAACCGGAAGTATTGCCTCATTCAGGGCTACGGACGGATTCGCCTGCAAGGCAAAGTGGCGAAGGCATC
>JAABSN010000039.1 GCA_011390385.1 Thioalkalivibrio nitratireducens | reverse complement strand
AGGGCGATACCGATGCCCTGACCATGTTCGAGAGGCACGAGACGCGTCTGCGTTCCGAATTCGGCGCAGACCTCGGCCGCCTCGCCCAGAGCATCCGTTCGTACCGCTTTCCGCAAGCCCTGGCCATCCTGCGCGAACTGCGCGCGCGCTAGGGAAGCGCTGATTGATCCGATTGTCATTGCGAGCGCAGCGAGTCATCCAAACGGCGTCTCTGAAATCAGCGCCTTATGGATCGCCGCGTCCCGCCACGCTGCGCTCGCGGCTAAAGGCTGCGCTCCTCGCGATGACGGACTACATCAGCACTTCCCTAAGCGGTCCGGAATCCTGCAGGGTCGGCGGTCGGCGGTCGGCGGTCGGGGGTCGGGTAGGGTGTCAATGAGCGCAGCGAATTGCACCGCCCGGCGCTAGCACCGCCCGGCGCTTGCACCGCCCACTGTTTCCCCTCGGCATCGAGTCGAACGCATAATGGCAGGCGCGGAGGCTGTGTTCTCGGGCCCGCCAGGGGTTGCTGAAGCAGAGGTTGCTGGAGTGTTGCAGAACAAGTATTACCTGATCTCGGTGCTGACAGCGATCCTGCTCGCCGGGTTCGTGGCCACGACGTTGATCAGTTACCACGCGGCCACCAAATCCCTCTCACAGCAGGTTTCCGACGAAACCCTGCCGCTGACCAGCGACAATGTCTATTCCGAAATCCAGCGCGATCTGCTGACCCCCGTATTGATCTCCTCGCTGATGGCCCGCGACACCTTCGTGCGCGACTGGGTCATCGCTGGCGAGAGCGACGTCGAGGCTGTGACCCGCTATCTCGCGGAGATCATGGAGGAGTACGGGACGATCACCGCGTTCTTCGTTTCCGAACGAACCGGCCGCTATTACCACCCGACCGGCGTGCTGAAGACCGTCAGCGTGGATGATCCGGGCGATGAATGGTATTTCCGGGTCCGCACGCTGCGCGAGCCCTACGAGATCAACGTCGACGAAGACACGGCGGATCGCACCCGCGTGAGTGTCTTCGTCAACTACCGGGTGCTGGACTACGATGGCAACCTGCTGGGCGTCACCGGGGTCGGCCTTGGCGTGGACTCGGTTGCGCAGCTGATCGAGACCTACCAGCGGCGATACGGCCGCACGATCTATTTCGTCGATCGAGAGGGTCATGTCACCCTGCATGGCAGTGATTTCACGGGTGCCGAACGCATCCAGGAAACGCCCGGACTCGCGCAGCGTGCGCTGCGTGTGCTGACCACGCCCAGTGTTTCCCTTACCTATCACCGTGAAGACGGGGAACTGGTTTACCTCAACAGTCGGCTGGTGCCTGAATTCGACTGGTACCTGCTTGTGGAGCAGACCAGGATGCCCGGTGGTGGCGTCATCCATGCGTCGTTGCTGGTGAATTTCTTTCTCGCTCTGGCAGTCAGCGCGGTGGTTCTGGTCGCGCTGTTTCTGACGCTCAGTCGCTACCAGCGTCGTCTGGAACAGATGGCGACCACGGACCACCTGAGCGGCGCATCCAATCGCCAGGTATTCGAGATCGTGTTCAAGCACATTTCCGGCGGGGTACGGCGCGATCCGCGTCCGGTATCGGTCATCCTGTTCGACATCGACCGGTTCAAGGCGGTGAACGATACGTATGGACATGCAGCGGGCGATCTGGTCATTCGCCACATGGTTCGGCTCATTCGCCGATACGTCCGCGACCACGATACCGTGTGCCGTTGGGGGGGAGAAGAGTTCCTGGTTCTGCTGGATCGCTGTCCCGTCGCTCGGGCGGCGGAGATCGCCGAGAATATCCGCAAGGCGGCTGCCGGAGATCCGGTCCGGTTCGGAGACGATCGAATCGCCTTCACCGTCAGTGCCGGGGTGGCCGCGCTACAGCCGGAGGACACCGGCACGAGTTTGGTGGGCCGCGCCGATACGGCGCTTTACGCCGCGAAGCGGGCCGGACGGGACCGGGTGGAAAGCGCCGAGGGTGATGCGGGATAGGCACGCGACCGTTCATGATCATGCCCGCCACCCGGGACCATGAAAGGTGCAAGCGTAGGGTGTCAATGAGCGCAGCGAATTGCACCGCTCGAGGCCCGGAGGCCGGGTTGGGCAGGGCCGGCGTGGTAACGGTGCGGTTCGGCTACGCCTCACGGCACCCTACGCGGGTTCTTTCATGCTGACGGTTTGCGGTGACATCGGCCGTCGGGAAGGAGCAGTGCAGCGTGGAGTGGCCGACAGTTCACCTATATCCAGCGTGCCAGCCACAGGCGCAGACGCAGTTCCAGCGGTGGCGCGTAGCCCTGTTTGCGGAAGACGATGCGGCCCTCGCGATCGATGATGAAGGTGCTGGGCACCGCGCGCACGCCAAAGGTGCGGGCGAGTTGTCCTTCCGGGTCGTTGACCACCGCGAGTTCGCGTTCCCGCTCGGTCAGGTGTGCCCTGACCTCGGCGGCCGTACCTGACTGCATCGCGACGGTGAGCACGGGGTGGCTCCGGCTCAGGCGCATGATTTCGCCCTCCTCCAGCCGGCAGATCGGACACCAGGTGGCCCAGAAATGCAGCAGCATCGGCTGTTCGGCGTAGTCCGCCAACACGACGGGGCTGCCGTCGAGCAGATGACCCTCGAACGCCGGAGCCACGCCCTGTGCCAGATCGCGCGCGAGCCAGGCGCGCAGCAGCAGTACCACCGCGAGGATCAGCACGATTTCCAGCAGCCAGCGCCACCAACGACGGGGTTTGCCCGAAAGGATAATCATCGCAGCATCTCCGCCTGACCCGGCCGGCGCCGGGTGGTGCGTTGCTTCGGACCCTTGCGGGCGGCGATCCGTACCAGGTCGTCGCTGTCTTCGAGCAGCCGCTGGCGCTGCTCGTCGGTGAGCAAGGGATTGCGGGCTGCGAAATAGCGCAGGTTGGGGTCGGGGTCGCGAACGCAGGCCTCGACCTGTTGCGGGGTCAGGTCGGTACGCTTGGCGCAATTCATGCGCACGGTCTGATTCGGGTCTTGCAAGAGCAGGGCCACCTCTTCCTGGGTCAGGTCCATGCGGCGCGAGAAATAGGCCTTCACCTGAGCATGCTGATCCGACACCAGCAGCGGTCGCCAGTTCGGATCGAGGTTTTCCGAAAGGGCGAGTTCCATTCGTGCCTCGAACGCCATCGTCCGGTAATTCGCGCGGTAATCCATCATTGTTGCCCACGGCACGCTGCGAACGAAAAACCCCGCCCTGGGGGCGGGGTGATGTTCGGATCAGGCAGGGTAGGGGTCAGATCTTCGAAGTCGGGATGTAACCGAGATTGTCCTCGCCGATGCCCTTGACCACCGGTTCGTTCAGCTCGGCGGCGCCGATATTGATGGTCTTGTGGTCGCGCAGATAGTCGGCCACCACGTCCCAGATCACGCGCCCGGTATCGCCTGCCGGTTCTTCCTGGACGCTGGCCCAGCCACCGACCACGTATTCCTTGTCGGGATCCAGCGGCTTGCCGTCCAGCTCCATCGAAAGGATGCGCTCGCCGATCTTGTTGGTCGGGTTGATCGCGTATTTCAGTCCGCCGACGCGGACCATGTCGCCGCCCTGCTGGAAGAACGGGTCTTCGTGGAACAGGTTGTCGGCCACGTCCTCGAGGATGGTCTTGATCATCGAGCCGCTCATCACGTTACGGGTGACTGCGGGGTAGGTCAGACCGGTCTGGTCCATCACGTGTTCAAAGGTGATCGGCATGCCCGGCATGACGGTGGTGCCCCAGCGGAAGCCGGGCGAGAACGAGATCTGCGCGTCGATCTGCTCGTTGATGGCGTCGACGATCACCTGGTCGAAGGTACCGTTGAAATTGCCGCGGCGGTAGAGCAGCGAGTCGGCCACTGCCAGTTCCTCGGAGAGCTTTTCTTCCATGTTGAAGGTCTCGCCGTTGAAGGTGACCTCCTGGTTGCGCATGTTGGTGATGTACTGCTGCATCTCCGGATCGGGGTCGATCAGATTCGAGAACACCGGCAGCAGGTTGTAGTTCCAGCCCTGGATCTTGCCGTCGCGGAAGTCGAAGTCCATCACGGCCAGGAACTTGGCATTGGAGCCGGCGTTGGTGACCAGGCAGGTCCCGCCATCGGGGGTTTTCACCGGGGTCGGTGCAGGCACGGCGTCGTGGGTGTGGCCGCCGAAGATCACGTCGAGACCGTTGACCATGCCGGCCATTTTCAGATCGACGTCCATGCCGTTGTGCGACAGCGCGACGACAATCTCCGCGCCCTCGGCTCGAGCCGCTTCGACCTGACGCTGCATGTCATCCGGGCGGATGCCGAACGACCACTGCTCGACCATGAACCGTGGGTTTGCGATCGGCGTGTAGGGGAACGCCTGGCCGATGATCGCGACGTTCACGCCATTGATTTCGCGGATCACGTAGGGCTTGAAGATCTGATCGCCCCAGTCGACGTCGGTCACGTTCTGCGCGACGAAGTCGATGCCCGCCTCGGCGAAATCATTCTCGACCACCTCCATCACGCGGTCGGCGCCATAGGTGAACTCCCAGTGGCCCGTCATCACGTCACTGGTGAGGATCTTCTGGGCATCGACCATGTCCTGTGCATTGGTCCAGACGCCGGTGCCGGTACCGCCGCCCCAGGTATCACCACCGTCGAGCAGCAGGGCGCCGGGGCGCGAGGCCTTCATCTTCTTGACCAGGGTCGACAGGTGGGCGAAGCCGCCGACGCGGCCGTATTTCTCGGCGGCCGCCACGAAATCGAGGTAGGTGTAGGCATGCGATTTCTTGCCGCCCGCCTCGATGCCGAAATGTTTCAGCAGGGCTTCGCCGACAAGGTGCGGGGGCTGATTACGCATGCCCGCGACGCCGATGTTGATGTTCGGCTCGCGGAAGAAAATCGGGTTCAACTGGCCGTGGCAGTCAGTGTAGTGCAGCAGGCTCACGTTGCCGTAGCGTGGCAGATCGTACATCGTGCCGCGGCCATGGCTACTGGCAAGACCAGTGAGCGGGAAGCCGGCGACACTGGCAGCGGCGAGCATTTGCAGGAATTCACGGCGGTTTACTTGCATGGGTCATCGACCTCCGGTTGGGTGACAGTCGCCTTGTTGGCAGGCAGCGAGGAATAAACACTTAACCGGACGCATTGGCGGAGGTGTTCATTCCCCCGAACGCCCAATCGGATCAATTGCGGGCGTTCTCGCGGGCGACGCGGCTGGCGGTATCGCGCTTGTGTTCGATGCGCTCGATGTCGCGTGACGTCGCGTCCGGCGCCACGAGTGCATCGTCGAACTGACGCACGGCCTCGGTATACTGGCCCCGGTGGAAGAAATACTCGGCCATCGCTTCATGGCTGATCGCGACCCGCCGGTCGGCGTCCGCGGCATCGGCCTTCAGCCGGAGCAGATGCGGATCGGGGGTCGATTGTCGACGCAGCAACTGATCGGTGATACGAACCGCCTCGTCGTGCCGGCCGGCCTCATGCAGGGTTCGGGCCTGCAGGTGTCGCACCACCGGATGGCCAGGGTATACGTCATCGAGCTGATCAAGGATGCTCAGCGCTTCGGCAAACCGGTTCTGGCGACGCAACATCGCGGTTTCAGCCAGTGTGATCACCAGCACGGGCGCCGCACGCGCCGGCACGCGCTCGAGCAATGCCGCTGCGGCATCGGTCCGGCCCAGTTCGAGCTGGGCTACCGCCGCCTCGTATAACTGTACCGGGCTGTGTTCGTCTCGGGCGCGATGGTTGTTGACACTGCGCTGGGGGTCGGAAAGTGCGCGGACGCGGGCCTGCATCCATTCGAACAGGCGGGTATCGTCCCGGGTGAAATCCCCCCGCATCTGCTCGGCTCTGCCGCGCGCATCGCTGATGCGGCCCAGTGTGACCGGGTGCGTGCGCAGGTATTCCGGAATGGCATCGTGGGCGCCGCGGGTCAGTTCCTGCATGCGTTCGAAGAAATCCGCCATCGCATGCGGATCGAAACCGGCGGAAGTCAGGATCTGGATGCCGACCCGGTCGGCCTCGGCCTCGTTGCTGCGGGTGAAATCGATCTGGGACTGGGCCCCGAAGGCCAGGCCGCCGGCGATCGCCGCCTGACCGAGTTCGGGGTCGATACTGGCGGCGAGGATGCCGGCGAGCACCGCCAGCCCGGTGGTGAAATTGATTTCACGGCCCCGCGCGTACATGCGGGCGATGTGCCGCTGCGTGATGTGGGCGATCTCGTGCGCAATCACCGCTGCCAGTTCGGCTTCGTCGCGCGCCTCGGTCAGCAGGCCGGTATGGATGCCCACAATGCCGCCGGGCATTGCGAAAGCGTTGACCTGACTGTTGTCGACCGTGAGGAAGTGGAAGGTCCCGGCGGCATCAGGGGCGTTCG
The DNA here is from genome assembly GCA_011390385.1 of Thioalkalivibrio nitratireducens. Next base: position 17,193 of record JAABSN010000039.1, on the reverse strand, counting down.
ACACCAGGCGGTGGCCGAGGGCGTCGATATAGAAGGAGATCTCGGGATCGGCGACGAGCGGCATCGCGCGACGGACTTCCCGCAGCAGTGAGCGCCCCAGTTCGAGTTCTTCGGTGGGGGTGAGCAGGCCTCCGGATGCGTCTCCGAGGTCGGGAAGTCGCGACGATTGGCTCTGTACCGCGACGGAAGCCGCGATCGTCGCGAAAAGCAGCAGACTGGAGAGGAGATTCTTCATGTAACGAGAGTCCGTAGTCGCGGACCCCCGTTACGGACACCCATCACGGGCGGGCTACTTGCCCAGACCGGGTGCCGACGAGTAGGCCCGCATGCTGGTGCGAGTCTCCCAGAGCTTGGGCTTCAGCATCGCTTCGGGAATCATGAAGCGCTTGCGGTCCAGAACCGGGTGCGTGCGAACGATTTTGACCACGTCATCATAGCCAAGTTTGATCAGGAGACCGACATCGGGGCCCGAGGTATGCCGGGCGATCATGTAGTCGTCTTCAAGCCGATGCACGTAAAGGTTGGCGGGGCGCAGCCGGCCATCCGGGCTGCGCAGGGTCACGGCGTAGTGGCCGTCTTTCTTGAACGCGCTCTTGTCCATTGGGTCTCCTGTGAAGAGGGGTGACGATTACGAACCCCGGAACGGTAGCATCGTGGCGGGTCCGGTTCCCGGATTCCCGCGTGAAATACGCAACGTACATTGGCAATTGCTAATATTTCAGTTATTGTATGCTGCTGACCAAATAGAGTCCAACGTTCGGCACGAACGGGACCATCTATCCAACCGGTCTTGCGGCCGGCCCGATCGGGACGATGGCAAGCGCCGGGCATGAACGGATCCGGCGGGAGGTATGGCATGTTCGGAGTCGCGATGTCTGAAGTTACCCCGGAAACCCTCGAGAACTGGGACTCGGAGGGCCGCGCCTATCGGCTCGTGGACGTGCGCTCGATGGCGGAGACCGCACGTGGCGTGCTGCCCGACGCGGAACTGATCCCTCTGCACCTGATTCCCCTGCGCAAGGATGAACTGGTCGACGACAAACCCGTGGTTCTTTACTGTCAGACGGGTGCACGTTCGGGGCAGGCCTGTGCGTTTCTGGCCCAGCAGGGCGTGACCGGCGTCCACAACCTGGTTGGGGGAATCGTGGGCTGGGCGAGGGCGGGCAAGCCTATTGTCACGCCAAATTAGTACTTTCTTGTATTAGGAATTCTATTCACCTATAAGTACGCCAACCTTTCTGAGATGCTGTATGGGTCTGGCCCAATCGGAATTGTGGCGGACTTCCCTTGTCGACATATCGAGAACTAGAGAGGAGATAGCTTTATGGCCAATTTCGACCAAGAACTGGATGCATCGGGGCTCAACTGCCCGCTTCCGATCCTGCGTGCCAAGAAGAGCCTGGCATCGATGGACAGTGGCCAGGTGCTGCACATCATCGCCACCGACCCGGGTGCGGTGAAGGATTTCCAGGCCTTCGCGAAGCAGACCGGCAACGAACTGCTCGAGCACCGCGAGGAAGGCGGCAAGTTCTTCTTCCTGATGAAGAAGGGCTGACCGGACCGAACGGAACCCCTCTGGTGGCCGTTCCCGCGCGCGGGTCGGCCCCTTTTTTGCCCCGAATAACCCAGTAAAACGAACAACAAATCTGGCGGTTACCCTGTGGTAAATGGAATTGGGAATTGGACTTGATCTAATCTCCCCCATGCGGGTTTCCTGCATCGCCCAACAGCGAAGAGGTGCAACATGGCGACATATGCTGAGATGCAGCAGATCTTCGACGACATTCGTGGCGATTTCCGCTACGACCACGAGCTGAACGGTTGCCTCAACTGCGGAATCTGCACGGCGACCTGCCCGTCGGCTCAGTTCTACGACTACTCGCCGCGGGAGATCGTACAACTCCTGTGGACCGAGAATGTCGAACAGATCTACGACGCGATGCAGGAAAAGATCTGGGCGTGCGCGCAGTGCATGACCTGCGCCGCCCGTTGCCCCTTCAAGAATTCCCCCGGTGGCCTGGTTGCGATCATGCGCGAGGTCGCGATCAAGCACGAGATGCAGTCGGCCAAGGACGTGTTGCGACCCTTCGGCCGCGTGATGCTGAAACTGATTACCACCGGCAACCAGCTGTCGCCGGACATGATTCAGCCCGACCACTTCCCCGACTGGGGTCCGAACATCCAGAAGGTGGAAGGCGACCTGCGCATCCTGCGCAAGGCGATCCCGGTGAAGACATTGCAGACCGTGGAAACCGCCTGGGAGGTCTCGCTGAAGACCTCGGTGGAGATGTACACGATCTGGGAAATGACCGGTGTCCTGAAATCACTGGAGCTCATGGACGAAAACCTCTTCGACGTCATCGAGGACTTCATCGACGAAAAGCGTGAAGACTACGAGGACTGGCTCGAGGAGCAGGAAGAAGACGACGATTGACCCCGCGCCGTCATCCGCAACCGACTCAACCAGGAGTACATCGATGAGCGATCAAACCCCAGGCAACCATAATCAGAGTGCGCAAGGCGCAGGTGCCGGCACGATGAAGCCCGGTTTCCACAATACCGATGGCCAGGGCGTTGCCGGCCACGGTTCGTTCTTTCAGGCCACCGACCTGTCCCGCGAGGACGCGATCAAGGCGACCGACTGGGTGCGCAAGCACGTCGATCGCCGCACCATCGATCTCGGCGACCGCATGGACGACATTCGTGAACACATGTACGAACTGGAGAAGGACGGCCAGATCATCATTCACCGGGTCGGCGATCAGCACGAACCGGCGACAGTGAAGACCCTGTTCGGCTGGGAAAAGAAGATCCCGACCAAGCAGCTATGGCACCACAAGTCCTGCGGCCAGTGCGGCAACATCCCCGGTTACCCGACGTCGCTGCTGTGGTTCATGAACAAGTTCGGCTTCGTGCCGGGCAAGGACTATCTCGACGAGACGGACCAGACGTCGTGCACCGCGTGGAACTACCACGGCTCCGGCATCGGCAACGTGGAGTCGCTGGCGGCGGTGTTCCTGCGCAACTTCCACCAGTCGTATGTCTCGGGCAAGCAGCACGGGCATGAGCTCGGTCACTTTTTCCCGCTGGTGCACTGCGGCACCTCCTTTGGCAACTACAAGGAAATCCGCAAGTACCTGGTGGAGAGCGCCGAGCTGCGTGAGAAGGTCACCAAGATCCTGGGCAAGCTCGGGCGCCTGGTCGACGGCAAGCTGGTGATCCCCGAGGAGATCATCCACTACTCCGAGTGGGTGCACGTGATGCGCGATCGCATCGCCTCCGAGTTGCAGACGATCGACGTGTCGAACATCCGCACCACCGCGCATGTCGCCTGCCACTACTACAAGATGGTGCACGAGGACGCGATCTACGACCCCGACGTGCTCGGCGGCAACCGTACCGCGATCATCACCTCGACCGCGAAGGCGCTGGGCGCCCAGGTGATCGACTACTCGACCTGGTACGACTGCTGCGGCTTCGGCTTCCGGCACATCATTTCCGAGCGTGAATTCACCCGCTCGTTCACGATGGACCGCAAGATCCGCGTGGTGCGCGAGGAGGCCAACGCCGACGTGCTGCTGGCCAACGATACCGGCTGCGTGACCACGATGGACAAGAACCAGTGGATCGGCAAGGCGCACGAGCAGAACTTCCAGGTGCCGATCATGGCCGAAGTACAGTTCGCGGCGCTGGCCTGCGGTGCCGATCCGTTCAAGATCGTGCAGTTGCAGTGGCACGCCTCTCCCTGCGAGGACCTGGTCGAGAAGATGGGAATCTCCTGGGACGACGCCAAGAAGAACTTCCAGGCTTATCTGAAAGAGGTCGAGGCCGGGAATATCGAATATCTCTACAACCCCGAACTCGCGTACGGAGGCAGGGCATGAGTCAGGACACGGTATTGGTCGTGGGCGCGGGCCCATCCGGCCTCACCGCGGCGGCGAACGTTGCCGCCGCCGGTTACAAGGCGGTGATCGTCGAGAAGGAAGACGTACTTGGCGGCGCGCCGATCATTTCCGGTTACGCCAAGCTGGTTCCCTCCGGCGAATGGGCGAAGGACGCGATCGGGCGTATGGTCAAGCGCGTCGAGGATGACGCCAATGTGACCATTCACAAGGAAGCGAAGGTCAGCAAGTTCGAGGGCGAGGCCGGCAATTTCACCGCCACGCTGAGCAACGGCGAGACGGTGAACGCCGGCGCCGTGGTGCTGGCGACGGGGTTCACTCACTTCGACTCGATCAACAAGCCGGAGTGGGGCTTCGGGACGTTCGAGGACGTGCTGACGACGACGCAGATGGAGCAGATGGTCGCCGCCGGCAAGATCGCCTGCCCGTCCGATGGGCGCGTGCCGGAGCGGGTCTGCATCCTGCTCTGCGTCGGTTCGCGTGATCGCCAGATTGGTCGCGAGTGGTGCTCGAAGATCTGTTGCACCGTCTCCGCCAACCTCGCCATGGAAATCAAGGAACTCTCCCCCGAGACCGACGTGTTCATCTACTACATGGACATCCGGACCTACGGGCTGTACGAGGACAAGTTCTACTGGAAGTCGCAGGAAGAGTTCAAGACGAAATTCGTGAAGGCGCGGATTGCCGAAGTCACCGCCTCTGGTGATGGGCGCCTGTTGGTGAAGGGCGAGGACACCCTGGTCAAGCGCCCGATCGTGATTCCGTTCGACATCGTCGTTCATGCCATCGGCATGGATCCGAACGCCGACAATCCCGAGCTCTCGCAGGTGTTCGGCGTCGGTCTCGAGAAGCACGGTTTCATCGAGCGTGCCGAGCATTACACCAACACCTGCGGCACCACGCGCAGGGGTGTTTATTCCTGCGGCGCTGCCTATGGCCCCGAAACCATCGACGACTCCATTGCTCAGGGCGCGGCCGCCGCGGGCCGTGCCATCGGTGATCTGCATGCCCTGGTTCAGAAAGCCAGCTGAAGCCGCAGCGCCGGCTTCGGTTCCGGGGCTTGTCCCCGAGCCACTTCAGGTGACCTTCAACAAGGAGATCCTGGGGATGAAGCTTGCCGGGCTTCGGGCCGCGATCAGCGAGGCCGGCGGCGTCGATGGTCTGGAGACCTTCATCGAGGCCTTGCGCAGCAAGCATGAGGTCTTTGCCGCAATCACCGCGAAAGGTGGAGACATGGACGGCACTGACCTGCGCACGCTTGGCGGCCTGGTGTTTTCGGTGCGCCGCAAGCTCGGGCCGCTGCTGGCCGAGCGTGAGGGTGCGCTGCTGGAAGGGGTGCGGGAACTGGTGCGGTCGGAGCTTTCGATCGATGACCGCCTGCACGCCTTTGCGGATTTGGCCGGTGAGGACCGGAAGCTGCGCCGGGCGCTCTGGGATTTCGCCGCGGAAGTCCTGCATTTCCGCGACCCGGACGCCGTGCCGCTGGCGAGTCGCTGGGTCTGGGATACAGCGACGACGACCGGGGCGCTGCGCGAGTTCATTCGGGGCAACGACACCCTGCGGCAGATCCCCATCGGCGATACCGTCGCGGCGATCGAGGGTGCACGGCTCTGGTTCTACGACGCGCTGGCGGAAGAGGGCTTCTACCGGGATCTGCCTTTCGTGACCGATCTGATCTGGTCGCAGGCCTACTCGGACTATGCCCGCTCATTGTCGATGAGCATGGGCCTGATCGACGCGCAATTCGGTGCGAAGCAGGATCCGCTCGAGTTGATGGTGAAGATGCTCGGCATCGATGCGCCGAAGGGGCGCCTGAAAACCGCTTCCGACGGGACGTTACATTAGATCGAACAGACACAGGAGAGTCCGGGACACCGGACCCCGGGAGAAAGAACGTCATGGCGATACACGAAAAATCACTGATCGAAGCCGAACGCCTGCTCCAGCACGATTCACTGGTGGTCGACGGCGTGGATGTGTCTGGCCACTGGAACACCATGATCACGCCGCGCACGATCAAGGATTACGACGACGACTTCGAGGCGAAGATCCAGACCTACACCGGTGCCGAGAACGTACACCGCTGCTGGCAGTGCGGTTCTTGCACCAACTCCTGCACGATGTACGCGCAGAACGTGCAGTTCAATCCGCGCTACTGGATCTACCTGACCCGGCTCGGGCTCACCGAGGAACTGATCAAGGACAAGGACATCATCTGGCAGTGTGTGTCCTGCAACAAGTGCACCAACATCTGTCCCAAGGACGTGAAGCCCGAGGGTGTGATGAAGGCGCTGGCGCACTGGATGGAAGAGGAAGGCATCACCGAGAAGTCGCCCTCGACCATCTTCGACGAGGAGTTCGCCGAGCAGATCTACGATTACGGCCGGATCGAGGACTCCAAGGTGATGAAGAACTTTTTCAAGAAATCCGGCCAGCCGCTGATGCAGTCCTGGCTGATCGAATTCACCAAGCGGATGATGAAGGGTCTGCACATTGCACACGGCTTCCGCATGGGGATGAACGTCGTCTTCACGCCCAAGACCAAGAGCTGGGGCAAGACTGGCGAAGTCCTGCAGGCCTATGTCCGCGAACAGAAGGAGGCCGCTCATGGCTAAGGTTGCTTACTACCCGGGTTGTGCGCTGGAAGGTTCCGGCGGCCCGTACGACCGTTCCACCCGGCAACTGGTGAAGGCCCTCGGTCTCGAGATGGAGAACCTGCGCGACTATAACTGCTGCGGGGCGATGGAAGTGAAGAACGTCCATCCGATGCTGCAGACCTACCTGTCGGCGCGCAACCTGGCCATCGCCTCCGAGCAGATGGGTCTGGACACCGTGATGGCGCCGTGCAACGGCTGCTATCACAATCTGAAGAAGGCCGAGTTCGAGACCGCGACCTCGCAGGAGGCGATGAACACGGTGCAGGATCTGGCCCGCAAGGCCGACGATCCGGTGTACAACGGCGACGTGCGCACGCTGCATCTGCTCGAGTGGCTGATGGAGGAACTCGGTCCGGAAGGCATCAAGGAGCGGATGACCAAGAGCCTGAACGGGATCAAGATCGCGAACTACTACGGCTGCATGTACACGCGGCCCCGGCAGATCTTCCCCGAGAAGGACCAGGGTCCCGGATCGGAATCGAGCTACAAGCCGCATTTCATGGACGATCTGCTCGCTGCGGCCGGTGCGGTGAACGTCGAATACCCGCTGAAGACATCGTGTTGCGGCGGCGCGCACACGCTGTCGGATTCGGACACCTCGACGCAGCTGGTGTTGAACCTGCTGCAGGCGGCCGAGGACTCCGGTGCCGAGGTGATCGCGACCGAATGCCCGACCTGCCATTCCGGGCTGGAAATGCATCAGGTCCGGGCAGAGACCGAGTTCGGCATCAAGACCGGCGTCAAGGTGCTTTACTTCACGCAATTGCTGGGCCTGGCGTTGGGTCTTTCCCCGCGCAAGCTGGGGATCCACGAAAACGTCAGCGACTCGATCGGACTGTTGAAGGAAAAAGGCGTTATCTGAACGCCGGGCCGCTCGACGTCCGGACGACGCCAGACGTTTCGGGCCCCACGCCCCGGTGCGGTTCGGCTTGCGCCTCGCGGCACCCTACGGAGCGCAGTTGCCTGGGTATTTCGGGTAGGGTGCCAATGAGCGCAGCGAATTGCACCGTAGGCGTCGGGTTGGCTCCAGGCGATTGGGACCGGCCCCGGTGCGGTTCGGCTTGCGCCTCGCGGCACCCTACGGAGCGCAGTTGCCTGGGTATTTCGGGTAGGGTGTCAATGAGCGCAGCGAATTGCACCGCACGGAGTCCCCGGCGCGCACGGCGAACAATGGCCATTGCAGGAGGTAATGGATGGATTGCAACGGGTGCGAGTTTCATCCCGAACTGTTCTACGACGACGAGTTCCAGATCTGGATCCGTCGCGAGGATGACGACACCCTCACGGTGGGGATGACCGACCTGTCGCAGACCATCGCCGGCAAGATCATTCATGTCCGCGTGCGGCGCCCGGGCACACGGCGTCCACCGGGGAAGCCCGTTGCGACCATCGAGAGCGGCAAATGGGCAGGGCCGATCCCCAACTTCATCGATTGCACGATCGTCGAAGGCAACGCGGAGGTTCTGGAGAATCCGCTCCTGTTGAATTCCGATCCCTACAACGCATGGGTCGCACGGGTTGAAGCCGTCGGCGGGGCCGAACAGGCGCTGAACCAGTTTCTCACGGGCGACGAAGCGGAAAAAGGCTATTGCCAACGAGCCCGGGACGAAGACATTCATTGCCAGCGCCGTACGCGCTGAAACGAGATTGCGATGAACGCAGATCATTACCTCGATAACGAGGAACAGACCGTCGTGATCATCATGACTTCGGGGCCGGACGAGCCCGGTCGTTGCGCGACCCCGTTTTATTTGGGTTCAGTGATGGCTTCGATGGATATCGACGTCCACATCTTTTTCACCATGGAGGGGGTGCGCCTGATGCAGAGGGGTGTAGCCGAAGACCTGAGGGCCATGGAAGGGGGAAAGCTGATTATCGATTTCATTCGCGATGCAAAGCGTGCCGGTGTATCACTGCACGTTTGCCACCCTGCTTTGCCGGGGTATAAAATTGACGCAGCCACCGACCTGATTCCCGAGGTCGATGAAGTCAATCGGGCCAGCGAGCTCGCCGACTTGGTCTTGCGCAGTGATAAGACGCTTACCTTCTGAATCAATGTAATTCGCGTTTCATTCAAACTGGAGAGCATCATGGGTGCAGTTCGGGGTTGTGATATTCCTGAAGATCTGCTCTATAACATCGAAAACAATGTGTGGGTGCGCAAGGAGAGCGACGGCACGGCCACCGTGGGCCTGACATCGTATGCCTGTTCCCTGGCCGGGCAGATCGTTTCCTACACGCCGAAAAAGGCCGGCAAAAGCGTCAAGAAGGACAAGTCCTGCGCCACGGTCGAATCCGGCAAGTGGGTCGGACCCGCCAAGACCCCGGTCACCGGTGAAGTGGTCGAGGCCAATCCGGCCGTCACCGCCAAGCCTGGTCTGATCAACGAAGATCCCTACGGCGAAGGGTGGCTGGTCAAGATCAAGCCCGAAGACTGGGACGGTGAGTCCGGCGACCTGAAGACGGGTGCCGACGCGCTGGCCGCCTTCGAGGCCAAGATGGAAGCCGACGGCTTCGGCGGCTGCTGAGCCCCACAAGGTCGTAAACCCAGGCCGCGGACCTGTCCCCCAGGTCCGCGGCCTTTTCTTTGTTTGTGCGCCCAACCTTTCATGGCCCCGGGACACCCCTGACCATCAAACGTGTAGGGTGTCAATGAGCGCAGCGAATTGCACCGTTCGATGGCCGGGAACCCGGGGGCAAGGACGGCGTCGAATCGGTGCGGTTCGGCTTCGCCTCACCGCACCCTGCGCAGGTTCTTTCACGCCAACGCCCTCGAAGTTTTCGTCCGCCCGCCGGCTTCAGAAGGCCGCGTACCACGTCAGCCCGATACTGCGGCCCGGCGCGTTGAGATCCTGAACACCATTCGCCGGGTCGATGCGGTTGGCGGTCATCTCGTTCACGTGTTCCCGGTAATCGCGGTCGAAGATGTTCGTGACCGATAGCGTGAGCTCATGCTCCCGGAAACCACCCGAGGGTCCGAAGCGGTAGCCCACGGCCGCGTCCGCCGTCGTGAACCCGGAGGTTTCCCGCTCGGTGCCGCCGCTGAAGGTGTCGGCAGTACGGTCTTGCTTCGCGACCGCGCGGATGCTGCCCTGCCATTGCCAGCCCCTTGCACGGCGCTGCTCGAGACCCAGCGTGAGTTCGGGTGGCGGCATCTGGTACAACGGTTCCCGGAACGCTGAATCCCGGTTGTCCCCGCGCAGCCAGGTCCCGTGCGCGAACACGGAGAGGCCCTCGCCCAGATCGTGGTCGATGGTGAATTCGGCCCCACGGATACGGGCGCTGTCGAGATTCACGGTCTGCTTGATGTTGGGAGCGATCACCTGTCCGCCGATGTAGTCGCGGATACGGCTTTCGTAGACCGCTACCGAGTAACTCGTCGCGCCGATCCGACCACGCGCGCCCACCTCGAGGGTCCGATTGCGTTCCGGGTCCAGCTGGGGGTTGCTGAGCCAGGTGAACCCATCGCTGTAGGGGTAGGTCAGGTAGCGCTCCAGCAGGCCGGCCGACCGATAGCCCTCCGACAGGCTGGCGTACGGACTGAACGCGGTATTCAGGTCCCAGGTGAGGCCGGCGGACCACGACAGGTTGTAATCGGTCTTGTTCAGCGGTGCCGTGACACCCAGGGCATTATCGGCCGACCCTTTCACTTCGTCGTACCGGGCGCCCAGGGTCACCGTGAAATCATCCAGATAGATGTCATCCTGAATGAACGCACCGCGGGACTCGAGGCGGCCGTTCTCGATCAGTTGCAGTCGAAAATCGGGATCAAAGCCGGGGGCGAACCCCACGAAGGAGACCGGTGCCGCGCGGAACCGCCAGCCCTCGACCCCGGCCAGCACAACATGGCGCTCGTGCGGCGAAAACTCTACCTGGAGCTTGCCGCCGTCCGTCTTGAAATCCGTATCCGAAGTGCGATAGTTCTGGCTGCGTTCCCGGTTCCAGTCGTAGTTGCCGCGTTCCAGTTCCTGACGATAGAGCGAGGCGGTGAGTTGAACGTCCCACGGGCCGCCCAACGCTCCTTCGTACCGTCCTTCGTACAGATCCCGCTCCTGCCGCGGGGTGTAATGGGTATTGAGGCCGTCAGGCTGATGCAGTCCCTGACCCGGTGGGGGTGTGATCGATTCCTGCAGGAACCGGCGCGAGGCCAGGTACCACACATCATCCCTGCGGTCTCGCTGAGCGCGGAACTCGATTTCGTGTCCGGGTGCCAGTTGTGCGCGGTAGCGCAGATGGCCGGCGATCTGCTCGGTGCCGCTGTCGTCGAGGCGATTGCCGCTGCCGGTCCTGTAGTCGTCGGTGTCGAGGTAGGCGAGCGACAGATCCAGCACGTTACGCGGGTTGGACAGCGATACACCCACCGCGCCGCGTACACCGTCGTCGACCGAGGTGTAACCCAGGCGGGTCCACCCGTTGACCTCCGGTTCGTCGGTGAAGCGGCCGCCCCGGGTGATGATGTTGATCACACCACCCATCGCGCCGGCACCGTAGAGCACCGAGTTCGGCCCGCGGATCACCTCGATCCGCTCGATCAGATCGACATTGACATACGAGGCCAGCGAGCCGCGTGCCGGTGGCTGCATTGCATTCACGCGCACCCCGTCGATCAGAACCAGCACCTGATCGCGCTTGAGACCCCGGATGATTGGATCGAGACCGACGGACCCATCGACGGCAAGCGAGATTCCGGGCTCACCGCGAAGGAGATCACCCAGGGTGCGCGCCTCGCTGCGGCGGATTTCGTCAGCCTCGATCACGTTTACCGAGCGGGCGGTGTCGGCGATCAGCGCCTCATAGCCCTTGGCGGTCACCGTGACCGGGGCCAGGAGTGTGGTCTCGTCCGCGTGTGCGAACACGGCGGCGACGGCTGCAGCGACGCTGACGACGGCAATGGTGGGTTTGCGCATCTAAATCCCCTTCATTTGCGGCAAGAGTTGGTGGATGGCATCCCATGGTCGGTCGATCATCACCGAGTGGGACGGTAAAACGGTCAGTCACTGGCCCGCGCGGGGACCGGTTGAGCGGGTCATGCAAACGATGCGGTAGCCGACTGCTCCACCGGACCCACAGCCACTGGGTTGGGCAGGTGTGACAGGACACTAGCGGTCCTGGCGCTTGATAATATAAGAACGTTGCGATTCAGGCGAGGTGACCCCGGACGATGCGCAGGGGCTTTGACGTGGATCCCGAATCCGCATAGATTCCAGAGCGTGCTGGGTATGTACCGATTGCCCCTCGGTGCTCAATAGACCGACCGGATCACGCATCCGAAGGATTTTCGAGGATGCTTTCATGGATCGCGCTGCTCACGTCGGCATGAATGTCCATCCGGGAGAGAATGCCGTGAGACATAAGCCGCATCGCACCGATACGGCGCTGGTCCTTGCCTCCAACCTCCGGGCCTCGGACTTTGCAGTTCGCTGCGCTCATTGGCAGCCTGCGTCTTAACGTGAAAGAATCCGCGTAGGGTGCCGTGAGGCGGAGCCGAGCCGCACCGATACCGGGCCGGCCCTGCACACCCAGACCTCCGGGCCTCGAGCGGTGCAATTCGCTACGCTCATTGACACCCTACGCTTGGACTTTTCTGGTTCGGGGTGGCGGGCGTGGCCAAGAAGGTTAGCGTGGCGGGGCGCTACCTCTCCGGATAGCATTGGTCAGCCCATTCCGTTCATTGAGGAGAATCCCATGTCGATACCCCGCATCGCCGGCGCGCTGCTCGGTCTGTTTCTGTTAGGCATCGCGGGTGCCGCACAGTCCGAACTGTTGAAACCCATGATGCTTGCCTATGCCAAGAATGCCGCGGATATGGGGGCGGAGGAGAAGGCCATCCGGGAGCGTCTGTCGGAGGCGGGATTCCGGCCCCTGGGAGTTTATACGGTCGATGATGACGCGAGGGTGATGGTGTTCACCTCCGATGAACTCCTCGGCGTGGCTGCCACTTCGGATCGCGGAGCCTATGTCGCCCCGCTCAGGGTCGCGGTCACGCGCGTGGGCGGTCAGATCCAGGTCAGTTACAACCACCTCGAGTATTTCCGCCACGCCTATCAACTCGACCGTTCACTCGCGGGCGTGATGTCGAGGCTTGCGGATGTCCTTGGTGCCGCGGAAACCTTCGGCGCCAGGGGGCTGAGTCCTTCGACGCTGGCCCGGTATCGATATGCCTTCGGCATGGAACGCTTCGGCGACCCGTACCTCCTCGCCAGTCATCCCAGCCGGGAGCGTGCGCTGGCGGTACTGGACGCGAACCTGCGGGCTAACAAGGGTGGCGTGCGCGAGGTCTACAGGGTCGATATTCCCGGACGTGATGCCACCCTGATCGGGGTTTCCATCCGGGAGGAAGACGGCGCCGAGCGCGACGCTTCCGATCGCTTTCAGATGGCGACGGTGGATGTTGGCACGCATCGACATACCGCTTATCTGCCCTATGAGATTCTCGTGCATGGCGGACACGTCGAGGCCCTGCACATGCGTTTCCGGATGGCCCTGCATTTCCCGGACCTGAGCATGATGGGCGCCAACAGCTTTATCCAGCTGAGGCGCTCGCCGCCGGCAGTGGAGAACGCCCTGAAAGAGGCTGCGGGGGGATGATCACGTTGCGATTCCGGCACCGCGCATCGCTGCAGTCGTCGGCCGATTCTTGCGGTCTATTCTCCGAGGTGATGACATGACAGACATCGTGGCGAGACTGGAATCGATACGGGAACGGCTGAGTGTCCTGGCCGATCAACCCATCGCGGAGCCGGCGGCTGCGGCCGATCGAATCCGCTTGCTGGTGGACGAACTGGACCAGCTGATATTTGAGGCCAAGGGCGCACGGCCGGCTCCGGATCCCGGGCGGCGCGCCGGGCGCAAGCAACCCGATGTGGAGAAGTGCCCACGCTGCACGCTCCGCAGCCTGCATATGGTTCCCGATCAGACACGCCCGGCCCAGCACGGCTCCGATGGTGAAGAGACCCTCTGGTTGTGTTCCAGTTGCGGTTACGAGACCTGGCGCAGCGACGGCTGAGTCGGCGTCTACGGGGAAGCAGCACGGCCCAAGTTCGCTGTGTCGTTTGAGGCATCGTGCTTGTTGCCCTGGCTGGGGCGGTCGCGGGATTACCAGTCGTACTGGCGGAGGAATTCGGGGAGGCGTTCAATCATCTCCTCGCGGGTGAAGAAGCGGTCGGCGCGGGACAGGCGCATTTCGTCCTGGATGTCGTCGTCGCCACCAAAGCAGAATACCGGCAGATTGATCTGATATTCCATGCGCAGGGTCCGGATCACGTCAAGCGGATCAAAGGCCTCGACTTCGTCCAGGTCAAGCAGCATGAATCGGTACAGCAACACTTCGTTCCAGGAACCCAGATCCTCGAGGTCGGTGACCGACACCAGTTCCCACGGGGGCTCGATACAGGCGTGCAACCTGCTCTGCATTTCCGAGTCACGCGTCATGAGGATGATCCGCCTTTCGAGGCGGCGGGCGATGGTCGGTTCCGGCATGGCGGGTTCTCTGTTGTAGGTAAAGTTCACGAGTCAACGCGCAGGGTGGCAATGAGCGCAGGGAATTGCGCCGTTCGAGTCCCGGGACACCGGGGTGCGCGTCCCACCGGTGGCGCCTCACGGCACCCTGCGCTTGCTCCCGACGCAGGATGTCAACGAACGCGGCGAATGGCACCCGTCACGGCCACGGCGTCCGGAGTTCGCACTGACCCGGCGGCCGGTCAGGGTGTACGGATTCCGCGATACAGCGCGTCGACCCGGCAACTGATCTCGTCTGCGAGCGGCGTTGCCATGACCTGGCTCAGGCTTCCCCTGAGAACCAGCCGTTCCGGCGCCAGCCCGACCACGCGTTCCTGCAGCGTCGCATTGATTTGGGGATCCTCGCACCAGATCCGCCGAATGACGGTGCCGGTGATGTGAAGTCGCAGCCGCCCGCAACGGGAATTGGTCTCGAATACGTGGTTGGCCCGGTTGATCCGGATACCGGAAGGCACCGCCGCGCGGGTCTGCCCCTGCTCCAGATCGTCCAGTTCTTCCCGGCCGCGGATGATCCATGTATCACGCAGGCCAGGGTCCAGGTTACATGTCACGGGTGGCACTCCGAAACGTTGCCGCAAGGCCTCATGCAGGGCCTCGCGAAAATCGGACGCCTCGGGTGGCGGGAGCAACTCGCGCTCGCAGTCCGTGACTCCCTCGCGAAGGGCTGGAAGCACCCACTCCCGATAGCCATCGCTTGGGGCGAAGACACAGGACAGGAAACGCTCCGCGGGAAACCGGCGCAGGAAGCTCGCGCCAAATACGCAGCCCCTGTCGACGGTTGCCGCCCCGGTGCCCATGATCTTCCGGCCATGGATCCAGATGTCCTGGCTTCGAGCCTCGACATTCTCGAGGCCAAGGTGCCGCAGCACGGCCATCGCAAGCCCCATCCCCAGGGAGAAGAGATGACGGTGGCCGCGGGCGAGCTTGTTGCGTGGAACCACGAGGAAGAAACAAGGCTGATCGGCTTCCAGCCATACCGCCCCGCCACCCAGAGGCCTGCGCAGCACCGGTATCCCCTGTGCAGCGCAGGCCGCCAGATCGAGGTCGGCTGCCGGGTTCTGGCTCGCGCCCACCGATACGTGGTCTTCTCCGCTGTAGAGCCAGAGAACTCGCACTGGATCGCCTTCCCGGGTGCTTGCGGCCATCCCCGTGTACAGGGGATGCATCGAGCGGGCGGAAACGCGCCCGGCGTCCAGCCATTCGGGTGTCTCCGCGGGGGTCAAGGATTCGATCCCCGATTCGTCACTGCGGAGCGGTTTCGGTATCGCCGGTCGTCCCGCCATCCTTGGGACGGTAGAAGTAGCGGAAGTAGAAATCGCTCCGGGAAAGGTCTTCGTAGAGTTTGGCGCGCTCCTCGACACCGCTGCGCAGCACCTTGATCAGCGCTTCTGCCTGCTCGCCGTCGACGATGTGCATCGCACCCGTCAGCTCGTGGTCGGTATCGAGAAAATGGGCAGCCAGTTCGTCCGGTTCCTGAATGAAGACGAGAAAGGCCTTGCAGTCGGCGTCCTGCGGGTCCAGGGGCTGCATGACCACGCGCCCCAGCCAGGCGAGCCGTGCAATCTGGTTGAACTGATGAATGTCGAATTTCCTGCCCCGCCGGTACTTGTTCAGTTCGTTGCGTATTTCGCCGATGTTGGTGATTTTCGTGGTTTTCATGGATCGCCCCGGCGATTGATTGGTCGCAAAGGATACAAAAGCCGCCCGCTTCCCGATAAATGGCCCGGGAGATCCGGGGTAGTCGGTCGTACGCAGACAGACTCGATGACCGAGACCGTGCAGCACTGCGACGGGCACGGGGTACCGGATTCAGGGCTTGATCACGGTCAGCCCCAGCAGATGCCAGAGCTGCATACCTCCCCGGTACCACTTCAGCCGGTCCGCGGGGTAGCCGAGGTTGGTCAGCGTCCGGATGTTGGTCGGTGACTGGCCACACCAGGGGCCATTGCAGAACAGCACCAGCGTTTTCGCCCGACTGAAATCATGGAAGTCACCGTCAAAGGTGACACCGAAGTCCTGCAGCTGGTTCTGGACGTGTTCCGGTTCCGCGCCGGAAGTGAAATGCAACCTGTCCCAGGGGACATTGACCGCGCCCGGAATCGTGCCTCGTGCGTATTCGTCCGCGGTGCGCGAGTCGATCACGAGGATCTGATCGTCCGTGCCGGCCCGTTGCAGGTAGTCGAGAAACTCGAGTTCGCCCAAGGTCTCGATACCGGGACCCAGCGAAATCGGCTGGATACAATACGGAGGGCACGGCCGCGAAGTCATGCTGAAATCGGGCGTGACGGTATTGAACGTGTCCTGATCGCGCTGGATGAATACCGGTTCACCCTGGTGCAGGACTTCGACGCGATCCAGCGCCGCAGTGATACCGACCTCGAGGGCCTGGGAGAGAACCGGTGTGCTGGCGAATGCCAGAGCGATCAGGAACAACGACAAGCGTGCTGGTCGTATCGACATGAGGGACTCCAGAGAACGGTTGGATGTGAGCGGTCCGGACCCGCCATGACCTGAACGTAGCAAAGAGCGCGGTATGACGCGTGCAAGCCCTCGTGAACCATGGGGTGGCTCGCGCCCTGCCCGAGGGGCTGGGGCGAGCGTCCCATCAGCGAGTCCGAGGCCTCACCATGGACCCGGGGCACGCCCGCGATCGAAGCCTATCGCGTCGAACCGGGCTGACTGCATCGTGTGGTCCTGGTCAGCGCGACTCGATGTCCCTCAGGGCGCCGTGAGGCGAAGCCGGACCGCAACGAAGCGACGCCGACCCTGGCTCCAGGCCCCTGAGCCCACAGGCCCACAGGCCTCGAACGGTGCAATTCGCTTGCGCTCATTGGCACCCTACACGTTTGATCGCCAGGGCCGGGTGTGCTCAGGCCTTGCCCTGAAGCTGTGCGACGACGCCTTCGTTTTCCAGGGTGGAGATATCGGAGGTGATTTCCTCGCCCTTGGCGATCGAGCGCAGCAGGCGACGCATGATCTTGCCGGAGCGGGTCTTCGGCAGGCCGTCGGCGAACCGGATGTCGTCCGGTTTGGCGATCGGGCCGATGTGGTCGCTGACCCAGTTGCGCAGGGTCTTCACCATTTCGTCGGCCTCGGCGCCCGTGGGGCGATCACCC
>JAABSN010000389.1 GCA_011390385.1 Thioalkalivibrio nitratireducens | reverse complement strand
GCCACTCGCCTGGAACGAGTTCGATGACGTCGGCGAAACCGAGCTTCTGGCAATGATTGGCGACTTTCCTGTCCAGGCTCGCATGGAAAAGCACCGTGATGCGCGCGCGTAATTCCTCGGGAATCATCGCCAACGAGCGCGGGCTGAAGTGATCCGGATGTTCGTGGGAGAACCACAGGTGGGTGATCGACGCGAAATCTTCCGGCTTGAAAACAGGCTCCGAGAGAAGCGCCCAACCATCGTCAAAGGCCGTGCCTGTCAACCAGGGGTCGCATATCATGTGCACCGGATCGCGGCGCAAAACCACGCTGGCATGGCAAACAAACTCGATGTCCATCGGCAAAACCTTGTTGTTGTGGCTGGGCTGATCCGGTGGCCTGGAGCCAATCGCGGGGCGGCGTCTAGGGTAGTACAACCACAAGATTCTGCGCTACATCAGCCATCGGGGCCGCGATCAAGTTCACATTGCACTCTATGGCCGAGCCCTTGTGCGAGCCGGATTATGAGCCTCAATCTGCTTTTTTGGGGGCGAGGAAGAGGTGCTCATCGCTGCGCAGAACCCTGCGTCTGTAGGACGCCGTTCTTCCGAGGATCAGGTCAGCCTGCGAGTTGTAGCACTCGGCCGCGACCAGCTTTTGGTGTAGATCCGGCTTGATTCGGACGTGGTCCAATGGGCTCGTTAGGAGCGCTGATATCCGCTTCGCCAGCCGCATTGGGTGTTCGTTCCAGCAATAGGGAATCTCGGCGTAGAAGCACAACCGCGCGGGTAGTTCAGAAAACGCGTTTCGGAAGCAGTCACGGCTGCTCTCGTGGTCCGGGTGGGCCACCGAGCCGAAAGGCCGGCGCAGCATTCGGCGCAGCCATCGCTTCGTTGCTGAAAGCGACCGATGGCCCCCGGCGCCGGCAGGAAGCATTACGAGTGTCGAGGCCGATGTGGCTCCGGAACTTCTCCCCAAGGTTCGGGCAAGTTGCCAAGCTGTCGCTTCGGTGAGTTCGCCGCTGCGAAGACCAAGGTGCTGGTACCGGCAACCAATGTGCTCCATCGCCCGCTGGTCCTCTATTTTTCGAGATCTATGTTCTGCTGCTGAATCGTCGAATCCGCAAATCTTGGCCCACGCATCGTCCTCACCTGGAGTCCCCTCAGTGTGAACAGTGATGACCTCAGTAATTTCCGGTACGGCGTTTATCATTCCTCCGAGCGACAGCACCGCATCGTCCAGGTGAGGCGAGATGATGATGATGCGTTCGATGCCGTTGGACGCCAGCCACGCGGTGATGTCTTGCCGAGACGACAGAATCAACATGCTGCGCGGCGGACCTGGATGGCCAACGTCCCCAGGTGTTTAATTCTGTGATCAAATGACTGATCGAATAGCTGTTGTGAGGCGAACTCGCGCGAATTGAACGAGACTCGACGCAACCGGTCGAGATCGGTCGCAAGGGTTGAGATTCCGGAAGCCAATGCAATTGGGGTCCTCCTCGCGCTGATGATCCCTGCGCCTGAACGTTCTTGCAGTCCGCGCCATGCTTCGTTGCCATAGCCGACGATCGGCACCCCCGCGGTCATCGTCTCGAGATAGGTGCAGGACGGATCTCCTTGCAGATGCGGGCAGGCAAACACGTCGATCTCGTTTCGCAACAGCGGCATCAGTTCGCGAGTGAAGTCGAGCGTTCCCAGGCATCGGACCTGGGCCTCCAGGCCCTGTTTTCGGATGTCCTCGTCGATCTGGTTGCGCAACGGGCCGTCCCCGGCGATCCATAGTTCAAAATCCACTGCCTGGCGTCGTAACGCGTCGGCCATCGGCACAAGATGATGAACACCCTTTATCGGACTCAGCCGGCCGGAGTAGAGAATCCGGATGCGCCGCCGCTCTCGGAGACGCATGAGTCGCGCCGCGATCTCCTCGCAGGCGATCAGCATATCGGCCGTGGTGCGACTGTCGAAATACAGTAGGGGATTCTCATTGTGGCGGGCACAGGCATCATAAGTCGGCGTGCCATTGCATTGCAGGCCATGGGCCTCGCGAATCTCCCGCAACACCCGCCGGTGCTCCAACACCAGCCAAGTCATTGTTCTCAGCATTCGCGGTCCGAATCCGAGGGTCGCCCGAGCGATTTGCAACTGAGTTCGCAAGGATAATTCGGTGTTGACCACGTACACGCTACCCCTCGTCCGGCATTGGCGTGCCAGCCCGTGAAGGTCGTGGTGGGGGATGGCCATCACGATCGAGTCGTCGAGGAGCGCATGCCCTTTCTGCGACAGCACGCGGAACGAGACTGCTTGTAGGCCAAATGATAGGGCGGATGGACGCCACCATTGATTGTCGAGGTCCGCGCTCGCCTCCTGACCGGGCTGCAATCCCGCTACCACTTCGCCCGGCCAACGCTCGGCATAGGCTTTCAGGCCATTTGCAAACTTCGCCGGCAGCAGCCAGTCACCGTTTTCGCGGTGAATCGCTGGGAGGGACGAGAGAATCAGCAGTCGGGGTGTGGTGGGGCGTACACGATCCAGCGTCTCCTGGATCGCTATTGTGCCAGCCGTAGCCGCGGGCCCTGCTTGGGCTTGATGACCGCCGGCACGCCCACGGCAATCGAATTCGGCGGCACGTCACGCACCACCACAGCGTTGGCACCGACTTGTACGTTGTCTCCGATGACGATCCGGCCCAGCAGCTTGGCGCCGGCACCGATGTCGACATTGTTGCCGATCCGCGGGGCGCACGGATCGTCGACCTGGCTGAGCCCAACGACTACGCCGTTGCGAATGCGGCAGTTGTCGCCGAATACGGCGTATCCGCTGATGACGATGCCGCCATAATGATCGATGACGAAGTTTTTTCCGATCCGCACTTCGCAGGGCAGATCGATCCCGGTCACGACCTGGACCAGTTTGTACAAAACACGATAAATAACCGAGGCCAGCTTCCGCAAGGGAGCGGACCGGACCGTGTAGCGCCAGCGGCCATACCGGTAAACCATCAACGCCCAAAACCCCTGGCGACCCCATTGCCTGTCGTGAGCGGCGAGGTCGTCGCGGATGTTCCGGAACAGCCGCCGATCGTCTGCGGGAGTCGCTGGTGAAGCTGTAACCAAGACAGTCAAAACATCCCCCGAGGCACTGACCTGGATGTCGGGCGGCACAACGC
>JAABSN010000388.1 GCA_011390385.1 Thioalkalivibrio nitratireducens | reverse complement strand
GCTGGCTTCGATGCCATAGACGGCCATGCGCAGATAAAGCCCCAAATCCGCGAGGTCGAACCCCACCTTGGCCACACGGTCGCGGGCCGGGATGAACCGCAGTTCCGGCAAGGCCGCCTCGTAGTCGTCCTGGAGATCAACAAGTCCCGGCACGGTCTTGATCCGCCGGATGATATCCGCGGCCAAGGCCGACAGGGTTTCGAAATCATCCCCGGAAAGCTCGATCGACACGGGGGCCCCGGTCGGCGGCCCCTCTTCCTGCTTTTCCACTTTCAGTTCCGCGCCCGGGACCTGGCCGACCACCTCGCGTAACGCCGCCACCAGCGCGGCGGAATCGCCTTCACGGTCCTCGTAGTCGAGGAATTCCGCATGGATGTTGCCGAGATGCGTGCCGGTGCCGCCGCCCAGGAAGCCACCGCCGCCCCCTGCCCCGACCGTGGTCAGGAAGAACTTGATATCACGGTACGCGGCCAGCTTGTGCTCGATCGTCTGCAAGACGGCATCGGTGCGCTCAATCGCCGTTCCCTGCGGGAATTTGACCTCAATCACGGCATTGCGCGGCGAGACATCGGGGAACAGTTCCACCCCCTCGCCATAACGCGCATAGATCTGGATCGTCAGCGCCAGGAATGCCAGTCCTGAGAGGAATACAGGCACGCGGTGGCGCAGTGCGCCCTGCAGCAGCCGCACGTAGCCAGCCACGAAGGGATGATGCTTCGCATGCTGTTCCCTGAGCATGTGCTTGCCGCCGATCAGGAACGAGCAGACCGCCGGGTTGACCACGATCGCCACGAACAGGGAGGCGAACAGGGTGATGATCAGCGTCCGCGGCAGAAACCCCATGAACTGCCCCATGATCCCGGGCCAGAAGAGCAGCGGTGAGAATGCGGCGCAGGTCGTGATCGTGGAGGTGATCACCGGCCAGGCCACTTCCGCCGCCCCCTGCCTCGCCGCCTCGATCCGCGAGAGTCCCAGCAACCGGTGGCGATAGATGTTCTCGACGATCACGATGGCATTATCCACCAGCATCCCGACCGCCAGCACGAGGCTGAACAGCACGATCATGTTCAGTGTGAACCCGGCAAACGCCATGAACGCAAAGGCAATCAGCATGGAAAGCGGGATCGCCACGGCCACGAAAAGACTGTTGCGCACGCCCATGAAGATGAACAGCACGACCACGACCAGGATAAAACCGGTCGCCACGTTGTTCTCAAGCTCGCGGATCATCATGTCGACGTAATCCGATTCGTCCATGACTATCGTCAGCGTGACACCCGGCGGCATCGGCACCCGCGCCATCGCCGTCTTCACATCGTTGATCAGCAGGACGGAATTCTCACCGGCGCGCTTTTTCACACCGACCGAGACACCCGGCTCACCATTGAGGCGCGAGATACTGGCCACGTCCTTGTAGGTATCGCGCACCGTGGCAATATCGCCCAGATACACCGGCCCCTCGTCCCCCCCGCCGATCACCAGCCGCGTCAACTCGCTGGCCAGCTGGTACTCACCGGGCAGACGAATCTGGAACTTGTCGCCGTCCATCTCGATGCTGCCTGCCGACAACGTTCGGTTCTCGCCGGCGATCCGCTGCATGACCTGCACCAACGGGATACCGTAGGCCGCCATACGGCGCATGTCCGGCTCGACCCGGATCTCGCGCTCGCGCACCCCGCTGATCTCGGCCTGCTTGACACCTGCCAGCAGTTCGATCTCGTCCTTCAGATCCTCGGCCAGATGCTTCAACCGCGTCAGATCAGTATCACCGGACAGGGCAAAGGTCAGGATCGGAATGTCGGAGCTGATATTGATCGCCTGCACCACCGGCTCATCCAGATCGTCCGGCAAATCAGGGCGTGCCAGATCGACCTTGTCCTTGGCCTTCTGCAGCGCCATGTCGATATCCTGGCCCGCCAGGAATTCAATCGCGATGAACGAAAGGCTGTCGGACGACACGGAGCGCACTTCCTTGACGTTCTCCAGGTCGTTGAGCTGTTTCTCGATCGGTACCGTCACCAGCTTCTCGATATCCTCGGGCGCGGTTCCCTCGTAGACGGCGGTGACAAACACGTATGGGATCGTGATGTCCGGGCTGCCTTCGCGCGGCAGCGCCATGTAGCTGGTCACGCCCGCCAGGACGAAGACGACCACGAACACCACGACCGCCACCCGGAACTTGATCGCGTAATTGGATATCAGCATAGCCTACTCCCCATCCTCGCGCACAGGCACGCCATCCTGCAGACCACGGTGGCCCTCGACCACCAGCCGTTCCCCCGCCTGCAGCCCGCGACCGATCACCGCCTCCTGTCCCGCCAGCGAATCCAGTCCCACCACGCGCCGCACGGCCATGCCATCCTCGACCACATAGACCACATGGTCACCGCGTCGCGGGATCACCGCCGCCAGCGGCACCGCGATTGCCCCCTCGCGCAAGGCGCGCATGATCTCGACATCCACGATCATCCCCGGCCGCAGCCCCGGCGGCGGCTGCTCGACCGCCAGCTCGACCCCGTAGGTGAAGCGGTCCGGCGAGGCTTGCTGGGCCACAAAGGTCACCCGCCCGGTAAACGTCCCCAGACCCGCCGATTCCGCGCTGACCAGTTTGGCGTCGCCTAGACCCACCGCCCCGACATCCCGTTCCGGGATACTGACCTCGACCTTCAGCGGCGAGAGGTCCAGCACCTGGAATGCCGCCTGCCCCTCGTTGGCATACTCACCGGCCTCGATCAGGCGGGCGTCGACCACGCCGTCGAACGGACTGGTCAACGTGCATTGATCCACATGCACAGCGGCCTGGTCCAGGGCGACAACCGCCAGTTCCTCCCGCTGCTTGATCGCATCATAGGCGCTATCGGCCACCGCCCCGCTGGCCTTCATCTGCTCCCACCGCGCCAGTTCACGCCGCGCATCGGCCAGTTCAAGCTGCGCCTGTTTCTCCAGCGCGCGCCAATGCCGGTCATCCAGTCGCAGCAGCACCTGCCCGGTTTTTACCGTATCCCCCTTGTCCACGGCGCATTCGACAACCCGGCCGGCCTTCTCGACCGAAAGCTTCGCACTGACATTAGCCGCCACCCGCCCCGGTAGCCAGACCGCCTCGCGCACCGTGCGTGGTGCGATCGTCAGTGCCCGCACCAGCACCGGTT
>JAABSN010000387.1 GCA_011390385.1 Thioalkalivibrio nitratireducens | reverse complement strand
CGCGGGTAGTCGAGAATAAGGTTCTTGAAATTCTGGTCGTGCGTCATGCACCGGGATCCTCCATCCGTGGCGGGAAGCCAAGGCCAAGTCTCATGGCGCTGGTGGCCGCCCTTGGTAATGATAAGGGGTAGGGTGCCAATGAGCGAAGCGAATTGCGCCGCTGGCAGCTCGTGAGCCTGGTTCGTCAGTGCCGGCGTGGTATCGGTGCGGTTCGGCTCCGCCTCACCGCACCCTACGCGGGTTCTTTCATGCCAATTCTGGGCACCTCATGTCAGGCTGCGGTTGGGAAAGTGGATGTCCCAGAGCCACCAAGCCCAGTGACCCCCCCAAGCCTGACCCCCCGAGCCGCAATTTGAGTGAGTGTCCATTTGAGCCCTGCGCACTAAGCCGCGTGCGGCTCGACTTCGCGGCGTACGCGCTCAGCAGACCGGATCATTGCCTGGCGCAGTTCGTATTCGGTTTGCAGGTTCAGCCAGTAGCGCTCGGTCGTACCAAAATAGCGTGCGAGTCTCAGGGCGGTGTCGGCCGTTACGCCGCGTCGCTCGCGAACGATGTCATTCATGCGGGTCGTCGGCACGTGCAGCGCGCCCGCCAAAGCATTCACGCTCATGCCCAAGGGTGCAAGGTACTCCTCGCGGAGGATCTCGCCCGGATGGATGGGCCGCATGCCGTTGGTGCTCATCATTTTGTCTCCTCAGTGGTAATCCACGATTTCCACATCCTCGGGCCCCTCCGGCGTCCAGCGGAAGCAGACTCGCCACTGGTCGTTGATCCGAATACTGTGCTGGCCCTCTCGATCTCCCGCGAGCGCCTCCAGTCGGTTGCCTGGGGGTGCCTTGAGGTCAGCGAGGGCTTCCGCCGCATGCAGTTGTATAAGCCACCGCCTTGAGAGAAGGCCATCGGCGGGCCTTGCCCGTCTCGAACAGCGCTTGCGTGTCCTTGCAGCGGAAGCTCCTGATCATGCGGAAAGTGTATACCGTTTGACGTTAATCGGTAAACCGGGCCGCTGGCGGCACGGCGTGGGGCGTCTCGCGTGGGTCCAGGCAGTGCTACGCGAGCGGACAGTTGTATTAAGTGAGTGTCACCGAGTGTTCCGCCAGCATTGTTCCGGCGTGCCTGTTGCGACCTCGGCTTGCCGATCCAAGTGAGTGTCCAAAACTGGTTGAGTGAGTGTCTAAAACTGGTTCGCAAAACTGGTTAAGACTGGTTGTTCACCGTTCAGGATGCGTCCGGATGTACTCGCGCAGCGCTGCGTTGATGCGCGTCTGGTATTTGTTGCCTCCCGCTCTGAACCACGCGAGCACATCGGCATCAATCCGGAGTGTGACCTGTTCCTTTAATGGGCGGTAGAAGCGTCCCCGGACAGCATCATCCCAATTGGTGATCTCCGGGATGTCGCTCGTATCCACCGCCTCTTCGTCCTGCTGTGCGAGGCGGCGCAGTTCTTCGGCTTGCTTGTCAGAAACCTTGTTCATATCTACGTCTCTCGTTCCGCGTGGCCTTGCGCGCAGAGATGATTCGGATAACCTCCTGCCCGGATCCTTCCGTTCGGAAGGTGTGGGCGACAAGCAGGATTACGGCATTGCCGGCAAGACCAAGCGTCTGCCACCGCGCCTCGCCCGCCACGATTCGGTCCTGCACAGACAGATGCAACGGGTCGTCGAACACCAGTCGAGCAGTCTCGAAACTGACCCCATGCTTGGCAAGGTTGAGTCGGTCCTTGTACTCATCCCATTCGAATCGCACGGCACGAGTGTAGTTTCAGTTCTGTAGTTACGCAAGAGGTTCGCCGCAGAGGTCCGCCTCAGCAACGTCGGTGTCCTGGAAGCGGCTACCGCGTCGGCGACAACCGTTCCCGCCGGCCTCTTGGGCCGGTACGGTGGGGCGGCGCTGCGCAATCAGGCCGCCTTCCGCTCAAACAGCGACCGAGCGGCACCCATCCCGCGCAGGAAGGCGACGTTGCGCGCGACGCAATGCGCGGTGAGATGCTCCGGCGTACCAATCGCCGTACTGAACAGGTCCAGCATCCGTGCGGCGGTGGCGATGAACTGCTCGGGATCGATGTTCAACCGCTCCAGGATCCGCGGCGTCTCGCCGGGGATGTAGCCGCGCTTGTCTTCCCGGATCACCCGTCCAGTCGTGTCCACGAGTTCCAGGTAATCGTCGAAGGCAAAGGGAATCGCCGCCGCCATGCGGCCGGTGGCATCGAAGGGCATTAGCGGTGCGCGCGGCAGGGCGTTGAGGTGGGCTTCGAGCGGATGTGTGGGTAGCGGTTCCGTTGCCGACGACGCCGGCGCCGCTGCATCGGCAGTTGACACCGCCGATTCGTCCTCGGCCTCGCCCGCTTCCTGCAGGCGCTCGGCAATCGAGGTAAACGCAGAATCCTCCGGAACGGTCGCCAGTCGCGCCCGAATCGGATTCAGGTCCACATACGCCATCGCCGTCAGCACCGCGGCTTCATCGAGCAGCGCGTGGCTTTTGAACCGTCCCTCCCAGAACCGGCCCGTGACCCCATCCTCTGCATTGGCCATCCGCGAGATCGACTCGTTCAACACCCGCATGTACCAGGAAAGATCCCCGAGCCGCGCGCGATAGGTTGCAGCCCAGCGCTGCACCACCTCGAGTTGCGCATCGACCATGTCCGCGTCGCCATCGCGCAAATACTGCTGCACCAGTTCCGGACCGGTGTAGAGCTTGGTCCAGCGCCGAAGCACCTCGTCGTCCGACCACGCCAAAGCCCGCTCGGCATCGACGCGAACGACTTGATGAAAGTGATTCGCCATGACCGCATACGCTGCGACATCCACCGCAAACACCCCCGCCAACTGCTCCATGCGCGCCACGATCCAGCCGCGCCGATGCTCGTAATTGCGCCCGGTCGCGCGATCCTCGCCACACAGAAACGCCCGCCGCACGCAGCGGGAGATCACGTGGTACCAGGGTGTGGCGTCCAGGCTGACCAGGGACGAGCGGGGATAGGGCATGGCGGGCCTCCGGAGGTGGGAGCAGTATCGTTGTTCCTGCTGCAGAGCATGCCCGAGCGGCGTGGTGGGTTCAATCCGAGTGAGTGTCCAATTTCACCGCGCGGACCGGTGTAGAGCTTGGTCCAGCGCCGAAGCACCTCGTCGTCCGACCACGCCAAAGCCCGCTCGGCATCGACGC
>JAABSN010000386.1 GCA_011390385.1 Thioalkalivibrio nitratireducens | reverse complement strand
CCCTGAAAGATAGCCCCTCAGTGTCAATGGCGATCAGGTTCGTCAAGACACTTTGCCTGGGTAACTTCTGATCTCTAAAACCCAACCCGGCATGCGCGCAAGGACCTGAGGACTCGATTCACCGACCTTTCCCAAAACTGCTCCAGCATCGAAAGTTATAACGTCTTTTTCAAGACCGATTAGCAAGGATTTATCTTTTTCGCGCAGCGAGGCGAATCGCTCGAGCCTCGC
>JAABSN010000385.1 GCA_011390385.1 Thioalkalivibrio nitratireducens | reverse complement strand
AGGTCGGCAAAACTCAGCTGGTCCATCGAATTCATTCCGGTGAGAAACAATGCCGGTATTATCGCAAATGGCGATTAATTCAGAGCTGCCATAACGTCTTTTTCAAGACCAATTAGCAAGGATTTATCTTTTTCGCGCAGCGAGGCCAATCGCTCGAGCCTCGCTACGATAGAACCATCGCCCACTGCAAACGCTCTCAAATACCATGCCTCACAAAATATACGTTGCAAGATCAGCCGTGTCCAGCCTGGAAGCCATGGACCGATGCCGCGGCGGCTATACTGTTTTTTAAGCAGGCGCATAGCCTGGGTATCACGTTGGAAAATGAATCAATTGGCTGATCAAACGTCTTCATTGCTGGTGGTAAACCGCAAAAGCCGATCCGGTACGGAGGCGCTGGACGACGTCATCGCCAGGCTCGAGGAGCAGGGTCCGGTCACGATTCTTGCGGTTAAGATCATCTGCACCGGCCATATCCGCAGTATCGATATCGACGTGGCCAACGATGTGTATTTTGTCAACGCCATTGGAATAGGTTTGGGTCCAAGCATGTCGCGCCAAATGCATGCCCAGAGCAAGAAGAGTTTCGGAGGTTCGGTGTGACAAGGTGATGATCAACAAGGAAAAATATCGAGAAGTCACTGCAGACGGCGAGTTTGTTTCTCGCACCGCCGTGGAATGTCGGGTCCGGCCCGGCGCCCTGACGGTTTATGCCCCGACATTGGAAGCCGTGAAAAATTTTCCATTCCAGGAGCACTTTCCGTGCACTTAATACGATCTCAGCCCGAGGCCGATTTGATTGCGGCGGCCTGCCAGGCCCGCGAACTCGCTCATCGTTACGAGCTGGCCCTGGAGCATCTTATCGAAGCAAGCGCCGAGCGTACCGCGCTGAAGGAGTGCGCGGCATTCAACCTCCAAATCGCCGAAGACCTTGAGGATGCCATGCAGGCTAGAGATATCCTGCCCCGGGAACCAGACCAGGATCTTGAGGATCTCCGAAAGCTTGGCGACCAGGCCCAGGGATGGCTAGACCCGCAAGGGGCCAGGCAGTTGATCGAACGTTTTGCCGAGGCTCAAGCTCGACTCTGCGCGATGTTGGAAGACTCCATTCAGGGCGATGAAGATTACAGGACGCGCTTTTCAGACCGACTGGACGAACTGCGTGCTGTTACCGAAAAGCTGCGCCAGATTGGTGCCTGAACCCAGGCCTGGCCTGGCTCGCTTCGAACATTTTATGAAACCCAGAGTTGATACGGGTCCGTTCAGATTGCGGTGGCTTCATTCGCCGTGGCGCTCCATTAAGCGCTGATAGAACACGACGCCGTGGGCGAGGTAGCGGGTATCCAGCTTCTCGTCGGTACCGTGCGTTCCGGAACTGGTGTCCATCGGCGTGAATTCGAAATTCATCAGCGCGTCGGTTAGATCCTGAAAATGGCGTCCGTCGTAGCCGGCAAAGCCGAAGGCCGGCACCACGCGCACCGGGCCCAGCACCTCGGCGATGCTGGCAGCGACAAAGCGGAACGCCGGGTCTTGAGGATGGACGGGGCGGGTTGGCGGATCGGCCGGCTCCACAACGCTGACTTCGATGAAATCAGAATCGACGCGCTCGCGAACCCAGTCGACGACCTCTTCAATCGACGAGCGCGGATGAATGCGCGCGTTGACCAAGGCCGAGGCCTGCTGCGGCAGCACGTTCTCGCGCACCCCGCCCTCGATTACCGTGGCCGCCAGGGTGGTACGCAGCATGCCGCGACCACCCCGCTGCTCGATCTGCTGTTCGGCCAGCGGCCGCAACAGCCATAGATTGGCCGCCAGCACCCGCAGCGCCAGCGGCCCCCCGGCTGCCCGCGCTCGAATGTCGCGTTCGGCCACGTCGTCCAGGCGAGCGGTCATCGGCGACTGCGTCAGCGCCAGCAGCGCGCGCGACAGGCGAACGATGGCCGTGTCCTCAACATCGACCCCGACGGCGAAGGCTGAATGACCGCCCGGCGCTCGGGCGGTCAAGCGCAGGGTCAGGTATCCCTGGCTACTGACGCCGACCAGGGCCATGGGCGGCGACTCGCTGCCGTCCAGGTTCGCGCCGATACCGCCGCCTTCGTCCAAAAGCCAGGCGAAGCGCACACCGCGCTCGCGCAAGCGCTCGGCCATGCGCGCTGCGCCGTCCTGCCCGCCGATTTCCTCGTCATGACCGAAGATGAAATAGAGATCGCAACGCGGCTGAAAACCACCTTGGGCCAGGCCGTTAGCCGCCTCCATGAGCAAGACCAGATTATCCTTGGTGTCGAGCGCGCCGCGGCCCCAGACGAAGCCATCGGCGACCACGCCGGCAAAGGGCGGGTAAGTCCAGTCAGCTTCCGTGCCTGCCTCGACCGGCACCACGTCCAGATGCGACACAAAGCCTGCCGGCTGGCACTCGCCAAGCCCGGGCCAACGATAAAGCAGCCCATGCCTCCCGACCCGCTCGAGCTGGGCCGATGCATGAAAGTCAGGGTAGGTAACCGCCAGCCATTCCTGGAGGTCCACGAACGCCGCGTCGGCCTCGAAGGTCGCGTGGGTCGAACCGGTCGGTTCAATCGAGACGGTCGCGAAACGAATCGACTCGGCCAGTCGAGCCGCCACCTCGCCGGAGCGTATCGCCGACAAACGCTGGGTCAAATCGGGCGCCGAGTCTGACGGAAGCAACACCGCATCGGGCAGCCGGTAGGTGCGCCAGGCGACCACGATCACCAGCCCCAGAAACACGGTCCCAACCGCAAGCAATGCCCCCGCTAGCCATGGTCTACCCCGCCTCATAAAAGCGCCTCTGCTGCCGAGAATAATGGCGAGCCCGAAAGCGGATGCCATGTTCCCCAAGTTGACCATAGAAGCATCAGTTGACGCAACTGGCGTCGTCTGGATGTGCGCTTCGTGGCGTGGGCGGCATTAAAGGG
>JAABSN010000384.1 GCA_011390385.1 Thioalkalivibrio nitratireducens | reverse complement strand
GGCGGGGCTTTGACTTTGCTGGGTTCTTTTGTCGCCACATGGCAGGCTAACAGGAACGCTCGAAAGGTGCGCGAAAACGAGGTGGAGTGTGAAAAGGCGTAAGCGGCGGCTGCGCCCCACGAGGATTTCAGCTTGACGGCTTGAAGTTCCAGGGAAGCAGATCGTCGATGGCGGACTGGGGATGGTCGTTGGCGATCGCCTTGAGGGTCGCCTTGAGATAGGCGAACGGCTCGACACCGTTGATCTTCGCAGTCTCGATCAGGGAGGCGATGCGTCCCCACGCTCTGCCGCCCTCATCATGGCCGGCGAAGAGGGCATTTTTGCGGTTCAGAGCGATCGGCCGGATCAGGTTCTCGACGCTGTTGGAGTCGATTTCGACGCGGCCATCGTGGAGGAAGGTCTGGAGCCCGTCCCAGTGGCGGTGGATGTAGGCCAGCTTCTCTCCGAGGCGGGACTTGGCCGAGACGCTCAATCGCTGTTCCTGGAGCCATTCGCCAAAGACGGCGACCAAGGGTGCCATCCTGGCCTGCCGCGCCGACAGCCGCTGGCCCGGTGCCATGCCTCGGATGTCGGCCTCGACCTTGTAAAACTCGGCGATGCGCCGTAGGCCCTCGGCGGCGATCTCGGACCCGTCGCGGTCGAATACCTCCTTCAGCTTGCGCCGTGCGTGGGCCCAGCAATGCGCCACGCTGATCGGATTGCCGCCCTTTCGGGTCGAGCGCGTAAGGCGGTTGTAGCCGGTATAGCCGTCGAGTTGCAGCGTGCCATCGAAGCCGTGCAGGAACTTCTCCGCATTCTGCCCGCTGCGATCGGGAGCATAGAAGAAGACTACTCCGGGTGGATCGTCTCCCCCCCAGCCCCGATCGTCGCGTGCGAGGGCCCAAAGGTAGCCAGTTTTCGTTTTGCCCCGCCCCGGGTCCAGCACTGGGGCCGTCGTCTCGTCCATGAACAGCTTGCCGGAGGACTTCAGGTGCTCGGCCAGTCGGTCGACGACGGGCCGGAGGTGGAAGCCTGCGACACCGACCCAGTCCGCCAGCGTGCTGCGATGGATGTTGACGCCCGACCGGGCAAGGATCTGGCTCTGGCGATACAATGGAAGATGGTCGGCATACTTGCTGACCAGCACATGGGCGATGGCACCCTCGGTGGGCAGGCCCCCTTCGATGAGAGCCGCCGGCGCGGGCGCCTGCGTGACACCATCGGTGCAGACCCGGCAGGCATATTTCGGTCGGACGGTGGCGATCACCCGCAGTTGCGCGGGCACGATGTCGAGACGTTCCGTCCGATCCTCGCCGATCTTGTGCATCCGCCCGCAGCCACACGGGCATTCGAGGCTGTCCGGTTCGACGATCTGCTCGATGCGCGGCAGTTCTGCGGGCAGGTTTCCACGGTTGCGCTGCGCGGGCGTGACATTGCGGCGCGGGGCCTCATCCGAGGAAGCGCGCTCGTCGCGTTGCTTCTCGACCTCGGCCACAGCGGTCTCGAGGTCCTCGAAGGCAAGCTGCCGGTCGTCCTCGCTGAGCTTCTCGGATTTCTTGCCATGCACGACATGGTTCAACTCGGCGACCAGATGCTCGAGCCGCTTGACGATCTGCTTCAGGTCGGTGGATTCCGCCTTCAGTGCTGCGTTCGTCGCCAGAAGATCCGCGTGCTCGCGCAGGAGATCGGCGACGACATCACGCTGATCCTCGGGCAGGCTCGACAGGTCTATCTTGGCGGCAGCAGGCATGTTGCCAGGATACTCCGAACCAACTGGAACGGCCCGCCATTTCGATGGAGCAGAGTCATTCTGCCGCAGCCGGTTTGCGGGCTTCCAGCGCCCGGACCTTGCGCCAGTCCAAGCCCGCGAACAGGGCTTCGAACTGCGCCCGGTTCAGCGTCATCACGCCGTCCCGGATCGTGGGCCACGCGAACGTCGTTTCTTCGAGGCGCTTGTAGGCCATCACGAGCCCAGTCCCGTCCCA
Organism: Thioalkalivibrio nitratireducens; assembly: GCA_011390385.1. The sequence goes on along the minus strand of JAABSN010000384.1, from coordinate 1,210 downwards.
GAACAGGATCTTCAGCCTGTCCGCCCGCTTGGCCCGGAAGACGAAGACCGTGCCGGTAAACGGATCCTCCTTCAGCGCGGACTGCACCAGTGCCGCCAGCCCGTCATGCCCCTTGCGGAAGTCCACGGGCTGCGTCGCCACCAGGATGCGCATCCTGTGCGACGGCAGCATCACGAGGGCTCTCCAAGTGCGCACACGATCTCGGCAATGCGCCTGGCAGGGGTTTCGGCATCGAGATGGATCGCAACGTCGCCGAAGCTGGTCCGGATTTCGGACGGCGTTCGATTACCCCCAACATCTCGAACCGGAGGCTCAGCGTCACATACGACCAGAGGCGCGAAGACCGCCTCGAGATCATGGTCCTCCAGCGACGGCAGAACCAGATTTCCGTTCTTTGCGAGGCGCCGCCACGCCGACAGCTGATTGGGCTGGACACCGAACCGCGCGGCAACATCCTTCACCGTGGCTCCCGCGCGCAGGGTCTCGGCGACAACCTGCGCCTTTACCTCATCAGGCCAGCGCCGATGCCCGGACGCATGGATTTCCACACCCAGCGATCTGAGAAACGCACTCGTAGCGCACATTGCGAAACGCACTCCTTGCCTCACGACAGGAAACACTTCGCAATGGATCGAACCTGCCGAAAGGTGGGGCGCAGCCGCCGCTTACAAACGGGCGCGCAGCGATGGAATTGCTCTGGGTGCCGGGCAACCTGGTCGGGTCGGACGGGCACAGCGCTCGCCCGGGTGCATCGTCCCGACGTGATGCCAGGACTGGCGCGTGAAATGATGGAGGCACCGCAGCCGATGTCCTGCCGTCGCGGGGCCGAGGTCCTGTCGGCATCCCGCCATAGCACCTGGCGCTGGCGGATGTCGGTCATCGGGGCGCTGACACCCGAGCCCGACAATGTCCTGGCCTGCATCGTCGAAGCCGACGAAGAGCACCAGAGCGAAAGCCGAAAAGGGTCGAGGGAGTGGGGCCGGCACCAGCGCGACCCTGCGCCGCCGCGTCTGTGGTCGTGTGCTTGTCGGCGGCTAGGCGGTTCGGTGACAGCCCTTTCGGGCGGCCGGCGGACTTGGAAGAAGAAGCTCCTCGCGGCGACGTATCGCGCCGGTCACCGGGCGTTCGAGGCCATCGCGAACGCCGGCCTGGCGGCCGTCTCCAGTGCCCTTCTGCCGGTGATGGTGCAGAACGCCGTGCTCTGCACTGA
>JAABSN010000383.1 GCA_011390385.1 Thioalkalivibrio nitratireducens | reverse complement strand
ATAGTCGGTCTGCTGGGTTTCCCAAGTCACGATGCCGGACTTGACGTAGATCTTCCACGAACATGACCCGGTGCAGTTCACCCCGTGGGTGGAGCGCACGATCTTGTCGTGCCGCCAACGGTTTCTGTAGGTGTCCTCCCAGTCGCGGTTCTCGCGGGTGGTCTGACCCCAACCGTCGGAGAATTGCTCCAGTTCCTTGCTCTGGAAGAAGTTCAGTTTGTCGAGCAGATGGCTCATTGGGCTGTCCTTTCTGGTGTCTGGGTCCGGGTGGCGAACTGGGCTGCCCGGAAAATCGGTTGGGTCATTGCGCGGGTTGCTCTCGGGATGGCGTCACGCTCTCGCGTCGGTCGCTCGCGGCCGACCCATTGTCGCCGCCGTTCGCCGGAAACGGCCGGTCGGGTACGTCGGACAGGAATGTTTCCTCACGCAGTCCGGGGTGGCGGCGGTGTTCCATTCGGCGGATTGCCAGGTGCATCCACACGGTTGAGATGCCGACGATGGCGAACATCACCATGAAGGGCACCGTCCACACCCCAAAGACGTCGAGCAGCACCCCGAAACCGACCGGCAGGAAGAACCCGCCGAGACCACCGATCATCCCAACCAGACCGCCGATCGGACCGACATGGTGCGGGTAGTAGACCGGAATGTGCTTGAATACCGCCGCCTGCCCGAGGCTCATGAAGAAGCCCAGCACAACGGTAGCGCCAACGAAACCCCAAAGCGGCGCTACGATCTCGAAGGTTACTGGCCCATTGATGCCCGCCACCTCATAGCGCGTTGGCGGATAGCTGAGCAGGAAGAGACAGACGAGCGATACGAGAAACGCGGCATACATAACCGTGCGCGCCCCGATCTTGTCCGCGAGAACCCCGCCGTAAGCCCTGAACAGCGATCCCGGCAGAGCGAAGCAGCCTGTCAGGAAACCGGCCATGCCAAGACTCAACTCGTAGGCGCCCATGTAATAGCGCGGCAAGAAGGCGGCGAGCGCGATGAAGCCGCCGTAGACGAAGAAGTAATAAGTCGAGAAGCGCCAGACCTGAAGGTAACGCAACGGTGCCATCAGCTTGACGATCGAGGTCTTCTTACGCCCCGCGCCAGGGCGGTGCGCCGGATCGGTCGGGGCGAGCGCGAAGAACAGCACGCCCACAGCGGCCAATGCGACAGCGTAGATCTGCGCGGTCGTTTGCCAGCCCATCATGCCAACCATGACGGGGGCGAGAAAGCTGGTCAGTGCCGAGCCCACATTGCCCGCGCCGAAGATACCGAGCGCGGTACCCTGCCGACTTTGGTCGAAAAAGGCCGAGACATACGGCACGCCGATGCTGAACGCACCCCCGGCCAACCCCACGCCAAGGGCCGCCACGAGAAAGCCCTCGTAACTGGAGATCGTCGGCAGGAACCAGACAGCGACAGCCGTCAGGAGCATCTGCACCGGCAATACCATCCTTCCGCCGTAGATTTCCGTCAGCATCCCCAGCACGATGCGGCTGAGCGAACCAGTGAGGATAGGCGTCGCGATCAAGAGGCCGAACTGCGTGTCGCTGAGGCCGAGCTCTTCCTTGATCGGGACACCGATGATGGAGAACAGCAGCCATACTGCAATGCAGATCGCAAACGAGAATGTACTGAGCGACGTGGCTGCGATCTGGTCAGTGCGCGAGGCAGTGGCTACGGTCTGCATGGCAGTGGCTCCTGCAAATAAGCGTGGAAATCCCGTCGGGAATTGGCGTGACACTGGCATTTGCACCGTGGAAATAGATTTGATCTGGATCAAGCTTTTGCAAAAAAGCCATGAAAATTAACGACATATGGGCATTAATCAAGACGCGTATACACTAATGCCGGCTGTCTAATTGAGTTTTATCAAGTAGTAGTTCAAATAGGTAGACAAGCGAAAGAAGCTGTAGCTTAGCAGGAGAGCGAATGCCTGAGCGCGAGTATCAAGCCATTCGGCAATTGCACTTGTTCGAAACCATGGCAGAGGATAACTTTACGACGCTCATGCGCGGCGCCTTCGTGCAGACCTTTCCACCTCACGTGGAACTTATCACCGAGGGCGAGCCGAGCGACTTTTTGCATGTGGTGCTCTCTGGATCCGTGGATCTGTTCGCCGCCTGGAACGAACGGAACACCAGCATGGCCACCGTGAGACCTGTCTCCACCTTCATTCTTGCAGCGACGATCAATGGTGCGCCCTACCTCATGTCGGCGCGTACGCTAGAGAAGAGCCGCATCGTGCTGATCCCGAGCCAGGAAGTCCGCGCCATCTTCGATCTCGACAGCGGTTTCGCCCGGGCCATCGTCACCGATCTGGCACAATGCTATCGGTCTGTTATCAAGGCCCAGAAGGATCTGAAGCTGCGCACATCGACGGAAAGGGTCGCAAACTACCTCCTGCGGGCACAGGCACAGGCCAGTGGCCGGGACGACTTCGACCTTGATTTCGAGAAGCGCCGCCTCGCCTCGGTACTCGGGATGACACCTGAACACCTCAGCCGCGCTTTCAAAGGCTTGCAGTCCCACGGCGTCACGGCGCAAGGCAGCCGCATCCAGATAACAGACCGAACGAAGCTTGAACGCTATGCGCGACCCAATCCCTTGATCGACGATCCCGAAACCTGAGGAAACGAAAATGGTGAAATCCATGCCCGGTGCCGCCGGAAAGCTTGCCGACACGCATCCCGACATCTGGAAGGCGTATGCCGCGCTCGGTCGAGCAACGGCAGAAGCCGGGCCTCTGAGTGACCGCGAACGGCGGCTGGTAAAGCTCGCTCTGGCCATTGGTGCAGGGTCCGAAGGCGCCGTACATTCTCATACTCGCCGCGCACGCTCCGAAGGGATCGAGGACAAGGCGATTGCCCAGGTCGCACTCTTGGCCATCGGCCCTCTCGGCCTGCCCCGCGCCGTGGCCGCCAGAACGTGGATCGATGATATCGCCGACGACAGCGTCTTCGAAACGAGCTAGGCGCGACCGCTTCGAAGGCGCTTGCCAGTCTGCAAGGCGGCGATAAGCGATTGGTTTGCACAGAAGGCGGGCGCGCCGTCCCGCATGGTTGCCCCGTCGAGCCAGCGGGCACAGTCGGCGTCTGCGGCACAGCCGAGGCAGGTTTCCACACTGCGCTTAGCGACTGCGTCGAGGTCACGAGCCGCGTGCAAGGCCGCGACGCTGACGCC
>JAABSN010000382.1 GCA_011390385.1 Thioalkalivibrio nitratireducens | reverse complement strand
CGCGTCGCCCGCCGGCGTATGCCGCACGTCCACCGCGGTGCTGTTCAGGCGCAGCCGGCAGCGCTGTCCGGCCTGATCCAGGGCATCATAGTCCACCCTGGCCAGCACCAGATCTTCCATGCTGCTACCGGGCACAGCCTGTGGTATCAGGCTGCGCACCAGCGCGCGAGCGACACCGGCATTGCCATCAGGAAAGTGAAAGATATAGGGCTCGTTGCGCTCCGGTTCGCGCTGCGGCACCGGCGGCAGGTCGAGCTGCTGCGTTCCGGGCATGCCCATGCGCTGCGCTTCCAGTGCAGAGATGGCGTCCCAGCCCACCCCCCACCAGCCGCGAATGGCATCGCGCCACAGCAGATAAACCGACTCCGGCACGCCCGCGGTGTCGAGCAGGAAGTCGCGATAGCTCATGCTACGCAGTGTGGCAATGCGGGCATCCCGGGGAACGGACGCCAGGTAGTTCACCGGCGTCGAGAGCAGTTCAAGACAGGCCTCACGGGCGGCAACGTCAAGCGGATAGCGGGCGAGCAATGCCGCATTGCGGTCCCGGGCGGACACGCCACCGTAAAGGTCCAGTTCCGGCAGCACCCGATCCTCGCCGTAGCGACGGGCGCTGAAGTACAGGCCGCGTCCGAGGCCGGCATTCGCAAAAAAATCCTGATCGTAATACTCATGGAACCGCTCAGGATGAATACTGACAGACCGCAGCAGGTCGGCGGCTTCCCTGGAATAACTGCCCGGCGTATCCAGAGACTGACTGCCGCCGTAGCCGATCAACTGGCGGCCGTCGACGGTGAACTCGTTGCGACGTGCGTGACCGCCGAAGTCGTCGTGATTGTCGAGAATCAGAATGCGGCTGCCATCACCTGCCTGCTGGCGGTAGAAATGTGCCGCCGCCAGCCCGGAAATACCGCCGCCAACCACGACCAGGTCATAGTCCTTGCCTGTCTGGTCAGCCGGTCGCGGATAGCGCTGACCGGCCCAGGCTACGGCATGTGCAACGTCAAAGGACCCCGGCTGGCTGCCGCGCATGCCCATGAGCGACGGCGGGTACCCCGCCGGTGCCGCGCCGCCACGCGCCAGAGCCTCCATGGGAGCCAGTGCACCCGCGGCTGTTCCCAGGGCAATGCCGCCGAGAAAATCCCGGCGGCTGATATCGAGTCGGCGGGCCATCTCAGCGCAAAACCGTTGGCATCGCGTTCACAGGCCCCACGTTCACAGGTTCCAGGTAAAGCGCAGACCCGCGGTACGTGGACGACTGGGGCTGATATCGGATTGCACGTAGGGAGACGCGGCAGAGGTCGGCCCATTGCCCGCATCGTAATACTCGTCGTCGAGCAGGTTTTCGACATACAGCGCAAGCGCCCAACCCGTGGGCGAGCGGAAGCCCGCCATCGCCTGAACCTCGGTATATTCGCCCACGTAGCGCATCCCCGCAGCCACGGTCTCAGGGGTAAATGGCACCCAGTCCGCCGGCGCTCCGTCTTCCCAGCTTGCAGAAACATTGCCAAACAGCTCACCCGACTTCAGCGGCACGGTCCCGTTCAGGGTGGCATAAGCGGTCCACTCCGGAATGCCTGGCAGCGGAGAGCCCTCGCAGGCACTGCGATCGCCCAGGAATTCCTCGCCGTTGGCGCAGAAGTCCTGAATGCCCTTGCCCTCGCTGTCGAACCAGGAAAAACCGAGGCCGAAACTCCAGTGGTCCGAGAAGCCGTAGTTCCAGACGCCTTCGACGCCCCGACCGTCCACGGTGCCGGTGTTGCACACCTCGACCACTGGCGAGCCCGGCTCGCTGCAGGTTGCCTGCAAGTCTTCGTACTCGTAGATGAACGCATTCAGCTGGATCTGGCTGGCGCCATCAAAGTGCTTGCCCTTGTAGCCTATCTCGTAGGAAATGACCTCCTCGGAATCGAAGGAGGACGGACGATGCACGCCCGGCAGCGCCTCGACGCCGCTGAAAGGCCCCCCCGGCGTTACCGAGAAGCTGTTGAAACCGCCCTGTTTGTAGCCTGTGGTGATACTGGCGTAGAGGAGGTTATCGCTATCCGGACGCCAGTTAAGAACACCGCGCCAGGTGGCTTTGGACCAGGACTGGGTGTCGGACACCGGGCCCTGAGGGGTGGTGAAGCCGGTCTGCACCACCTGCCCCAGAATACTGCGGTTGCGCCCGGTCAACACCTCTTGCGACATCTTCTTTTCGTCGTCGTTGTAGCGCACGCCGATGCTGGCATCGAACTGCTCCGAGAACTGGAACTGTAGATCGACGTAGGCAGCCCAGCCCTGGAAGGTGCCCCGGGTACGATTCCAGTCATCGATCAGACCATCGGGACTTGCCTGCCAGTCGTAGGTGCCCCAATAGTCGGTAAGAACATAGGCGTAGGCACCATCGTAGGCGTTGTTGTAGTAATCGAAGACGCCCTGGCAGTCACGACCCCAGTACACGTTGCAATACAGGTCCTCGTCCTGCTGGCCAAGGAACTCCGTATCGATTTCCTCGCGGTAGTAGGAAACACCCGCATACCAGCTCAGCATGCCGTCGGTGTCAGAGGTGAGACGCAACTCCTGCTCGAAGTACTCGCCTGACTGTACCTGCTCGTAGTTGAAGATGGTCAGCGGCGTCGCGTCAAAATCCTCCGAATAGTAGAAGTCGTGATCCTTGTAGCCAGTCAATGAGGTGAGTGTCGCCCAGCCCAGGTCGTAATTGAGCTCCAGGCCGATCTGGAATATCTCGCCTTCGTCCACCGGCGGGCTGCGCGGCTCATCGATATTGATGTCCCGCGGATCACCGGGCACCGGGATCGTGCCGTAGATGCTCTCCAGAAAGGCGTAGGACGGGCCATTGCCGGTGGCACGGTAAATCGTGCCAGACTGCTCGCGGTCCTCGTATTCGACGAACAGGGTCGCCGTCAGCGCTCCACCATTGTCGTAGACACCCGTCAGGCGCAGCGCCGTCTTGTCGTGCTCGATGTAGTCCCGGCCAGTGCGGATATTGTTGACGTAGCCGTCTTCCCTGGAATGCAGGCCCGCAATGCGCACGGAAACGGCGTCGCCGATATCGACATTGGTCGCGCCCTCCGCGCGGAAGATATCGCGCTCACCAATGCGGATATCGGCATAGGTGTCGGCATCGTCGCGGGTTGGCTTGCGGGTAATGATATTCATGGCGCCAGCAATCGAGTT
>JAABSN010000381.1 GCA_011390385.1 Thioalkalivibrio nitratireducens | reverse complement strand
TGTGCCGCCGGTGAGCGACAACACCACGTTTTACACGGGCCATGCGTCTTCTCCTGGTTGATAACCGTTAGCGTGCCCGCAACATGCGGTCGATTGCCCGCACATCACTGGCGTGAATCATGGAAGTGCCGCGCAGCTGGCGCTTCCGCTTCGTGGTCATCTTGGTCAGGATGTGGCTCTTGTAAGCGCTCTTGCGCTTGTAGCCGCCGGCGGTCTTCTTGAACCGCTTGGCTGCCCCGCTGTGAATTTTTGCTTTAGGCATAGTATGTACTCCGTATGCGAAGTGTCAGTAACGAAGAAACAAGGGCATTCACGGGCCGCTAGTTCTTCTTCTTTGGGGCGATTACCATGGTCATCTGTCGGCCTTCCATTTTCGGGAACTGCTCGACACCGCCCAATTCCGCCAGATCAGCTTCTACCCGCTTGAGTAGCTCCATGCCGATTTCCTGGTGAGCCATTTCACGACCGCGAAAACGCAGCGTGACCTTGGCCTTGTCGCCATTTTCCAGGAAACGTGTCAGGTTGCGTAACTTCACCTGATAGTCTCCCTCTTCCGTCCCTGGTCGAAACTTCATTTCCTTGACCTGTGTTCGCTTCTGCTTCTTCTTCTGGGCGTTTTTCTGCTTCTTCGCCTCGAACACATGCTTGCCGTAATCCATGATCTTGCAGACCACGGGATCCGACTGATCCGCTATCAACACCAGATCCAGGCTGGCGGCTTCGGCTTTCGCCCTGGCATCGGCGATCGCGACGATCCCGAGCTGCTCACCATCCTCTGCGATCAGACGAACACGGTCCGCCGTGATCTCGTCATTGGTCAGGGATTTCTTCCCCTTGCCGGCTTCTTTCTTAATGCTGATTCTCCATTGCAATACGGCCGTGTCGGGCAACGTCTTCAGTGAGGAGACGACTGAACGCCTCGAGATCCATCGATCCCAGATCCTCACCGTGACGCGACCGCACGGCCACAGTTTGCGATTCCACTTCCTTATCGCCGATTACCAGCAGATAGGGAACGCGCTGAATCGTGTGCTCGCGGATTTTATAGCCGATCTTCTCGTTTCTCAAGTCCGATACCACCCGAAAGCCTTTGTTTTGCAAGGATTCCTGGACTTTTTCCACATAATCGACCTGTTTGTCGGTGATATTCATCACCACAGCCTGTTCAGGTGCCAGCCAGACCGGGAACGCACCCTCGTAGTGTTCGATCAGAATTCCGATGAATCGCTCGAAGGATCCAAGGATGGCACGGTGCAGCATCACCGGCACACGGCGCGACCCGTCCTCCGCCACATACTGGGCATCCAGACGACCGGGCATGGAAAAATCCACCTGCACCGTGCCCAGCTGCCAGACCCGGCCGATGCAGTCGCGCAGGGAGAATTCGATCTTGGGACCGTAAAAGGCACCCTCCCCCGGCAGCTCTTCCCAGTCGAGGCCCTGGGCATCCAGCGCATCGGCCAGCGCCTTCTCTGCGCGATCCCAGTCCTCGTCGGTGCCGACACGCTTTGCCGGGCGGGTCGACAGCCGGTAGATCACATCGCTGAAGCCGAAGTCCGCATAGACCTTGTGCAGGAAATCGATAAACGCCGATACCTCCGGCTGGATCTGCTCTTCCGTGCAGAATATGTGGCCATCGTCCTGGGTAAAGCCGCGCACCCGCATAATGCCGTGCAGAGACCCCGAGGGCTCGTTGCGATGGCAGCTGCCGAACTCGGCCAGGCGCAGCGGCAGGTCGCGGTAAGAGCGCAGCCCCTGATTGAACACCTGCACATGGCAGGGGCAGTTCATTGGCTTGACCGCGTACTCGCGCTCCTCGGCCTGCAGCATAAACATGTCGTCGCCGAACTTCTCGGCGTGGCCGGACTTTTCCCACAGCGTCATGTCGACGATCTGCGGTGTCCTGATTTCGAGATAGCCCTCACGCTTCTGGGCCTGGCGCATGTGCTGCTCGATCACCTGGTAGATGGTCCAGCCGTTCGGGTGCCAGAACACCATGCCCGGGGCCTCTTCCTGGGTGTGGAACAGGTCGAGCTTCTTCGCAATCTTGCGGTGGTCGCGCTTCTCCGCTTCCTCGATGCGCGTGAGGTACTGCTTGAGCTGCTTTTTGTTGGCCCAGGCCGTGCCATAAATCCGCTGCAGCATTTCGTTGTTCGAATCGCCGCGCCAGTAGGCCCCCGCCAGCTTGGTCAGCTTGAAGGCCTTGAGTCGACCCGTGCTCGGCACGTGGGGACCGCGGCACAGATCCATCCACTCGCCCTGCCGGTAGACGGAGATGTCCTCGCCCTCGGGCAGCTCGCTGACAATCTGCACCTTGTAGTGCTCGCCCAGCTGCGTGAAAGCCTCCACCGCCTGCTCCCGGGACATGACCTCCCGGCTTACCGGCAGGTCGGCCTCGGCCAGCTCGGCCATGCGCGCTTCGATGCGCTCAAGGTCATCCGGCGTGAAATGGTGTTCGCTGGCAAAATCGTAATAAAAGCCATCGTCTATCACAGGACCAATCGTGACCTGGGTACCGGGAAAGAGCTCCTGCACCGCCATGGCCAGCAGGTGGGCCGTGGAATGGCGGATGATGTCCAGCGCGCCATCGTCCCTGTCCGTGACGATGGCGAGGGAGGCATCGGCTGCCATGATGTGAGAGGTATCCACCTCGCGGCCATCCACCACGCCGGCAAGCGCAGCCTTGGCGAGGCCGGGACCAATATCGGCGGCAACATCAGCAACGGAAACGGGGGTGTCAAAGTGTCGGGCACTGCCGTCAGGCAGGGTAATCGAGGGCATTCTGTGCTCCTGTCAGTGGTGACCCCTACGAAAGGCCACGTGTTTGGGTGGTCGCGATCAGACGGTAGCGATTGACTCGCGGCGGCCACCGTGATCTGGCCGCGCATGATGCCCTATATCGCTACTGCAGGAAAGCCTGCTGCTTGAGCTCCGCCAGCCTGTCCCGTAAAGAGGCGGCCTCCTCGAACTCCAGATTCTTCGCATGCTCGTGCATCTGGTTCTCGATCTGCGTGAAGCGCCTGGCGAGGGCCGCCGGCGACAGCTTCGCCACATCCGTACTGTAGGCCAGCGAGTCCTCCGCCACCTTGCGTCCCTTGGCTTTTGCCTTGGTCGGCATGCGCCGCGCCCCTTCCATGATGTCCTGTACCGACTTGTGGATACCGATGGGCGTGATGTTGTGTTTCAGGTT
>JAABSN010000380.1 GCA_011390385.1 Thioalkalivibrio nitratireducens | reverse complement strand
CCATCGACTGGGGCGCCTTGGATACCGGACGCTCGACTTCGAGCGCTTCACAGCCGAGGGCGATTGGCAAGGATGTGCGGTCATGAACTATGCCGATACCGACGTGCCTTATACACGCATCACGGAACACAAGCATTTCGCCCCATGGGAAGACCATGCGGGCAGTGTCCTGTATCGCGAAACCTCCCGGGAAGCGGGTTCTGACGACATTCCCTACTACCCGATCCGCCTCGCTGAA
>JAABSN010000379.1 GCA_011390385.1 Thioalkalivibrio nitratireducens | reverse complement strand
TGAAGAAAAAGCAATGCTCTCCGATTACGAGCATCTCGCACGCCAGGAAACTGGTATCACGTTCCTGGGTCGACTTGGCACATACCGCTATCTTGATATGGACGTATCCATCCGCGAAGCATTGAATGCCGCGAAAGACCTGCTGCAGTCATGAGGAAGACTTCGATCAGCCTTGGGCAACCAGGTTGCGGAGCTTTTCCATGCCGCGCACATTGATCGTATCCAACTGACCGAATAACGCGTAATCCGGAGCATAGAACTCGCGCAATTCTTCCTCCAGCGATTTTGGCACGGATAATTCAGAGACATGGCTTACATTTTCGCGGGGAAGTTTGCTTTCGAAACCGAACGCGTCACAGATCTCCGTGAACAACGAGTTTAGTTGATCAAAGGGGATAATCACATCGGCCAGAAGGCCGCCCTGGACATCACTGAACATGTGCCGTTGGAGAAAGCGTGTGCCGTCACGCCGTCGGATGTTCCAGTCTGCCAGGGCCCAGAATTCCGCGAATTCCATATCAGCTGGAAGCGGCGCATCGACCTTGTTGCCTTTTCTGTAGCGAAACCAGGACCCGATCCAGTCGAGCGGATCCCGCATGACGCCAAACTTGAAGTAATCTCCAGCCTTCTCGCGGCCAGTGCCGAAAACTTCGGGGTACAAATTAAAGGCGCGTCGCAAGGGTACGTGTTTCCGCTCTGGATTCCCCGCATGCTGGATATCGGCATGAGGCTTCAGTACGGACTCGATCGACGTCGATGCCGTCTTGGTGTTGGCCACGAAGACGAATTTTCGTTCAAGTCCGATCAGCATCTGCACCCTGTTCCTTAGCCCCGAAGGTAATACGCGACATGCCGGGTGATTGCGAGAGGCACAAGTCGGTTCGCTGCGTTCCCTGAGCTCATCCGCAAGCGTGCCGAGAAGATCCTGCATGGCAACGCCACGACCACGCAACATTTGCAGGCTGCGGCTTCGGAGAGAACGATACGTCACAGCGCTGATCGAGCAGACAGTCGGGAGAGAACCCAAGCGGACCGCGGTTGGGGAGCTACAGAGATGGACCAGCCACCGAGGCTGCAGCCACCAAGGAACGGATCGGGCTGCCGAGACCATCTTGAGGGCATCCCACCGGTTTCTTCGCCTTGCGCAATCACACACGGTCATTAGCGGCATACCAAGCGCCCACAATCAGACCGCGCGCTTGGTCTCGACCCTGTCGTCACGTACCAATCGGCAGCTCAGGCCGCGTGCATCACGCTAGACAAGACCGTCGCGTTGTAGATGCCCTCGCTCGGGTCGACGGAGGCGCAATGCGGATTGGTCAGAGCGCGTTCTTCCCTATGGGAAAAACTGGCTGCAACCGTGCGTTCATGCATGCCGCGCCAACCCTTCCGGTCCGAGAACTCGTCCATTTCACGAAGGGTCCGCATCACAAGATCGTATACGCTCTCAGCTTGCATGATTCCTCCACTCCCCCTGGATTCTCGTGGCTCTATCTCACAAGAGAGGACTGCCCCTAATCCGTGGTTAACGCAAAAGTTGTGTTTGATACAACTTTCGGCGCAGGCCGGCATGTCACGCAGATGCAACGCTACCGCGACGTCTCTCAACGCCCGGAGCGACTTCATCGATCCGCTTGAAAAACGGGCTTTACGCCACGCTGCCAGTGGCTGAGAACGCTCGCATGCTGTTCCCAGATGCTCCCTCAAGCCGATGACACAGCCTCTGATCTCAGTCATCGTTCCAGTCCATGATGTTGCAGAGCACCTTACCGCTTGCCTGCACAGTCTGCGCGCGCAGACCTGGGAAAGCTTCGAGGTCATCGTGGTGGATGACGGATCGACCGACGGCAGTGAGGCCATCGCGCGCCAGCAGGCCGAAGAGGATCGGCGTCTTGCGGTCATCACCCAAACCAATGCCGGGCTCGGAGCGGCACGCAACACTGGGCTTGCTCATGCCAAAGGCGCGTTCATTGCCTTCGTGGATAGTGATGACCGGGTCATGCCTGACTATCTGGCGCGGCTCCATGCAGAGCTGGAGCGAACAGGTGCCGATTGGGTCGCATGCGGGCTCTGCAATGTTCACCCGGATGACACCGGCAGCACCCATTCCGGGCGGCATGGTACTCCTGAACTCGCGGCGAAGGATGTCAGCACCTATAACCGGTTCTCGTCATGGCTGGACGTCATCGACCATTTTCCCTCCGCTTGGAACAAGCTTTATCGCCGTCACCTTATCGAGGGGCTTACATTCGACGAAGGCACCTGGTTCGAGGATCACGGCTTCTTTCTGCGAGCCGCGGCGCGGACCGACCACATCGTGCACCTGCCACAAGCGCTCTATCTGCAGACACGCGGCAGGCCAGGCCAGATAACGGCGGCCGATGATGACAGGGTCATGCAACAATTCTCGGTGCTTGAGCGTGCTCGCGAAATTCTGCAGGCCGGTCCCCACGGGGATGCCGATCAGGCCTTTGCGATGCTTGCCGCGCGCCTGGTTGCCGAACGCGCGCGCGCCCTGCGCAATCCGCTGCGGCGAACGCAGTTCGCCCAAGCCGTCGTTGACTGGTACGCGCAGCAGGGCTTGGTCTACAAACCCGCCACGGGGGATGGACAGGCTTGGGGTCTGGAAATCGCCGGCAAGCTGCCACTATCGATCGTGATCGGCTGGGATGGGCGCGACCGCGCCGCATTGGATGCGACCCTGAACGCGTTGGCCGCACAGGATGCGATTGGACATGAAATCATTCTGGCCGGCCCCGGGCGCGCTGTGCCCGACAATCCCCCAGTGCCTCTTCGATATGTCGTCGCCGGGTCGGATGCCGTGGCGAAAGGCATCGCCCAAGCCCGAGGTGAACTGGTAAGCATCCTTTTCCCAGGTGACTGCCCTGTCCCATCAGGCTTGCCGTCTCTGGTCGCGCTCATGCTTGAAAATGGCGCGGACATG
>JAABSN010000378.1 GCA_011390385.1 Thioalkalivibrio nitratireducens | reverse complement strand
ACTGGTCGAACTCATGGGTCGGGACCGGTTCGTGAAACGCCTGAACGAGGGACTCGCGAAGTCGGCCGTCCACGATTTCAACGCGCCCGGCGACCGCATGTCCACGGTTCCCATCAACCATGGCAACCAGCCGAGCATGCAGGTTGCCTACCTCTTCAACCACGCGGGTGCTCCATGGCTCACCCAAAAGTGGGTGCGGGCGATCCTCGACCAATACTACGGTGCCACCGCCCATGACGGCTGGCCCGGCGACGAGGACCAGGGTCAGGGCGGAGCCTGGTTCGTCATGAGCGCCCTCGGCCTGTTCCAGACCGACGGCGGCTGCCGGGTCGACCCGATCTACGAAATCGGTTCCCCGCTCTTCGACCGCGCCGTGATCAAGCTCGACCCCAACTACTTCGGGGGCAGGCAGTTCACCATCGAGACCCAAAACAACGGCCCGCGGAATTTCTTCATTCAATCAGCCACCCTCAACGGAAAGCCCCTGCTCCACCCATGGTTCCGCGCCAGGGAGATACACGGCGGAGGACGCCTGGTCCTCGAAATGGGCCCGAAGCCCAACAAGGCTTGGGGATCCCGACCCGAAGATGCTCCACCGAAACCCTGACGCGCCACCGCTTTTTTCGCTCCCGTGCAGGCCAGATAACTTCCCCGATCAAACACTCACAGCCAACAACGCACACAGTGACCATAACAACGATCGCCACAGCGCTGCTCCTGCTGGCCGGCCCGGCGGCCGGGGCCACCAGTAAGCCGCCCAACCTCGCTCCGCTGGCGAAACTCGAGGGCAATGGAGAGAACCTCGAAAGCCTGACTGACGCCATCAAGGGAACCGACAACGGAAAGGAGTGGCACGTTCAGGGCCAGTTCAGCGTCTGGGGCGGCATTTCCCGCCCGAACGTGACCCTGACCTGGGACCAACCCCGCACGATGAACAAGGTGGTGATCTACGATCGACCGACGGAGGACCAGCACATGGCCGCCTGCCAGTTGAAGTTCAGCGACGGCTCCGAGGTCCAGGTCTGGGCAGTGCCCAATGACGGCTCACCGCGGACCGTGGTCTTCGAACCCCGCAAGGTCACAAGCATGAGCCTGCACTGTGTCGATGGAGTCGGCCTTCGGATCGGCCTCTCGGAACTCGAGCTCTATCATGACCCGGATGCCAAACCGGAAGTCCGCGAACGGGAACTCACCGACCTCGTCTCGCACGTCGACCCGACCATCGAGACCGGCCGCGGCCGCTGGTTTTTCTGCACGCCGGGCAGCCGACCCTTCGGCATGATCAGCGCCGGCGCCTACACCCGGAACAAGAACCAGCTTGGCGGCGGCTACAACTACAACAGCACCGACATCCTCGGCTTCGCCCAGATCCGCAACTGGATGATGTCGGGCGTGAACGTGATGCCAGTGACCGGCGCGGTGGATCCGAACCTCGGCGAGCAAGGATGGAAGTCATCCTTCTCCCACGACCGCGAAATCATCGAGCCGGGATACCACAAGCTGTTCCTCGACCGCTACCAGACGCAGGTCGAGTACAGCACCACCGACCGGGTCGCCTTCTACCGTCTCAAGCACAAAGCTTCCGCCGACCCCCGACTGCTGCTCTCACTCGGCGGCTTCGTCGGCAATGCGAGCTACGTCGACGGTCAGGCAAAGCTCGTCAGCCCGACCCGTGTCGTGGGTTCCCATGGCATGACCGACCGGATCTGGGGCGGTCCGAAGCTCAGCCATGTGTTCTTCGTCATCGACTTCAACCGCCCGATCACCCGGATGGACGGATGGAAGGGCGCCGAAGAGAAACTCCCGGACATCCAGGAATTCGCCAATCCTGTGCCCGAGGGGCGGATCATCCATGGCAACGCCCAGGCGCTCTCAAAGTATGTCCTTCGCAACCTGCCAGAGGAACAGGCCGGCGTCGCCCTGTCCTACGACGCCGAGCCCGGCGACGAGCTGCTGTTCAAGATCGGCATCTCGTACACCAGCCTCGAGAATGCCCGCAGGAACCTCGAGGCGGAATGCCCGCACTGGGACTTCGACAAGGTACGCCAGGAGTCGCGCGAGATCTGGAACGAATGGCTCGGGAAAATCACCGTCAAGGGCGGCCCCGAGGACACCCGTGTGAAATTCTACACCGATCTGTGGCACGTGCTGCTCGGACGCCACAAGCTGGATGACGTCAGCGGCGACTACCCGAGCTACATGGGCCCGCGCAAACCCGGTGAACCGGCCCTCAAGGTGCGAACCGTCCCCAAGGACGAAGAAGGAAAGCCGAAGTTCCACATGTACAATTCCGACGCCTACTGGCTGACAATGTGGAACCTCAACATCCTCTGGGGTCTCGGCTGGCCGGAGCTTCTCGATGAATTCGCCGCCTGCCTCGTGCAGAACGAGAACGACGGCGGTCGCCTGCCCCGCGGACCCGCTGCCGGCGGCTACACCGACATCATGACCGGCTGTCCGGCGACCAGCCTGATCACCGCAACGTGGCAGAAGGACCTCCTGACCAAGGTCGACGCCCAGGCCGCCTACGCGGCAATGAAGCGCAGCCATCCGATCCAACTCCCCGAGAAGGTTTCGGTGGATCCGCCGCGGGTCGGTGTCGCGGTGCAGGGTGCCTTCGAATACTGGGCGCTGGCTCAAATGGCGGAGGAACTGGGACACCGCGAGGATGCCGCCTCATTCCAGGAATGGATCGACTGCTGGAAGCAGTTCCACGACCCCGAGTCGAACCTGCTGAAGGGACGCTGGGTCGAGGCCAACGACTGGCAGGGCACCTTCGGCGTGTCGCACGACATCCCCGGACTCGCCGAGCTGATGGGTGGCAATGAAGCAGTGATGAAGAAGCTAAACCAGGCCTTTGAGGACGAGACCGACTCCGACTTCGTCTTCTCCTACGGCAAGGGCAAGGTCAGCTATGCCAACCAGCCCGGCTGCTCGAACGCCCACGTCTTCAGCCACGTCGGCTACCCCTGGATGAGCCAGTACTGGGTGCGGCGGGTCAGCCGGCAGGCCTACGGGGGCACCAACCCGAACCTCGGCTACGGCGGCCACGACGAGGACCAGGGCCAGATGGGCGGAGTCAGCGCCCTCATGAAGCTCGGTCTCTTCAGCCTCCGGGGCACCTGCTCGAAGGATCCGCTCTACGAGATCACCAGTCCGGAGTTCGACGAGATCACCATCCAGCTCGACCCACGCT
>JAABSN010000038.1 GCA_011390385.1 Thioalkalivibrio nitratireducens | reverse complement strand
ACCAAGCCTAGCAGCGGAAACAGCTATCGTCGCCTGTTTTCCGATTGTATTTTCCGATTGGGTCGATAGTGCCCGAAGTGGGATCCGGCGCGCTCGTAAGTCAACTGCTGGCGCCCGAGACAGAGCCCATTGGATGGCAGTCCACGTCCGGCAACCGGCCAGAACACGGCGACCGGAAACCACCCTCGGCAGGAGAGACGATGGCTCGGGTCATGGGCCCGGGGACAAGGACAAAAAGGAGAGGCGGGCGCACTCTGGGCTGCGCCGCGAAATCGTGACGGACCAGCCGGGCTCGCCCGAGCGGCTCGCAACGGGCGCCCGAGCCCGACAGGGGAAACGGCCCGTCGAGTACAGGTTACCGTTACCGACTCATCGCCAGTGCGTTGTGTTCGCGGACACGTTCGTCCGCCGCTTCCCTTTGGCTGCGGCTCAGGGAGCGACCGGCCGCGGCGATGCCTTCTTCGTTGGCCGCCAGACTGAACCAGAGATAGGCCTCCGACGCGTCCCGCGCAACGCCCTGCCCGGAGAGATAGAGTTCGCCCAGCCGATTCTGTGCCGACGTCTCGCCCTGTTTGGCGGCTGCCTTGTACCAGCGCACCGCAGCCTCCGGATCGAGCCTGGCTCCATAGCCGAGCTCGTGCACCTGTCCGAGGTAGAACTGCGCCCCGGGCACGCCCTGATCCGCTGCCCTGGTCATCCACTTCAGCGCCTCGCCGCGATCACGCAGGAACCCCTCTCCCGCGGCATAGCGGCTTCCGATCAGGTACTGCGCCTCGGGATGACCAAGCTCGGCTGCGCGCATGTAATGCGTCGCACTGCTTTCCTTGTCCGTTGCTACCCCAATGCCCACTGCGTACATGTATCCGAGGTAATAGTGCGCCCCGGCATGACCCTGATCGGCTGCGCGGTGAAACCATTTCGCGGCCTTCGGGTAATCCTGCGCCGTGCCCCGGGCGAGGAAATTCGCGACGCCGACATCGTACTCGGCATCGGGCTCCCCTTTCCCGGCCACGCCCTCGCGGATTTCGTACCAGATACGCAGGAGCTCCTGTTCGCGCTCGGCACCGGAAAGCGCCTGACCCGTTGCGGAACCGGCAAACATGCTGGCCACAAAGAACAATAGTAGCAATGGAACAGTGAATCTCGTGTACATATCGGCACCCTCTTGGCAACCTTCTGAATTCGGACATGGTAACGCACTGGCCGCTGTTTGCATCACCGGGCTATCCCGACTCCGGTGGTCGACTGGGCACGGATCGTGGCTGAGCCCGCACGGGGACCACGGGTTGTACGATCAACCACCCAATGCGCACATTTCACAGTCCAATCGAGAGCACCCAGGCATCCTCGCGTTCCGTAGCCCCGGGATAGTACCGTGGCCGGCTGCCGATGTGGGCGAACCCTTCGGAGCGATACAGGTGCCGCGCCGCCCGGTTCGACGGTCGCACCTCCAGAAACAGGGCCTCGACCCCGCTCCGGCGCGCCTGGTCGATGACCTCGCGCAGCAGAAACCGTCCGAATCCGCGACGCTGATGCTCTACCCCGATCGTCAGGTTCAGCAGATGCGCCTCATTGGCTGCCATGGTCAGCACCGCATGACCGATCAGGTCGCCTTCGAGTTCCAGGACCCAGCAGGCGTAGCCAACCCGCAGACAATCGAGAAAGATGCCCCTGGTCCAGGGAAAAGCGTACGCAGCAGTCTCGACATCCATCACCCTTCCGACATCCGCCGGCAACATCCGCCGCAAACCCGGTCGCGGCTCAACACGTGCATTCATCAGGCCTCCCTGGTCTTTCCAGCCCGCAGCTGAAGGTACGTGATGCTCACTCGGACACCAGCGCGGGGCTGGAAATTCCCGAAATCAGGCGTCAAGCAGCGACGCTCGGGCCTTGCGCAGATCCTGCCACGCCTTGCCTTTGTCGCCCGGCGCGCGCAAAAGGTAGGCCGGGTGATACGTCACCACGACCGGAATCCCCCGGTAATCGTAATCGCCACCGCGCAGCCGTCCGAGTGGCGCACTCGTATCCAGCAGCGCTTGCGCGGCCACGCGGCCCAACGCCACGATCACCCGGGGCCCGATCAGGTCGATCTGGCGATCAAGGAAATCACGGCAGGCCGCGGACTCCTCCGGCTGCGGATCGCGATTTCCTGGTGGTCGGCATTTCAGGATATTGGCGATATAGACGTTGTCGCCACGACGCAGGCGCAGCGCCGCGAGCATGTTGTCGAGCAGTTGCCCGGCACGGCCGACGAACGGCTCCCCGCGCCGATCCTCCTCAGCCCCGGGCGCCTCACCGATGAACAGCCAGTCGGCGTCACGGTCACCGACTCCGAACACCGTCTGGGTCCGCGTTGACGCCAGTTCCTCACAGGTCCTGCAGGCGGTGACGCACGCACGCAGCTCCTCCCAATCCAGACTCGCTACCGATGAAGATCCGGCGGCCGGGGCGTGATCGTTGGCACCACCGGGGCCTGCGGCGACCGGTTCGGCAACCGGGACCGGCTCCGGGTCGCGGCGGACCCAGACCGTGATCCCCATTTCCTGCAGAACCTCCCGCTGGCGCCGGTTCAGGAACACCGCCGGATTCAAACGCCGTCGTGCTGTGGATGCGCCCGTTCCGCCGGGATGGTGAGGCGATTCAACGCGTTCAGATAGGCCTTGACCGAGGCAATCACGATATCCGTGTCTGCCCCCTGCCCGTTGACGATACGGCCGCCGCGCGCAAGCCGCACGGTGACTTCGCCCTGGGCATCGGTACCCGAGGTGATGTTGTTCACCGAGTACAACAGCAACTCGGTGCCGCTGTTCACGATCGATTCGACGGCCTGGAAGCTGGCATCGACCGGCCCGCCACCCTCGGCCACACCTTTGAGCACGTCGTCATCCGCCTCCAGATGCACCTCGGCACGCGGCGTCTTGCCGGTTTCGGAACACACTTGCAGGAATTTCAGGCGGTAGCGGTCCGAAGCCTCTGGCGCCAGTTCCGAAACCAGAGCCTGCAGATCCTCGTCGAAGATGTCGTGCTTCTTGTCGGCCAGATCCTTGAATCGTGCGAAAACCTCGTCGAGTTCGGCAGCCGTCGCGAATTCGACCCCGAGTTCGAGCAGGCGCGTGCGCAGCGCGTTGCGGCCGGAATGCTTGCCCAGCACCATCCGGTTCGCGCTCCAGCCGACGTCCTCGGCGCGCATGATCTCGTAGGTATCGCGGTGCTTCAGTACCCCGTCCTGATGGATACCCGATTCGTGCGCGAAGGCATTGACCCCGACGATGGCCTTGTTGGGCTGCACCGGGAACCCGGTCACGTTGGATACCAGACGCGAACACGGAACGATCTGGGTGGCATCGATACGGGTTTCGACCGGGAAAATGTCCTGGCGCGTGCGCACCGCCATCACGATCTCTTCCAGCGACGCATTTCCCGCGCGCTCACCCAGGGCGTTGATCGTGCACTCTACCTGGCGGGCACCGTTGAGGACGGCGGCCAGTGAATTGGCCACCGCCAGGCCAAGGTCATTGTGGCAATGCACCGAGAACACCGCCCTGTCGGAATTGGGGACCCGTTCCAGCAGCGTGGCGATCGTCGCCCCGAACTGCTCCGGAATGGCATAGCCAACGGTATCGGGAATATTGATCGTTCGGGCCCCGGCATCGATCGCAGCCTCGATCACGCGGCACAGGAAGTCGATCTCCGAGCGCCCGGCATCCTCGGCGGAGAATTCGACGTCATCGGTGTAGTTGCGCGCGTGGCGGATCGCGGCCACCGCGTGTTCGACGACCTGGTCCGGGGTCATGCGCAGCTTGTGCTGCATGTGGATCGGGCTGGTCGCGATGAAGGTGTGGATACGCGGCGCAACGGCATCCTTCAGCGCCTCGGCCGCCCGGTCGATGTCCTCGGCACGAGCCCGGGTCAGACCACAGACACGGCTGTCCCTGACGGCTCGGGCGACCCCGCGAACCGCCTCGAAATCCCCCGGGCTGGCGGCAGGGAAACCGGCTTCGATCACATCGACCCGAAGTTTCTCGAGCAGGTGCGCAATCCGCAGCTTTTCGTCACGGGTCATCGATGCGCCGGGGCTCTGCTCGCCGTCGCGCAGGGTCGTATCGAAGATGATCAGCCGATCTTTGCTCATGATTCCTTCATTCCATTACGTCAGCGGGGGACTGAACAGAAGCCGCCCTCCGCGTGGATTCGCGCAGCTGGACCGCGCTGCCAGGACCACCCATGGTCGATACTTGCACAGGGTGCCAATGCACGCAGCGGGATTGCACCACCCACCGCCAGCACACAACCCCGCGCATCCGGCCGCCACCCGGTGCGGTTCGGCTCCGCCTCACGGCACCCTACGCCACCATCCGCGAAGCGTTGCGTAGGGTGCCGAAGCACGCAGCGGATTGCACCACCCACCGCCAGCACACAACCCCGCGCATCCGGCCGCCACCCGGTGCGGTTCGGCTCCGCCTCACGGCACCCTACCCCACCATGCGCGAAGCGTTGCGTAGGGTGCCAATGAGCGCAGCGAATTGCACCGTCGAGGAAACCAGTGAGCAGAGGGCGGACCCCAAGACTCCCCGGAAACCATCCGCTGCCGCTAATCGGCCCTGCTCCTTCGCCGCCGATGGCGGCGCCACCGCTCCGCCGAGAGAAGCGGGCCGGATAATGCGTACAGAATGAATCCGGCGAGCAATACCTTCGGGGGGTCCAACGCAGCCAGCATCAGGACCCCCACCACCGCAAGCATGGCAAAGAATGGCACCCGGTGCCGGAAATCCATGTCCTTGAAACTGAAGTATGCCAGGTTGCTGACCATGAGCACGCCCGCGGACACCGTCACGACCAGCGTCAGCGCCATGAGGAGCGTAGGCATGTCGCCAAACATTGCCAAATCCTCGACCACCCAGACCGTGCCGACCACGAAAGCGGCACTGGCAGGGCTTGGCAGCCCCTGGAAGAAACGCTTGTCAGTCACCGCCAACCGGCTGTTGAACCGTGCCAGACGCAGCGCGGCTGCGGTGGCATAGAAGAACGCAGCCACCCAGCCCAGATTACCGAGCTCATGCAGTTGCCAGAGGTAGGCGATCAGCGCCGGCGCCAGACCGAAGGCGACCAGATCCGACAGCGAATCGTACTGCGCCCCGAACTCGCTCTGGGTGTTGGTGAGTCGTGCGACCCGGCCGTCCAGCCCATCGAGAACCATCGCCACGAATACGGCAATGGCGGCGGTAATGAAATCGCCGTTGATCGCCGAGACCACGGCGAAAAACCCGGAGAACAGGACCCCGGTGGTGAACAGGTTCGGTAGCAGAAACACGCCGCGACGGCGCGGCCGCGGGTTCCGATCGGCGTTGTCATCGGTCACGACGCACGGGCCTCCTGGTCTGCCATTGCCTGCCCCGGAAGTTCACCGAGCAGTCCCACTCCGGCCAGCACGCGCTGCCCCGGCCGCGCGGACACCTGTGCCCCGATCGGCAACCAGAGGGTCACCTCGCCGCCGAATCCCGCGAAACCCAGACGTTTCCCGCGCCCGACTCGGTTTCCGGTGATGACCCGCATCCGGATGAAGCGCGGCCAGCGGCGCAGGTCGACAGCCAGCGTGAATGCATGGCCTTCATCGGTCTCGAAAGCCAGTCCAAGCCGCCCGTTCAATTGCGGATCGGGTGTCTCATCGCTCTCCTTTCCCGGCCAGACCCTGCGCACAAGCGTCGCCTCCTGCGGAGCATTCAGATTGTATTCCCCGAGAATCCGCTGCCGGATGACGATGCGCCACGCGGGTTCTCCGGTATACGGATCGGTGCCCTCGTCCACCGACAGTATCCGCCCGTCGGCGGGCGCAAGGATCGCCAGGGCCTGGGTCGGGATGCTGCGCACGAAATCACGGAACAGCAGCAACAGCGCGATTGCCACGAAGACCAGCAACGCGCCCATCTCGGTATACCCGAACAACAGGGTGATCACCGCCAGCCACGCGGTGCCGACAACGAATATTCTGCCTTCAGGAGCGACAGGGAACATCAGGCTGCATCCGGGTTGGTCCGAAACGCGACGCGTGTACAGACGCCGCGGGTCCCGGGAGAGCGACCGGGACCCGGCGTCGATCAGTTCCGGCTCTTGTCCACCAGTTTGTTGGCAGTAATCCAGGGCATCATGCCGCGCAGGCGTTCACCCACCTGCTCGATCGGATGCGCCGCGTTCAGACGCCGGTAGGCGGTCATCGATGGATAGTTCGACGCCCCTTCCTGGATAAACGCCTTCGCGTACTCGCCGGTCTGGATCCGGTGCAGCGCTTCCTGCATCGCGAAGCGGGACTCCTCGTTGATCACCTTCGGGCCGGTCACGTACTCGCCATACTCGGCGTTGTTCGAGATCGAGTAATTCATGTTCGCGATCCCGCCCTCGTACATCAGGTCGACGATCAGCTTCAGTTCGTGCAAACACTCGAAATACGCCATCTCCGGCGCGTAACCGGCCTCGACCAGCGTCTCGAACCCCGCCTTGACCAGTTCCACTGCACCGCCACAGAGAACGGCCTGCTCGCCGAAGAGGTCGGTTTCGGTCTCGTCCTTGAACGTGGTCTCGATGATGCCGGTACGGCCCCCGCCGATCGCCGAGGCATAGGACAGAGCGGTTTCACGGGCACGCCCCGATGCATCCTGGAACACCGCGATCAGGTCGGGAATACCACCGCCTTTCACGAACTCGCTACGCACGGTGTGGCCGGGCGCCTTGGGTGCGATCATGATCACGTCGAGGTCCGCGCGCGGGACGATCTGGTTGTAGTGGATCGCGAAGCCGTGGGCAAAGGCCATGGTCGCGCCCTGCTTCAGGTTCGGCTCGATCTCGGTCGTGTACAGACGCGACTGGAACTCGTCCGGGGTCAGAATCATGATCAGGTCGGCGGCGGTCACCGCCTCGGGCACGTCGGCCACCTTCAGGCCGGACTGCTCGGCCTTGGCACGGGAACCGGATCCCGGGCGCAGACCGACGACGACGTCGACGCCGGAATCCTTCAGGTTGTTGGCGTGCGCGTGTCCCTGCGAGCCATAGCCGATGATGGCCACCTTCTTGCCCTGGATAATCGAGAGATCAGCGTCTTTGTCGTAGAAGAGATTCATGTCGTGGTTCCTTGTCGCCCAAAAATGAAGGCAGCCGCCCGTGCTGGGGGCCGCGGAATTCGTCAGCTGCCCGATCGTAACCGGATAGTATAGGGATTTCGAGGCCGGCTGCCGAGGGCAACGTGCTGCACATGCCTCGGAAGACCCGACGAAACCGTTAGCGTGAAAGAACCGCGTAGGGTGCCGTGAGGCGCAGCCGAACCGCACCGGCAACACGCCGTTCCTGAGCTCCTGGCTTCCGGGCCTCGAACGGTGCAATTCGCTGCGCTCATTGACACCCTACGCCTTTCATGATCAGGGGTGGCCGCTGGCCATGACAGTTAGCCGCGATCCCCACGCCCCCGCCAACCCGCAAAAACCGGAGGCCGTTCCTGCAGTCTGAAATAGCGGAATCGGCCTTGGCGAATGAGGCTTAGGCGAAGACGCCTCCCTTCCGCCGCAGCCTTTACCAGCCTTTACCGCGCTTACAGATGCAGCGCGACGTCGCCGCGGGCGATCCCCATCACTCCCGAACGCACAACCTCCATCACCGGAAAACTCTGCAACGCCTCGAGGAAGGAATCGAGCTTGCTGCCATGACCGGTCAACTCGATCACGTAGGTCTCCTGTGATACGTCGACGATACTACCGCGGAAGATATCGGTCAGGCGTTTGACCTCCTCGCGGCCGGTCGTATCCGAAACCTTGACCTTCACGAGCATCATTTCGCGTTCGATGTGCCGGTGCGGAGTCAGATCGATCAACCGTACCACGTCGATCAACTTGTTGAGCTGCTTGGTGATCTGCTCGATGATCTGCTCGGAACCGCTGGTGACAATAGTCATCCGCGACAGACTGGGGTCGTCGGTGGGCGCGACGGTGAGTGATTCGATGTTGTATCCGCGAGCCGAAAACAGGCCCGAAACGCGCGACAGCGCGCCCGATTCGTTTTCGAGGAGAAGACTGATGATATGGCGCATGCTGGTCCCTTTTCCCTACAGCAGGATCATTTCGTTCTGACCGGCACCCGCCGGAATCATCGGGTACACGTTCTCGGTCTGATCGGTAATGAAGTCCATGAACACCAGTCGGTCCTTCAGCGTCAGCGCCTCGCGGATCGCGCCCTCCACGTCGCCTGGCTGATCGATGCGCATGCCGACATGACCATAGCTCTCGGCGAGCTTGACGAAATCGGGCAGCGCGTCCATGTAGGACATCGCGTAACGACCCTGATAGAAGAATTCCTGCCACTGCCGCACCATGCCGAGGTAGCGGTTGTTCAGGTTCACGATCTTGATCGGCAGGTGGTACTGCAGGCAGGTGGAAAGCTCCTGAATGCACATCTGGATCGACGCCTCACCGGTGACACAGGCGACGGTGGCATCGGGGTTTGCGAACTGTGCGCCCATCGCGAACGGCAGGCCCACGCCCATGGTTCCGAGACCGCCGGAGTTGATCCAGCGGTTCGGCTTGTCGAAACCATAGAACTGCGCCGCCCACATCTGGTGCTGACCGACGTCCGAGGTCACGAAGGCATCGCCTTCGGTGAGTTCCCAGAGCTTGTGCACCACATACTGCGGCTTGATCAGCGGTGAGGACTTGTCGTACCTGAGGCAATCCTTGGCCCGCCACTCCTTGATCTGGCGCCACCAGGCATCGAGCGCCTCCTTGTCGGGAGCGGTGTTCATCGAGTCCAGCTCGCGGATCATTTCGCGCAGCACCGACTCGACCTGGCCGACGATCGGAATGTCGACCTTCACGTTCTTGGAAATCGACGCCGGGTCGACGTCGATGTGCACGATCTTGGCGTAGGGGCAGAACTTCTCGATGTTGCCGGTCACGCGGTCATCGAAGCGGACCCCGATCGCGATCAGCACATCGGCGTAGTGCATGCCCATGTTGGCTTCGTAGGTTCCGTGCATGCCGAGCATGCCCACGAACTGGGGATCGGACGCCGGGTAGGCACCGAGGCCCATCAGCGTATTGGTGATCGGGTACCCGAGCTTGCGCGTCAGCTCGGTCAGCGCTTCGGATGCCCGGCCCAGGATCACGCCGCCGCCCGTGTAAAGCATCGGCTTCTTCGCCGACAGGATCAGTTCCAGCGCCTTGCGGATCTGGCCGCTGTGGCCGCGCGTCGTCGGATTGTACGAGCGCATCCTGATCTGCTTCGGGTATTCGAACACGCAGGTGTCGGCGGTCACATCCTTGGGAATATCGACAACGACTGGCCCGGGGCGTCCGGAGGTCGCCACGTAGAACGCCTTCCTGATCGTCAGCGCGAGGTCCTTCACGTCCTTGACCAGGAAGTTGTGCTTCACACAGGGGCGCGTGATACCGACAGTGTCGACTTCCTGGAAGGCGTCGTTACCGATCAGGTGGGTCGGCACCTGTCCGGTGAACACCACCAGCGGCACCGAGTCCATGTAGGCGTCAGCGATGCCAGTGACAGCGTTGGTCGCTCCGGGACCCGAAGTGACCAGTGCCACACCGCATTTGTCGGAAGACTTGGCGTAGCCCTCGGCCGCATGCACCGCGCCCTGTTCGTGGCGTACCAGGATGTGCGCGATACTTTCCTGCCGATAAAGCGCATCGTAGATATGCAATACCGCACCGCCGGGATACCCGAATACGACCTCGACGCCCTCTTCCTGAAGGCAGCGGACAAAGATTTCTGCGCCAGTGATGGCGGCTGGCTTGGCGGGGTTCTCAGACATGGCTACGGTAATTCCTGATGGTCACGGAACGCGATCCTGCGCCGATCGCGGACAACGGGTCAAAATGACATGACATCGTAATATGAAATGCCTCGGGTTTCACGATTTTCCCATGAAAGAATATTCGAGGATTGATGAATCCACACCGCGATCCGGACACGGCCCAGCCCTCGCACCTCGCCGGATGCCAATGCATGCAGCGAATTGCACCATTCGAAGCCCAGGGACGCTCGGAGGCCAAAGCCAGCGCCGGTCGGTGCGGTTCGGCTTCGCCTCACGGCACCCTACGGCGCACGAAGGATCCGCGTAGGGTGCCAATGAGCGCAGCGAATTGCGCCATGGGAGGCGCCAACATCCGCCACCGGTGTCCCCATGGTCGCTCATCCTCTGGCCTGCATCGATGGCAACGCTGCCAGATGCTCCCGTGCTCGAGCCACCAGTGTTGCGGGCAACCCGTTCTTTTCCGCAATGGTCAGACCGAAAGAGACCCCTGGCTCACCGGGCAACAGCCGGTAAGTGGGCACGAGCCGCTCGGCGTCGAACTGCATCGAGGCGTTCAGGATTCCGGGATGCCGTGCGGCGTAATCCTTCAACGGCGCCAGATGCGTATTGACGATTCCACAGGCTCCACGCGCGCGCAGTTCGTCGAGCATCGCCATCGCCAGGGCAGCGCCTTCGTCCGGATCGGTCCCGGTGCCCAGCTCGTCGAGAAGAATGAGACTGCGCCCGGTCGCGTGTTCGAGGACACGTTTCAGCACCTCGACATGTCCCGCGAAGGTCGACAGATGATGCAGCAGACTCTGGTGGTCGCCGACATCGACCATCACGCGGTCGAAACCGCCAATGACGCAATCGCCCTCGGCCGGGATATGCAATCCGCACCAGGCCATCGTGACCAGAAGACCAAGCGTTTTCAGAGCGACCGTCTTGCCGCCGGTGTTGGGGCCGGTGATCAGCAGCAGCGGCCGTTCCGGCGCAAGATCCAGGCTGAGCGGCACCGGCCGCGGACCATTGTCCTGCGCGTACTGCAGGAGCAGGAGCGGGTGATACGCTTCCACCAGCGTGACGCCAGGGGCCTCTTGCAGTGCCGGCGCATGGGCGTTCATCTGCTGCGACATACGCCCGGCGGCAAACGCCAGGTCGATCCAGGTCAATGCCCCCAACAGCCGTTCCAGCGCCGGACCATGCGCGCGCACTGCGTCGGTCAGCGCCCGCAAAAGGCGCTGTTGTTCGCTATTGATCCGCTCGTTCACGGTATCGAGCCGGTTGTTCAGGGGCACCGCCTCGATGGGCTCGATGATCTGATCACGACCACCCAGCGCCGAGCCGCGGCGCACGCCCTTCACTTCCCCGGCCACCTCGGCGCGCAGCACCATCACCGCGCGTTCCTGATGCCACTGCACCCGCCGCGATCCGCCCTCGGGGGGTACGGTTTCCAGGCGCCGGCGAACCACCTGCTCGACGTCGCCACGCAGCCGCAGACGCTCGGACGCAGCTTCGGCCAGTGCCGGGCTGGCGTCGTCACGCAAGGTGCCCCCCGGATGCAGCGCCGCGTCCAGCTGCTCCAGCAGCGCGGCGGGTGGGTGCAGTTCCGAGAGTTCCCGCGGATAGATCGATGGCGTATCGGCAAGGGCCTCGGCAAGGCGCGCACCCTCGCGCATGGTCGACTGCAGGTTGTTCATGGCCTGACTCGAGAGCGCGGCACCCGGGTTCGATGCTTGCCGCAGTGCCGGGCGCACATCAGGCAGGGCGCCGATTTCCGGCAGTGCGCCCGCCTCGAGCTGCCGGCGGGCAACGGTCACCGCTTCCTGCAGCGAACGCGCCACCGACAGTGTCGGCGCCGGCTCCAGCGACCGCGCTGCATCGGCGCCGTAGGGCGTCGTGGTCAGCCGCTCCAGCAGCCGCTGGATGGCCGGAAACTCCAGCACTTTCAGATCCGCATCCATTACTCCGCCTTCTGATACATGCCCAGGTACTCCTTGCGCTCCAGCGGCGGCCGCGCCGCTACCGCGAGCAGGTCGTCCAGGTGTTCCGGCGTGCTGATACCCACCAGTGTGGTACCGAGCCCCGGCGTCGAGCGGTTGAACTGCAACGCGCGCCGGGCCGGGTTCGGTTCATCGGCAAGTCGTTGCGCTACCACGTCGACCGACTGGCTGGCCAGGTGCCCCTTCAGCAGCGTGTGCGAGGCCATCATGAAGACCTCCAACTGATGCGCTGCCTGCAGCGCCGAAGCCACGTTGCCCTTGCCAGTGGCAGTGTTGAAACGGGTGAACCCCTCGAGCATCACCTGATTGAAAGGCAGCATGGCCAGCTTGAAGTGATGCCGCGGCATGTCGTCACCGGTGACCGCCTGCGCCGCGCGCTCCGCCAGACCCTGCATCGAGGTCAGCGACTGAAAGACCTTGGCATCGGTCTCGACCCGGAAGCCCTCGAAGGTCGTGATCCCGTAGTTCCGGATGCGGTTGTCGCGTACCGCGCGCTCCAGCATCTCGAACACCGGCTCCAGCTTGCGGTTGGTGGCCTCCTTGCCAATCTCCGGAATATGCACTTCGGGCTGGTCGATCAGGAACGCGTCCAGCGTTTCGACGCCGATCAGGCTGCGGGTCAGTTCAATCTGATAGTGGAGGTATTCCGGCGTGAGAAGGTGCGCGCCCTTCGCAAGATCAGCCTTCGAACCCAGACCCTGCGCGACGATCTCACGCTCGAACCAGGCCGCCATGTCCTCCGGCGGGCCACCACGCAGCGTCAGGAACCCGCCCTTGCCGACCAGGAACATCGCCTCGCGCGGCACGCCCGCGGCCAGCGCCGTACGCACCCCGGCGCCGACAGCCGCCAGCGAGCGCCCGTACCGGTAGTGCGCGCCGGTGTCGATCACGTTGATTCCGGCACCCAGCGCACGCGCGACCACGGCGCTGATGCAGGCGTCGACCTCGGGCGTCGCGGCGCCTCCGAAGGTGCCGACGCCGAGGCTGGAAAGCCGCATCTTCGCGCGGGTGAATTCGCTGTAATGGCCCTCCGCAGCACGCCCGGCCGCGATGTGCTGCTCGGCATAGGTACGGGTGGCCTTCGCGTTCGCGTATCCGGGGATCAGCTTCCGATTCGGCTCCATAAGGGTCCTCGAATATGGAACCCGCATCCTACGCGAGCGCGACGCAACGGCAAAAATGCGCCCCGGTCAACAGGGAGATCGTTCCATGTGCGCCACGGCCACCTTGCCCGCGCGCCGGCACGCCGGGTCGGTGCAATTCGCTGCGCTCATTGACACCCTACCTGGACCGCGCGGCGCAGGGTGCCGTGAGGCGCAGCCGAACCGCACCAGATCCACGGTGGCCACAGCCCCAAGGCTCCCGGCACCGATCGGTGCAATTCGCTGCGCTCATTGACACCCTACCCAGACCGCGCGGCGCAGGGTGCCGTGAGGCGCAGCCGAACCGCACCAGATCCACGGTGGCCATGGCCAAGCCGATTCACCGCTGGCCGCACGCCGGTTCGCTTGCGGAGGTTGCGCCAATCCCGAAGACGGCTCCGGAATCTGGGCTGGCGCGTAACCGGTCAATCGGTGCAGGATAACCGAGCCACCACCCGAGCGAGCGGACATCATGCAGGGATCGACCAACGAACGCACCCGCACCGGGATGAGCCCGGAAGCGCTGAAGCGCGCTTTCGTGGACAGCATGTTTTTCAACCAGGCGCGTTACTGGCGGGTCGCAACGACGCACGACCTGTTCATGGCCGCGGCATACACCGTGCGCGACCGCATGCTGGAACGCTGGATCCGCACCGCGGAGGCATACCGGGAAGTGCGCGCACGCACGGTGTGCTATCTGTCGGCGGAATTTCTCCTCGGTCCGCAGCTGGGCAACAACCTGATCAATCTGGGGATCGTCGACAGTGCCCGGCAGGGAGCCCGGGATCTCGGGATCGACCTCGAGGCCATCTTCGCCGAGGAACCGGAACCGGGACTGGGCAATGGCGGCCTCGGGCGCCTCGCAGCCTGCTATCTGGACTCGCTGGCGACACTCTCGATCCCCGCGATCGGCTACGGCATCCGCTACGAGCACGGCATCTTCGACCAGAGCATCGACGACGGCTGGCAGGTGGAGGACTGCGACCTCTGGCTCAGCCATGGCAACCCGTGGGAAATTCCCCGCTACCATCTTCGGTATCCGGTGCGGTTCGGCGGGCACACCGAACCCTACACCGACGAACACGGGCGCTTCCGGGTACGCTGGGTTCCGCGGATCGACCTTTATGGCATCGCCTACGACACGCCCATCCTGGGGTTCGGCGTCGACAACACGAACCTGCTCCGGCTCTGGCATGCCACGGCCGGCAAGTCCTTCGACCTGCAGGCCTTCCACCAGGGCGACTACTACGGCGCCGTGCACGCGAAAGTCGCGGCCGAGAACATCACCAAGGTCCTGTACCCGAATGATGAACCCGAGGCCGGCAAGGAACTGCGGCTGAAACAGCAGTATTTCTTCGTGTCCTGCTCGCTGCAGGACATGATCCGCCTGCATCTGCAGGATGCCGAAACCCTGGAAGGTTTCCACGAGAAATTCTCGGCTCAGCTCAACGACACCCATCCGGCGATTGCCGTGGCCGAACTGATGCGCCTGTGCGTCGACGAGCACGGCATGGACTGGGAGTCCGCCTGGGACATCACCCGCCGCACCTTCGCCTATACCAACCACACCCTGCTGCCCGAGGCACTGGAAACCTGGCCGGTGGACCTGTTCGGTCGCCTGCTGCCGCGCCATCTGGAGATCATCTACGAGATCAACCGTCGATTCCTGGACGAACTGCGCATTCGTTTCCCTTTCGACCCGGAACGCATCGAACGTATGTCACTGATCGAGGAAGGACCGGTGCGGCGGGTCCGCATGGCAAACCTCGCCACGGTCGGCAGTTTTGCGGTGAATGGAGTTGCCGCGATGCATTCCGAACTGGTGAAGTCGACTGTGCTGCGCGACTTCCACGATCTGTGGCCCGAAAAGTTCCACAACGTGACCAACGGAGTGACTCCGCGGCGCTTCATCCAGCTCAGCAATCCCGACCTCTGCGGCCTGGTCACCGAAGTGGCGGGCCCCGGCTGGGCGCGCGACGCCGACAACCTGCGCAAGCTGGAACCGCACGCGCAGGATGCCGGCTTCCAGGAGCGCTGGCGCGCAATGAAACGGGCTGCGAAGGAACGCCTGGCGGCACATATTCAACGGACGACCGGGGTGGTGGTGGACCCCCTGTCCATGTTCGATATCCAGGTGAAGCGATTTCACGAATACAAGCGCCAGCATCTGAATCTGCTGCACATCCTCACCCTGTACGAGCGCATCAAGCAGAACCCGGGGCTGGACATGACGCCACGCACCTTCGTGTTCGGCGGCAAGGCGGCGCCCGGGTATTTCATGGCGAAACTGATCATCAAGGCGATCCACTCGGTCGGGGAAGTGATCAATCGGGATCCCCAGGTCAACGGACTGATGCGGGTGGTATTCGTCCCGAACTTCAACGTGAAGAACGCCGAGGTGATCTACCCGGCGGCGGATATCTCCGAGCAGATCTCGACCGCCGGCAAGGAAGCCTCCGGTACCGGCAACATGAAGTTCTCGATGAATGGCGCGTTGACCATCGGTACGCTGGACGGCGCCAACGTCGAGATCCGCGACGCGGTCGGGCCGGAGAACTTCTTCCTGTTCGGGCTGACCGTCGAAGAGGTCGAGCGCACGCTGGCCGATGGCTACCAGCCCTGGGAAATCTATCGCGAGCACACGGAACTGCGGACCGCGATCGACCTGCTGCGCTCGGGCCTGTTTTCACATGGTGACACGGACCTCTTCCGCCCGCTCACCGACAGCCTGATCCACCATGATCCCTACCTGCTGCTGGCCGACTACCCTGCTTACGTCGAAACCCAGGCCCAGGCCGAGGCCCGCTTTCGCAACCCCGCGGACTGGACCCGCATGTCGATCCTGAACGCGGCGCGCATGGGCCATTTTTCCTCGGACCGGGCCATTCGCGAATACTGCGAGAAGATCTGGCGGGTAAAACCTGTCCCCGTTCCACCAAACGCCCCGTAGGGTGCCGTGAGGCGCAGCCGAACCGCACCAACACCCCGCCGGCTACAGCCGTAACCTCGCAGGCCGCAAACGGCGCAATTCGCTGCGCTCATTGACGCCCTACCCGGACCGCGCCGCGTAGGGTGCCGTGAGGCGCAGCCGAACCGCACCAACACCCCGCCGGCTACAGCCGCAAGGTCCGGGCGGCAATCAACGGGCGGACCGGTGGTTCCACCCCCTGAGCAGGGTGCCGAGGTAAAGCGCGAGCACGATCTGCGTCGCGGGGATGTGCCAACTGAAGTCGCCGAGCGCAACCATCGCGAGCGCGGCGAAACCGGCGTAGAGAGCGATACGCTCAATGCTCAGATGAGCCGCACGGTACAACCCCACGCCCACGGCAGACAGCACAACGGCACCGACAAGCCCCATCTCCAGCAACCATTGCAGCAGATCATTGTGGGCATAATCGAACCAGCCGCTGATATCGCCTGGCTGAACCTGCTTGAACACCCCTTCGAAGCCGCCCAGCCCGACCCCATGCAGATACCAGCGAACCGGGAATTCGGTCAGCATCAACCCGAAAACCTCGAAGCGCCCCTCATCCATATCGGTCGCCAGCAGGCGTGCGGCCAGCGGGGTGACGCCGTACCAGATCGCCGCGACCAGCGCACCCACGAGCGCGAGGTAGACGGGCCACACCGAATGCCCCCTCAGAATCCGCCGATATCGGGTCCAGAGCACCAGCGCGACCAGCATGCCGGCGATCCCTGCGGCGCTACCGAGACGCGAGGCGCTGGCCAGCAGGGCGGCGCCGATGATGACGCTCGTGATCAGGCTGCCGGCAATCTTCATTTCCCTGGGCAGACGACCCAGCAAGGGCATGTCGCGGATCCACCAGACCGCGATCGCCAACGGCCACAGCAAGGCCAGGTACGCCGCGAACAGGTTCCGGTTGCTGAAGCTCCCGTGCACGAAATCCGGGTTGTTGCGCGGCCAGATACCGAAAATCGTATCGGCACCGGCGGCATGCGCACTGACGCCCATGACCCCCTGGAAAACAGCCATGGCCGCCAGCCCGAGCCACAGGATGTTGCGCTGTCGGGAATTCAGGTGGAAGGCGACCCAGGCGACCGTGAACAGGGCAACGAACGCCGCCCAGCCGCGCAGCGAAGCGCCGACGTCGGGTGACCAATGGCGCGGGTTGAATTCGGGGTGGGTCCACAGTGCTTCGGGATACGGGCCAAACGCATGGGCCAGCGCCGGGATGGGCAGCACCTGCACCAGCACCAGCGCACTGAAGAGAGAAAGCACCAGCAGCCACCAGCGATCGGGCGGAACCAGCGATCCCCGTATCGGCACCATGGCCAGCAGACCGGCGATGAAGGCGCCGCCCACCAGCATCATCAGGCTCGCCGACAATGTGAACGGGTTGCGGTTGCCCATCATCAGCGGCAGTGCCAGCGCCACGAGCAGGATGATCAACGTTGCGGCCCAGGCACCCGGCCCGGAAGATCGGTGATCAGTGCGTGACGAGCGGCGTCGGCGCCGGCGTCGGCGCGGATCCACGGCCTGTTCAGTAATCGATACTGTCAATACGCCACCCATCGTTACGGTTGCTCACCCGGTAGTGTACCGGCCCGCTTGCCTGCACCGGCGGACGGTCCATGTAGTCCACCCGCAGTTCGAAATGCCCGCTGATCTCCCAGTCACCATCGCCGGATGGAACAATGCTGCCAATATCGACGTGCAGTTGCCGCCATCGCGATCGTTCCAGAAGGTTCACGAAGCTGGCTTCGAACCACGAGCGACCGCGATTGCTGTTCTCGCGCGGATCGGGTCCCAGATGACGCATCAAGCCGGCAATATCGCCATGCTTGAATGCGCTCTGGTAGCTGTCGAGCAGTGCCGCCACGCGCCGCTGCCCGATGGCCATGGCCTCGGCATCGTTGGGGACACGTTCACGCGCATTCGGACGACGCGTGACCGAACCGACTTCCCGCTCTGCGTCCGCCACCCACGCCAATCGAGGCTCGCCAATCGCCTCGTTGCGCTCGTTGACCAATGGTTTCGTCGAGCGCTGTGCTGGTATGACCATCGCCTCCTCCCTGGCCGCCGCTTCGCGCATGGCGGCCTCCCGCTCGGCCGCCTGTTTTGCGGCCGCCTTCAGCGCCGCCGCTTCCCGCATCGCTTGCTCGAGGGCTGCAGTTTCCCGCATCGCCGCCTCGAGCGCTGCAGCTTCCTTTTCCGCCGCACGGCGCGCTGCTGCTTCCAACGACGCGGCATCCCGGGCTGCCACCTCAAGCAACGACGCTTCCGGCGCCAACGACGGATCGCTGATGCGCTCGAATATCCCGTGCCCCCACTCGTCCGTGTTCCCGGCCGCCGCTACCGACTCCGTCCCGTCACGCCTGAAATCGGCCAACCCCGAAGCCGGCCCGTCAGCGCCACCAGAGGCTCCGTGTGGAATACCGACGTCAGATGCCGGCTTCGTCACACCTGCAGGATCGTGATCCGGAGCCATCGACGCCATGACCTGATCCTCGCGCTCGGCCATCCGGCGTGCCGCGGCCACCACGGCCGCCGCCTCGATGGCGGCAATCTCCCGCGCGGCCGTCAGTCTGGCGATCGCTTCCCGCGCGGCGATTCTTTCGGAACCCACCTTTGTGGCGAGCCGCTCGACCACGGGTTCCTGGAAATCCGGGGGCCGGGACATGACTTCCGAATCCAGGCCGTCCGGTGGATCTTCCAACGCCGCAAGGCGCTGTTCGAGCTCGGCGGGAACCAACACCGAAGGGTCGGGCGCACCTTTGGCGCTTTCGGCATCCGCGCTTTCCAGCCCCGGCTTCGAACCCGACGAAGGCGTGACACCGTACTCAGCCGTCACTGAATACTGATTCAGGTACAGAATCAGTACGGGCAGAAAGAACAGGACTGCGAGCGCACCCAGGATCTTGGCTTCCAGGTGCTGGATCTCGCGCACCCGGTTTCGCAGCAGATGGATCAGTCCCGGACCGAACGAAACGCGGGGGATACGGCGTTTCGGGGGCCTTCGCACCGTTGCAGCGGCGGCCGGCTGGGGCCGGATCGCGGGTGTCGTGTCCGACACATCGCCGCGCCGAAACCGCTCGTAGGCGCGATGAATGGCCTGGGAGCGCGTCGTAAGCCATTCGGCGAGTTCGGGATCGGGATAACGATCGGGGTGAAAGGCTGCCATCAAGCGGCGATACCGGCCCCGTCGATGACCCTCTGCCAGGGCCTTCGAGACGCCAGCCACGTCCTCCTTCAGGATGCCGTCGACGAAGAGGATCCGGTCCAACTGCTCATAGACCCGGCGCAGCAGCACGGAGTCGCTCCCAGGGTCGCCGAGCACGGATGCCAACGAAGCCGCTGGCTCACGCTGGGCGCGCGTAATCCAACCCAGAACGGCATCCAGATCATCCGATTCCAGGCGATCCACTTCACCCTGTCGAAGTCGATGAGCGAGTTCGGTCTTGATCAACACGAGAACTCCGCAGCCGCAATGGTACCGATCAGCCCCGTCATCGCGAGGGCCAGAGGCCCGCAACAGTCACGCGCGTAGCACGTTGAACGGCCGAAGGGCGAGAACGGCGAGTAATCCACACCGCCGTCCGGACTGCCGCGTCGGCTTCGCCTCCTCGCAGTGACAGAACGCGCCCCACACGCTGACCGTTGCCGGGAACGGCGCAATTCGCCGCGCCCATTGGCACCCTACGCGCGCATGAACGCCATACAAGGCAGAGGCAATCAAGAATGCGATGGGCCTGGCACCCTACGCGCGCGTGAACGCCATGATCACCGAGGAAACCAGGGCGCTCCGTACCTGCCATCAGGACACCTTGCGAAGACTCGGAACCTCCGGCTCGCGATGGTCGTGATCACCATCCTCGTAGTTGTAATAATACGAAGAATAATAAGCGTAATCGGGGCTTTCCAGGTCAACGCGGTTGAGGACAACGCCCAGCAGCGGCGCCTGAACCTGCCGCAGGCGACGCACGGACATCCGGAAGTTCTCCTTCCCGGTCGAGGCCGACGCCGCCACCAGCACCACGCCGTCCACGAGTCGCGACAGAATGACGGCATCGGCGAGGCCAAGGATCGGCGGCGCGTCGACGATCACATGATCGAACAGTCGCCGGCAGTCCGAGAGCACCTTGACCAGGCGGCTGGAACTCAACAGTTCGGCCGGACTGGGCGTGGAATGGCCGGCAGGCATCACCGACAATCCATGCACCTCGGTGGGATGAATCGCGGGTCCATCGAGCGGCAGGCCCTGCTCGGCCTGGGCAATGCAGTTGGTCAGACCAGGGGAACGGGGGCAGGAAAAATCCTTGTGCATCGATGGCCGCCGCAGGTCCGCGTCGAGCAACAGGACCCGTGCGCCATTCTGGGCCAGTACCGTCGCGATGTTGGCAGCCGTGGTCGATTTTCCTTCGCCCTGCGATGCGCTCGTGATCAGGAGTGCCTTGGGCATACCCTCCGCGGTCGAGAACATCAGGCTGGTTCGCAAGGAGCGGAACGCCTCCGACATCGAGGATTTCGGATGCGTAACGGAAATATGAGACAGCTCCCGGGTTGTCGCCGGCGACGGGTTGCGTTCCCGGCCCCGCTCGCGCCGACCGCGCACCAGAGGCACCATCCCGAGCACCGGGCGATCAACGAGGCGCTCGACATCCTCGACACGGCGGATGGTGTTATCGAGAAACTCGAGCAACAGGGCAAGCCCGACCCCCACCATCAGACCGAGCATGCTCGCGATCGCCAGATTCTTGCGCAGATCGGGACGGAAGGCGCCCCCGGGTGCACGCGCCGCGTCGACCACCGAGATGTTGTTTTCCTGAACACCAGCGACGACGCCGACTTCCTTCAGGCGTTGCAGCAGACCATCGTAAAGCTCTTGATTCGCTTCGAACTCCCGGCGCAGGATGTTGTACTGAACGCCGCGTTCGTTCAATGCCATCAGGCGCTGCTCGCGCTCGGCTATTGCCTCATCCAGGGCCGATACCTGGGCGCTCAGGGTCTCGAAGCGCCCGATGATGCCGTTCGCGATCGACTGTCGCTCACTGGCGATTTCATCCCGAAGGAGCTGCATGCGCCGCAGGACTTCCGCAACCGTCGGGTAACTGTCCTGGAAACGTTCGGAAAGATTCGCATACTCCGAAGAGGCATCCACCAGCCGGTCCCGCAGGCCGGCGATGGTGGCACTGTTCACCACGGGATCCAGATGATCGATGCGCCCCTGCTGGATCAGGTCGCGCCAACCCTGGATCTGCACGAGTTCCCGCTGCACCTCGTCGCGGCGTTCAGTCAGGCTCTGCAACCCGGTGCGCGCCATCTCGAGATTGTCTTCCAGATTGGCGGCACCCGAACGGCGGGCAAACTCGGCCAGATCCTGATCCGAACGTTCCAGCGCAATGCGCATCGCCTCGAGTTCCTCCTGAAGGAACTCGCGTGCCGCCAGACCGGAGTCGAGGCGCCGCTGTACCGAATCGCGGGTGTATTCCCTCACCACCGCGTTGGCCACCCGGGCCGAGAATTCCGGGTCGAAGCTGACAAAGCTGACGTTGACCACTGCGGAATTCCGCACCGGAGTCACCTCGAGCCCACCGCGCAACCGCGCCGCGGCCCGCACGACCGGGTCAACGGGTTCAGAGGCATCGGCAGACTCGGCCGCCTCCTCATCCGACACTTCGGCGACTGGCCGGACCGCGTTGACGGCCATTCGGACCAACTGCCGCACCTCGCCAATGAGACTGCGCTGGCGAATGTCACCACTCAACTGCGGATGGTTCTCGAGGCCTTCGCGGCGGACCACTTCCTCGGACAATGCCCGGCTGGTCAACACCTGCATCTGGGTCGGCATGAACTCCTGATAACGACCCCAGGACGGTTTCTCGTAATCCTGAATCGCGAGCATGCTCGTTTGCGACGGCATGTTGATCATCACGCTGGTGGTCGCCCGGTACTCCGGAACCTGCAGTTTCGTCGCCATGAATGTCGCGGCGACCACGATGGCCAGTACGGCGAGGATCAGGGATTTCCGCTTGACCAGGATTCGCCAGTACTCGCGCAGATCGATACTGTCGTCCTCGTCGGGGACCGAGGTGCGCGGATCGTAGGGAACCAGCTGCCCTGAGGGTTCAGACACCGGCTTCAATGCATGAAACGGGCGATCCTTGTCATTACCTGAAGCCATAAAATCTCTCGTCACCAGAACTCAAAGATCGTACCAACCGGCACCAAGGAGCACTCGCAACCAGCGTCACGCCAGCCACCGTCTCACCTTGGCACACCCCTCCCTCTGAGCGATATCCGCCACGAACCCGGGCCTCCGGCGGTCTCGCCCGGCATTCCCGTTACAGCGGCCGGAATCCAAGAAGCGCCGCGCCAGTAATCGCCCGCCAGGTCTGCATCCACCCGGTTTTCAGCGCACTCGATGAAACAACGACCACATCACCATTCTGTAGCGCAAGGTCTTTCTGCGGGTCGTCCCGAATCTCGCGATAGGCGACCTCCAAAGAAGACCACTCGCCGGTGTCCTGATTCCTCCGCAACACGCGAAGACTGGATTTGTCCGCTTCCCACTTCATTCCGCCGGCCTGCGCCAGCGCCGTCAGCACACTCTTTGCGCGGGTCTGCGGAAACGCTCCCGGGCGCTCGACATCGCCTTCCACGAACACGAACCCGCCGCGCGGGACATTCACCAACGCCCCTTCGCCGAGCACGACGTTATTTTCGCTTGGGTGCCGCATCAGATCGTCAACGGTTACCAGCAGCGAACGCACCTTCATCTGCTCCGTCTCCGGATCCCGGACGCGATCGGTCAGGTAAATGAATTCGCCCGCGCCCTCGGAGATTCCACCCGCAAGCGCCAGGGCCTCGATCAGCGTGGTCTGGCGGCTCGCCGCATAGACCCGTGGATTGGGCACCGCGCCGATCACTGTGAACTGCTGGCTCCGGTACTCGGTAACCTGCAGGCTCACCTGCGGGTTGCGAAGATAGGATTCGCCGTACCTTGCCGCGATCAGTTGCTCCGCTTCGTCGAGCGTGAGGCCCGAGACGGCCACCGCACCGATCAGCGGCATCATGATCCTGCCGCCGCCATCGACGCGGTACTCCTGCGACAATTCGGGTACGCCGAACACGCTGACCTTGACCGTATCTTCCGCACCGATACGGTACAGCCCGCCACCCATACCCCCTTCCACCGCAAGGGCCATGATGCCTTCGTTGACCGCAGTCAGCCGGGCCTCATCCGCCATCTGCTGGCGGAATTCCTCCATCGTAGCCGGCCCCTCAACCGATACCACGGGAGGCGAACTACGCTGTCCTGCACATCCGGAGATACCGACAGCGATAAGGAGAATCGTAAGAACTGCGATGACTCGTTGCGACAGCGCGTCGCGGAGGCTTCCAGGCATATGCACGGTCTCTGCTCGTATCCATTGGCGTCAGAACAATCAGTCAACACCCGTTCTGGCGCATGGCTGGCACCATGACGGCACGATACACCGAGGCTTGAGACATTACAAAGCGGCCACTAGCCGGCGCAATTCGCTGCGCTCATTGGCACCCTACCCGCCTGCCGCGGGGTACCGTGAAGCGACGCCGCGCCACTTCGACGCCGGCACCGGCTTTGTTTATGGATTCGAAAGCGGTATGTTCACGACCCTTCGACCAAAGGGATACGGGATGCGAATAGGGCTTGTTCTGCGCGGGTTGATGGTC
>JAABSN010000377.1 GCA_011390385.1 Thioalkalivibrio nitratireducens | reverse complement strand
CGCCCCATCATCGCCGACGGCGACCGCCGCGCCTTCTATCTCCAATCCAAGGGGGGTAGGGGGGTTACATCACAAGCTGCTCGCATCGAGCGCACCCAGGAGAGCAAGCCATGTCACGCGGAGTAAACAAAGTCATCCTGATAGGGAACCTCGGGGCCGACCCCGAGACCCGCAATTTTGACGACGGCGGCATGGTGGCGAATATCTCCCTCGCCACCTCTCAGGCCTGGAAAGACAAGAACACCGGCGAGCCACGCGAACACACCGAATGGCACCGCGTAGTTTTCCGCAACCGCCTCGCCGAGATAGTGGCCCAGTATCTCGCCAAGGGATCGCGGATCTACATCGAGGGATCCCTGAGAACACGCAAATGGCAGGCGCAAGACGGCCAGGACCGCTACACGACGGAAGTGAACGCCAAGGAAATGCAGATGCTCGACAGTCGCGGGCAGGGCGATAGCCAGGGCCAGGGCTACCAGCGCCAACCGCAGCAACACCGCCCCCAGGGTGGCAACGGCCAGGGCTACCAGCGCCAACCGCCGAACCAGGGGTATCAGGGTCACCAGGGGCAGGGATACCAGCCCCCGGCCCCCGAGTTCGACGACGACATCCCGTTTTGAGGTGACCCATGGACTGCTACTGCGATTTCGACCCGCCAGACGTCTACACCGTCACCTTGCCAAAGGCCCGCAAGCGCCACCGCTGCTCAGAGTGCGGTCGAGCCATCCAGCCAGGCGAGCAATATGAGCGCGTCACAGGCATATGGGATGGCACGGCGGACACCTTCAAGACCTGCCCCCACTGCCTCGACCTGCGCAAGTACGTGAAGGCCCATGTCCCCTGTTTCTGCTGGCACCACGGCAACATGACAGAGGACGCCATCGAGACCGCCGATTATTACGCCGCCGAGGCCCCGGGCCTACTGTTCGGGGCCTACCGGCGGTTGATCCAGATCAAGAGGAGAGCAAGACGCAATGAAAGCGAAACCAATCCTACTCAACGATGAGATGGTCAGGGCGATAGCCATTGGCCGGAAAACCCAGACGCGACGCCCCTTCAAAGTCCAACAAAGCGGGGATTGCCCCAACGAGATGTGGCCGACCGCAATTGATCACATCCTCCAATGGCGCGAACAATCAGGAAGCTGGTTCGGCCTTAACGGGTCCAAGACGCTCGGCTGGACCCCTGCGCATTGGGGGCAGCCCGGTGATCTCTTGTGGGTGCGCGAATGCTGGGCCGTCAGCGGAATGTACCGAGACGGCTACCGCTACGAATACCGAGCCCACCCAGCCGACGGCGAACACTTCCGCAGCGTCCAAGGGTGGAAACCATCAATACACATGCCCCGTTGCGCTTCCCGCCTAACCCTGCTCATCAACGACATCCGCATCGCGCGCCTA
This sequence comes from Thioalkalivibrio nitratireducens, assembly GCA_011390385.1. The sequence continues at coordinate 1,808 of JAABSN010000377.1, read as the reverse complement.
AACGACATCAGCGAAGTCGACGCCAAGGCCGAAGGTGTTCGGCGATCAGAATGCGAAGGATGCGGGAAGACAACCCCATGCATCGGATGCAGGCACCCCTTCTATGCCTCATCTTTCCGCCGAACGTGGGACTCGATCTACTCGGAAACCTACGCCAGATGGGACCGTAACCCCTGGGTGTGGGTGATCGGCTTCGATGCCGTAGAGGCCAACGTCGACAAGGTGATAGAGCAATGCAAGATCAACTCCTAACCCTCGACCAAGCCGCGGCCCGCCTCGGCCTGCGATCCGGCCGCAGCGTGCGCCGGATCGTGGACGAGGGGGCGCTGGCGATCGTCTACCCCAGGCCCCGAGCGCCGCGGATCTCAGCCGCCCAACTTCAGCGATATATCGACAGTCTCATGTCAGACGCGCATAATCCGCAATGCGCGGGGCAGGGTGCGGAGGAGAAAAACGCATGCCGAGAAAGCGCAAAACCAGAGACCAAGACGGTCTCTACAAGCGGAAGGATTCGCCGTACTGGTGGGCTTCGTACACCGAAGCAAGCGGCAAGCGAACTCGCCGCAGTACTGGAACTGCCAACCGGAAGGAAGCGGAACGCCTGTTAAGCAAGTGGAGGCTGGAGAGCTACCAGGAACGACATTGGGACCAGCAGCCAACCCGGACCTTTGACGAACTGATGCTGGAGTATCTCGCCACGGTAACGCCAGCCAAGCGTGGTGGTGGTGAGCGTGACCGCTACAGCATCAAACGCCTGACTCCGTTCTTTACGGGCCGGGAGCTGCACACCCTTACCGCTGCGGACGTGACCGCCTACACCGGCGCCCGCCGACAAGAAGGAGTCACAGACGGTACCATAGCCAAGGAGCTTGGGACGCTATCATCCGCGCTCAATTGGGCGCGTCGCGACCTGGGGTGGCAGATCGACAACCCGGTGACAGGGCGAAAGCCGAAGGAGCCGGAAGGGCGTATCAGGTGGATAACCAGGGCAGAGGCCTCGGCGCTTATCACCGCAGCCCAGCCCCAGCCGAAAGCCGGGCACCTGCCGGACTTCATACGGCTGGCGCTCAACACGGGGATGCGGCGTGGCGAAATGCTGGGGCTGGAATGGAGAAGGGTGGACCTCAAGGCCGGGCTAGTGTACCTGGAGGCCCACCACCAGAAGAGCGGAAAGGTAGGAAGCGTACCCCTGAACAGGGATGCACGGGAAGCGATACTATCACGGGCAAGGTTCCGGGCGGAACACTGCCCGGCTTCACAATGGGTATTCAGTCATGCAGACGGGCGACGCATCCAGAGCGTGAAACGGAGCTTCGGGACGGCTTGCAGGGCAGCGATGATAGAGGACTTCCACATCCACGATCTACGTCATACCTGCGCGGCATGGCTGGTTCAGGCTGGGGTATCGATTCGGGAAGTCGCCGAGTTGCTACGGCATTCAGATATCCGGATCACGATGAGATACGCCCATCTTGCACCAGATAATGTTCGAGCTGCGGTGGTCGCATTGGAGGAACACGAGTCACGATCGAGTCACGTTGAAGAGTTGAGAGGAGCGGGAGATCGGGCGTAAGACCTTGTTTTAATTGGTCGGGGTGAGAGGATTCGAACCTCCGGCCCCTGCCTCCCGAAGACAGTGCTCTACCAGGCTGAGCTACACCCCGAAACTGGATCCCCCGTTAGATGTCGCGGCTGACGGAGAAGTCGGCGATCGCGGCGAGGGATTCGCGATAGGAGGAGGGGGGGATGGCGGTAAGCGCCTCTTTGGCCGCCAAGGCCTCGCTCCTAGCGAGCTGCGCAGTGTACTC
>JAABSN010000376.1 GCA_011390385.1 Thioalkalivibrio nitratireducens | reverse complement strand
TTCTCGGTCCGTTTATACGATCCGGCTCAGTGGCTTTCGTCCCCAGGTCGGTCAGAATCCTCTCGATGGCATTGGCATCTTCGATACAGGCAATGGCATCGGCTGCACGCCCACTCCGGGCGCCCGCCCCGCTTACCAGGTAGCGACCTGGTAAGCCACCAGCGCCACCATGGTGGCCGTAGCGGCCAGCGAAAAAATGGCCAGGTAGCCGTCCCGAGCGATTAGCGACAAGCCAAAGGCAGTTAGCGCGGCACCGGCCAGGGTCGCGCTGAATGGAATGAACTCCAGCAGAGGCATAATCAGGGCAACCACCATCGCTGAAAACCCGATCAGGTAGCTGCCCGCACCACTTACGAGAAAACTGAGCCGGGGATGAAAAAAACGGTCGATGATCTGGGCTGGACGTTCCAGTCGATCGAGAGTTCGTTCCAGGTTCCGTCGTGTCACCGAACGCTCGCTCAGGAATCGTGGTAACCAGATCTGGTCTCGCCCGGCCAGCAATTGTCCGGAAATAACAATGACCAGCAGCGCCATCAGGGTCGGCACGCCCGGAATGTCACCGATCAGCGGTGCGAGCGTCACTAGTCCAGCAATCAGCAAAATCGGTCCGAACGATCTCTGTTCGGTCGCCTCCAGAATGTCAGCCAGGTCCACCAGGCTGTGATCATGATCGATGGCGCGCACGGTATCGAGTAATTGCTGCAGGCTTGTGATTTCAGGAACCATGGCTGTGCACCGAATGGTCGTCGATCCGTGGGCGTTCGCGGACGACAAGGAACTCAGGACAGATGCGGCACCAGCTGGCCAACGAGCGCGCCAACGCAGACGATCACACCCAGCCAGGGTACGAATGCCGGGATGTTCGGCGCGTCTTCCGGCTGTCCGCGCCGCTTGAAGACCACGAGCGAGGCATTCACGGCGACGAAGACCAGAAGGATCGCGTAGCCCGTCCCGGTCGCGAGCTGCTTCAGCGGCACGAAGAGCGCGAGGATCAGGACGACAGCCCCCACCGTCAGCGTAGCCAGCAGCGGCGTGTTGGTCCTGCCGTTGACCCGTCCCAGGACCGCCGGCGCGCCGCGACCGTCACGACCGATATCGTAGAGCAGACGCGATGACGCGATCACCTGCGTGAGAGCGCCGTTGACGATGACGGCAAGGCTCGCCAGAGCGATCGGCAGCTCAGGCCAACCCTCGCGCCCAACCGCCTGGACCAGTGGTGCCTGCGCCCCGGCCAGTTCCCCGAGGCCGCCGGCGCCGACGAGGGCTGCCGAGACCGCCATATAGAAGACGAAGACAATGGCGAGCGAGAGGATCATCGCCTTGGGCAGCACCCGTTTCACGTCGCGTACTTCCTCAGCCGCCTGGGCCATGTCGCCGAAACCGATGAAGGAGTAGATCGCGAGGAACGCACCTCCGAGCAGGGCCGCGCCGACCGAGCCATCGATCTGCACGGGCGCCTGCATGACGGCTCGCGGTGCGTCCAGAAGCCCGTCGCGCAGCGCCCAGAGAACGACCAGCAACGTCCCAATGCCGATCAGTGTTGTGGTCATCATGAGCCAGGTGCTTTCCTTCATCCCGACCGCTGCCACGCCGGCGACAGCTACGACGACAAGAGTCGTCGCCACCCAATGATTGATATCCACGAAAATCGACAGGTAAGCAACGAAACCCACGGTGATCGTCGCGGCCGACACCACGTTTGCAACAATCAGCGCCCAACCAGTGAGCGAGCCGAGCCAGCGCCGATCGAAGGCGCGCTCCACGTAGTCGATCGGACCCCCTGCCGTTGGCACCCGCGCGGCCATCTCCGAGTAGCTCAGCGCAGTGGTCACCGCGACGACGGCCGCTAGGAGATAGGCCAGCGGCGCCAAGCCGCCGGCCTCGCCGAGCACTTCCCCGATGACCACGAAGATGCCCGCTCCGAGAATCGTTCCCGTACCGAAGAAGGTCAGTTGCAGCAGACCCACTTCGCGCTTCAGGCCAGCGTTGGGAGTCTTGACTGTCATCACCACCAAACATACGGCAAACGGGGTAAGGGGTACCAGAAGTATAAGACCCTTTTCCCGACCACCTCTGATGCTGAAGCCCTTGGCGCGCGGCCTCGCTGAGGTTTGGCAGGATTGATCAACCGGGCGTCAGAGTTCTTCGCGGACCTGTGCGTAGGTGAGCGCAGCGAAAATGCCCGTGCCCCCCAGTACATTGCCCGCCAGTGTCGGCAGGACGCCTCCGAGCACCGCTGGGGCCAGCCCAAGCTCGCCGCGTGCGACGAGGATGAACAGCTCGGTTGAGCCCGCCACCACATGTGACATGCCGCCGAGCCCGATCATGTAGGTCAGGATCACGATCATCAGCACCTCGCCCGCGCTTTCCATCCTCGGCAGGATCCAGACGAGCGCGGCGATGATGAATCCGGCCGGGATACCCCACGCGAAATGCTCAAGCGCCGTCGCCTCGGCATAATGGCGTGAAACGGAGAGAATGCCCTCGAACCGGACATCGGGCAGGATTTGGCCGTAAACCAACACCAGCGCCGCCGCGGCGCAGCCGACAAGGTTCGCGAGCAGGACGATGCCCCAGAGTCGCGCCGTTTTACCGAGGCGCGCCCAGGTTGGCATCAGAAGCAACGGAAGGATCGGGGTGATCGTGTTTTCGGTGAAGAGCTGCATCCGGGCAAGGATCACGATCAGAAACCCGACCGTGTAGCCAAGATTCGAAATACCCGCGGCCCAGTCTGCATCGGGCAGGATCGACTCGAGGAACCCCTTGCAGAGCACCGAAGCGCTGATGGCAAGCCCTGCTGCGACGCCGGACCACCACAGCGCGCTGAAGCCCCGAGACAGCTCGTGCTCCCCCTCTCGGCGGATGGCTTCGAAAATGACGGACGACGGGACCTTCTCGTAGTCATCCGCCTGCTTTTCTTCGTCGTTGTCGAGGTGACCGGTCTTTTTCGTCATTCGGCGCGCTCCTTGCGAACCAGAGTGGATCGATTTCGTCGATGATGCCCAGGCGAGATCGAACACGATGAGTTCGAACGGCGCAAGCGGGATCTGCAGGATCGGAAGCTCATGAGGATGTAACCCTCCAATCGCCGGTGACTTTGCAAGACATTTTTCCACCAGGTCACGGTCCCCGTCCGTACGCTAGCCCACGGAGTGGGCCGCTTCGCTGGGGCGCCGTTGCGCGAGCGTTTGATCATCTGAAGCCGAAAC
>JAABSN010000375.1 GCA_011390385.1 Thioalkalivibrio nitratireducens | reverse complement strand
TATCGGCACCGATAAAGACGCCAGCCTCGACGACCACCTCATCGGCAATGCAGACGCCCGCCTCTATGACGACACCGGGGCCGATGGAGACAGACTTGCCAAGCATCACACCGGCGGCGATATCCGCAGTCGGATGCACACGACGCTCCTGCGTTCCCCGACGCTCAAAAAGTCTCGAGGCCCTCGCGTAAGCCAGGTAAGGGTCTTCGGCAAGCAGGCAGGAAACCGGGCAGTCAAGCCGCCATTCAGGCTTCAATATCACGGCCGCAGCGGAAGTCGACTTGAGCGCCGGCAACCGCTTGCGGGATGTGATGAACGTCAGATCCTGGCTGGTGGCCGACGCCAGCGACGCCAGCCTCTCAACGGACGTGTCCGGGTCCCCCACAAGTTCCAGATCGAGGCGAGCGGAGACCTCGCCCAGTGTAAGCACGGATGTCAGTTGGACGTCATCTGATTCAGACGATCGGTCACCTTGGCCGTGATGCTGTAGCCGGGGTCAGCGTGGATGACGGCCTGGCGCTGCAGCAGGAGGCCGATGCCCTCCGACTGTATGAGGTCGCGAAGAATTTCCTGCACCTCTCCGGACATCTGACGCAGTATTGCCTGACCCGCCTGCTGCTCGGCCTGCTGCAGTTTGCCGGTGACGTGCTCGAGATCTGCCTGCTTGCTGGCGAGACGCTTGCGTGCCGCCATCTGCTGCTCCTGGCTCATCACCGCTGCATCTTTCTGAAATTCTTTCACCAGCGCCTCGAGTTCGTCCTGAATACGGTCGAACTCCTGCTTGTCCTCGCTATAGTCGCGCTGGGTACGCACCTGCTCAAGGGCCTGCTGCGCGGCATCCGACTGCAGGATCGCTTCCTGAAGGTCGACAACCGCGATCTTGCCCTGGGCCCAACCGAGTGCAGGCAAAGTGAGAGCGGTTACGGCAATTAATAACTTGAAAGATTTATACACAATTTTCTCCTGTTGACTTGCTTGAAAATCAGAATCCACGACCAAGGGTAAACTGGAAGACCTCTTCGCGGTCGATCTCCGACGCATTCAGAGGCTTGGCAATGGCAAACGTCATCGGCCCGAATCCGGAAATCCAGGTCACCCCGATACCCGCTGAATAGCGCAACTCCGACGGATCGACGTCGAAACAGTTCAACTGGTCACGACGACATGTCGTATCGAAGACATTACCGGCATCCAGGAAGAAAGCCGTTCGCAGTCGGCTCTGGTCCTTGACGAAGGGCAGCGGGAACAACAACTCGGCGGATGCCTCTATCTTTGTGTTACCACCGAAGGGCGGCGGGCGACGCCGGTTCTGGATGGTCTGGAAATCCAGAAGGCCAGTATTGGGGTTAAGCACATAGCCGAACTGCCGACCGTCTGGACCACCCACCTCTATGGGGTTGCCATCCTCGCCCACCGCAGTGACCGGCTGCGTCACGTCATAGATTGATGGCGGCGAACTACGCGGACCCAGCGTATTGATCTCGTAGCCACGCACAGAGCCAAAGCCGCCACCGAAGAAGTGCTGGTAGAACGGCAGCTCCGTGGTATCACCATAGCCATCGCCAAAACCCAACTGCGTGCGAAAGTGCATGACCCAGCGATTGGTGATGGGGAAGTAGATTTCGCCCCGATAATTGGCCTTGTAAAACTCCAGGTCCGATCCGGGCATCGAGACTTCCAGAGAAAGCGACTGCGCCGAGCCGCGTGTCGCCAGCTGTCCTCGATTGAGGGTTGACGAAGACCAGCTGGACGTAACCGTCCAGTTCAGGAACTCACTCCCGTTCTCGTCGAGAAAGCCGGGCTCTGAAGGTATCGTAAGTGCACCTTCCGGCAATTCTGAAATCGGACGGATTATCTCAGGACCGGAGTACAGGCCACTGTCGAGCCGGGTACTTTCATAGAACGTATCGACTCCTGCGATAAGACGCGGACTCGCACGGATCTCCTGCACGGCGAAGCGGCCAGCGGTAATCTTGGTGTTGGACAGTCCAAACTGAAACCCGAGGCGCTGGGTTTCCGAGAGTGGATACCCGAAATTGAGCGAGCCACCGATCGTGTCGGTGGTATAGCTGGCTACGTTTACCTCGGCGAGGTCGGTAGAGCGGAAATAAACGTTGAAACCACGGCTCACGCCATCTTCCGTATAGTACGGGTTGGTGTAGCTAAAGTTGTAGACATCCTGGAATCGCGAGGAGTTCAGGCCGACGCCCACCTGCTTGCCGGAACCGAGAAAATTGTTCTGCTGCAGGTTGACGCCGACGATAAGACCCGCCGCCTGCGCAAAACCGAGACTGGCGCCAATACTGCCGGAAGACATTTCTTCCACTGCAAACTCGACATCGATGAGGTCGTCATGGCCCGGCACCTCGTTGGTCTCGACTTTCGCATCACTGAAGTAACCCAGGCGCTGCAGACGGATTCGGGACTGCTCTATGGCTGCGGCGGAGGCAGGAGCACTCTCCATCTGCCGCATCTCACGACGCATGACAGCATCCTCGGTGCGCTTGTTACCCGTAAAGCTGATACGGCGAACATAGGTCCGCTTGCCGGGATCGACGAAGAACTTCAGATCAACCTTGTCGCCATCCTCATTCACCTCGGGTATGCCCGTGACCTTGGCGAAATTGTAGCCCTCGTTACCCAGGCGGCGAGTGATGTATTCCTCGGTGGATGTCACCAACTGCTGCGAGAAAGTCTGTCCCTCTCCAACAAAGACAAACCGCATCAGGTCCTGCTCGGGAAGCACGAGGTCGCCGGAAAGCCCGACAGACCCCACCGTGAATTTATTGCCTTCGGTGACGTTTGCGGTGATGAACACCTCATCCTTTGCCGGGGACACAGAGACCTGGGTAGAGTCAATGGCGAACTGCAGGTAGCCACGGTCCATGTAGTAGGATGTCAGTGTTTCCATATCGCCTGACAGCTTTTCCCGGGAATACTTGTCGTCATTGCGAAAGAAAGACAGCATGTTGGTCGTCTTCAGCGCGAAGGTGTCGAGCAGCTCTTCGTCTTCAAAGACCTTGTTGCCAACGATATTGATATGCTTGATGGAAGCGACGCTGCCCTCGTCGACGTCAATATTCACGGACACCCGGTTGCGCGGTTCCGGCAGAACCTCGGTTTCGATGTTGGCGTCGTAGCGACCCTGCTGGACGTACTGTCGCTGCAGCTCCAGCTGCATGCCCTCAAGGGTTGATCGCTGGAACACCTGCCC
>JAABSN010000374.1 GCA_011390385.1 Thioalkalivibrio nitratireducens | reverse complement strand
CGCGCGCAGAAAATGGAATTGCTCGGCCAGTTGGCCGGCAGTGTTGCGCATGACGTGGACGGCGTTCTCAGTGCGGTCGCCGGCTATGCAGCGCTCACGAGGCGCGCATCCGATCCGCCGGCGCGCCAGCGGGCGCTGGCCGGTCTCGAGCGTGCGGTGCGCCACGGCCGGGGCCTGACCAGCAACCTGCTGTCTCTCGTGCGCCACGAGCGCGCTGCACGCAAGCCCGTCGAACTGTCCGCATTGCTCCGTGAAACCCATGCCTGGCTCGCGCCGCTGCTGCCCGCCAATATTGCACTGACACTGCGCCTGGAAGTCGCTGGCGAAGTGTGGCTGGATGCGGATCCGGCCTCGCTGCAACAGGCCGTGATCAACCTGGCCTTGAACGCGCGCGATGCCATGCCCCAGGGAGGGGTCCTGCAGTTGTCCCTCGTCGACCCGGGGGACGCGGCGGAAGCTGCGGGGTCGGCGCAGGGCTACACGGCTTGTATCTTCGTCTCCGACACGGGTTGCGGGATGGACCCCGCGACGCTGGCGATGGCGCGAGAGCCGCTCTTCAGTACGAAGCCCGAGGGTGTTGGCACGGGGCTTGGCCTGCCTTCAGTGGAACGCGTCGTGGCCGCCCATGGCGGTCGGCTCGAACTGGACTCGATACCCGGCGAGGGTACGCAGGCAAGAATATTTTTGCCGGCCGTCGCGGGGCATGCGCGGCCGCCGGCCAAGCGGATCATGGTGCAGGTCATCTCTCCGGACAGCTACACTGCGAGGCTGCTGGCTGACGCCCTGGAAGATACCGGGCTGGCGGTCTCGACGTGCGGCAGACTGGACGGCTGGTCATCCGGCGCGGCCTGCCCCGGAGTGGTGCTGGTGGATTGGCGTGAGCATCCGAGCGAAGCCGTTGAAGCGTTGCGCAAGCTTCGCAACGCGGGCAACACCACGCCGGTCGTGCTCCTCATGGACATTGATTCGCCGGTTTCGGATCCGATCGTCGAAGACCAGCTGACTGGCCTGGCGCTGGTCGTCTCGAGGGCCGCGCCCCTCGGTGAGCTGGCCCAGTTGACCCGCCGGCTGGTCGCCGGGGACCAGGTGCATCGCGCGGCATGAGCAACCGCAGCCGTATCGTGCTCGCCGACGACCACGCGATCCTGCGCGAGATGCTCGCCGAGCATCTCGCCAGGGAGCCCGACCTGGAGGTCATCGCCGTGGTACCCAGCGCGGCGGCGGCCCTCGAGGTGGCGTTGGCGGAATCCCCTGACCTGGTGGTGCTCGATATCGACATGCCCGGCCTGTCGCCGTTCAGCGCCGCGCGTCGCATCCACGAGGAGCGTCCGGCGACCCGGGTGGTCTTCCTCAGTGCCTACTTGCGCGATCACTACGTCCAGCAGGTGCTGGACGCAAGTGCCGCTGGGTACCTGGTGAAAGACGAGACACCGGAGGCGATCGTGCAGGGATTGCGCATGGCCGCCCGCGGGCGCACCGTCTTTTCGCCGGCGGTGCGGGCCCGCCTGTCGGTCGGCCGTGACGCCGTGACGTTCTCGGTTGCGCCGGGCACGCGCCTCGCCCTGCTCACGCCGCGCGAGGCCGAGACGCTGCGCTACCTGGCGAGCGGGCTCAGCCGTAAGGAGATCGCACGCACCATGGCCATCAGCCGCAAGACGGTGGAGCAGCACTGCGAACACGTGATGCAGAAGCTGGATATCCATGATCGGGTCGAACTGGCTCGCTTCGCTATTCGCGAGGGCGTGCTCGAGCCTTGATCAAGGAAGATGCTTACCAGCGCGGGTAGAAGGTGAGCCCCACGGTCCAGTCCGGCGCGCTGTCGGTCAGGCCTGCCGATGTCGATAGCTGGACCTGGCTCTTGCCCAGGGGCCAGCCGAGCACGCCCGCGATTTCCACCCGATCGTCATTGAAACGGTAGGCCGCCTGCTGGTACTCGATGAATGCGCCGAATCGTGTTCCGGCTGCGGGACCGAACAGCCCGCCGAGCGCGGCGATAAAGCCGTTGTCCAGGTCGAAGTCGTCCGGGTCGCCACGCACGACGTAACCTGCGGACAACAGCCCCGTGAATCCGCGCAGGTACTTGACCAGGTCTGCCTGGAAGGTGAAATCGGTCTCTCCTGTGCCGAGGAACCGGGTCTCGTCAGCGGTGCCGAACTTGACCTGGCCGCCGACATCCAGCGCCAGCGAACCATCGGTGGTGCTCCAGACGTCATAGACCGTGAGGCCGAGCACGACGTCTCCCAGGCCACGCTCGGTGATGTCCGGCCCGTCACCGGGGACGAGCTCCCCGCCCGGTCCAACGACCAGGGTGCCGTCCGGCGCCGTGACGCTGAGGTAGGGTACGGTCAGTCGCAGCGTATAGCCGTCACCCCGGTACCAGCCTTTGACCGGCACGTAGAAATCCTCGACGCGCCGATCCCCGCCGTACTTGCCAGAGCTGAACTCGGTGCCCACCGAGATGCCGAAGTTACTCGGGGCAGACGTGGCCGCGAATGCCGATCCCGGCATCGCGGCCATCGCCGCCAGCACACCGAACCCGAGCAGAGATCCGGTCTTCACGGGCTACTGCTCCCCGTCCGGCTCATCGAGGTCGACGCCCCGTTCCTTGGCGCGCTGGCGCATCTTCTCGCGGTGTTCCGCGCGAATCTGCGCGCGTTGCTCCTCGCTCGTCGCCGACCGGATCTGCTCCTGGTAACGGGTCCGTTCCTGCTCGGTCATCATCTCGCCACCGAAAATCTCGTCCTGGTGGATGCGGTCCTGGTCGCGGTCACGTTCCTGGAGTTGATCCTGGTCGTCTTCGCCCTTGGCGAGACCGTCCTCGCTTTTCTCTTGCGCTTTCTCTTGCGCCTGTTGGCGTTCCTGCGTGCGCTGCTGGAGTTGCTCGGCCGACTCCATGTGCTCCCGGCTCTGCATCTGTTCCATCTGCCGTTCCTGCGTGGTCTGGCCGGCACGCTCGCCGGAGCGGCTCTGCTGTGCCCACGCCGCGGCCGAAGGGGCTGCCAGTGCGACGGTGGCCAGCACGAGTGTCAAGGTTTTCATGGTCATTACTGAATCCTCCATTCAGCCGTAGGCTGGGACTTCCTTCACCCAGAGCATCGGCACCGGGCGAAGCGAGCGGTATAGGGCGCTTACCCCAGAGCCGCCTGCAGCGAGTCGGGCGCAGTCGGGCGCAGTCGGGCGCGGTCGGGCGCGGTCGGGAATGGACGGGGTCGGTCGGGAATGGACGGGG
>JAABSN010000373.1 GCA_011390385.1 Thioalkalivibrio nitratireducens | reverse complement strand
GCGGTGCAATTCGCTGCGCTCATTGACACCCTACGGGTTGCAGCGGCGATCTGCCCGGGATTCAACCGGGGCAGCGCGCATCGTTTCTTTTTGATAACGTTGGCTGAACAAGCGCGCCAAGTGCGCTTGATAGCCCCTGCCCTGCACGGGAAGCGCTGATTCATTCGTCATCGCGAGGAGCGGAGCCTTTAGCCGCGAGCGCAGCGTGGCGGGCCGCAGCGATCCATAAGGCGTTGATTTCAGATGCGCCGTTTGATTGCCGCGCTTCGCTCGCAATGACAAATGCATGAATCAGCACTTCCCTGGCGGGACAGGGCCGGGAAAGGGAACGTCCTGCCATACGGATCGACTGACCATGCCAAACATCGACATCTTTCCGTGGGACGACCATTTCAACACCGGCTTTGCGAAAGTTGATGCTCAGCACCGGAAACTCGTCCAGCTTCTCAACAAGCTGGCCAGCGGCGTGGCCGCCGGAGAGGCAGCCGAAGGGCTGAACGAGATCTTCGACGGGCTGGTCGAGTACACACGCTATCACTTTGCCACCGAGGAGCAACTCTGGGGCGAGTTCCTTGGCGGCGACCCGGTCGAGGCGGCCCACCTCGAGGCGCACGGCTCGTTCATCGACGAGATTTCCCAACTCAGGGCCGGGTTGCGGCACCCGGATTCAAACCAGCGCCTCGCCGAGGAGACCCTGGGCTTTCTCGCCCGCTGGCTCGCGGGACACATCCTTCAGGACGACCGTTTCATGGCCCATGCCGCTCGCGCCGTGGTCGATGGCCTGTCTGTGGAAGCCGCCAAGCACCGGGCTCGGGATGCGATGAGCGGCACCACGCAGATCCTGATCGAACTCATCCTGTCGACCTACTCGGCGCTGTCCAGAAACACGTTGTGGCTGATGCGGGAACTCGTGGCCCACCGCGATGCGGAACAGGCCCTTGCCCGCGAGGTGGCGTTCACCGAGTCAGTGATCCAGACGCGGATCAACGCGATCGCGGTCTGTGAACTCGTCGACTCCGGTGGGGGGCCACTGTTTGCGCTCTGGAGCCCGGGAATGGAAGACCTGACTGGCTATCGCCTGGAAGAAATCAATCAGCAAGGCTGGGATGCTGCGCTGTTCGGCGAACCCGGGACGCGGACAAGGATCCGTGAGCGCATGGGAAAGGCCTGCGTCGGCGCGCACCTGCACGGCGAGCAATGGGGCATCACCCGCAAGGACGGCGAGCCGCGCACGGTACAGATCCACAGCTGTTCCGTCGCTCCGGGCGAAGGGGCTTCCCGCGTCCTGATGGTGATGCGCGATGTGACCGAGCAGCGGCGCTTGGAATCGACCTTGCTGGCAATCGCGGACTTCGTGTCCAGGGACCATGAAGACCAGGGGCTCGAAGCGTTTACCGCGTTCATCAGCAGCCATTTCGAAGTCGATTACGCGCACATCGGCATTTTCGAACCCGCCAGTGTCGGAATCCAGGTCGTGGCGGGCACGCTCGATGGCGAACCGCTGCCGCCAGGGCACCGCTACACACTGTCCGGGACCCCTTGCAACGAAGTGATCCGAAGCGGCGGACAATGCTGTTTTCCCGGCGGGGTGCGGCAGCAATTCCCGCACGACCAGGACCTGATCGACCTGCGCGCCGAGAGCTATATCGGCGAACCGATTCAGGACCGGGATGGTGTGATCATTGGCCTGATCGTACTGGTCAGCCGGCGGGTGTTCATGCCGTCCGACGCCATCTCCGCGGGCCTGCGGATTCTGGCCTCACGGGTCGCCAGCGACCTGGCCCGCACGGAAAGCCAACAGGCATTGCAGGCGTCGGAAAGAAAACATCGTCTGTTGGCAGAGCATGTCAATGACGTGATCTGGACCCTGGACTTCGAGCTTTGCCATACCTACGTCAGTCCCTCGGTCCAGCGGCTGCTGGGCCGCACTCCGGCCGAGGTGATGGGCCAAAGCATTTACGCATCCATGACTCCCGAATCGGCGCAGGCGGCCAGTGCAATCTTTGTTCCGGCCCTGAAAGCGGTGCGCGATGGCCAGACCGTTGCGCCGTTGAGTGCCGAGCTGGAACTCGTGCGCCGCGATGGCTCGACGGTGTGGACGGAATTCAGCGTCGCGCTGGTGCGCGATGCCGCGGGACACCCACTGGAGTTCGTCGGGGTGAGCCGTGACATCAGTGAGCGAATCCGGCTTCTCAACCAACTGCAGCAGTCCAACGCGGAACTGGAACAACTGGCGACGGTATTCACCCATGCCAATGAAGGGATCCTGATCACCGCGCCCGACGGGACCATTCTCGAGGTCAACGACGCGTTCTGCCGCATCACCGGCTATGACCGCAACGAAGTGATCGGCGGCAAGCCCAGCATACTCAAGTCCGGACTGCAGGACCCGGCATTCTACAGCGACATGTGGCGCGCCATGATCAAGCGCGGACGCTGGAACGGGGAGATGTGGAACCAACGCCGGAGCGGCGACCTGTACGCGATCCACCTGACCATCAGCGCGGTGCTGGATGACCGCGAAAACATCCGCCATTTCGTCGCACTGTACACGGACATCACCCAGCAGAAGAGATACCAGCAGCAGCTGGAAAGGATCGCGCACTACGACCCACTGACCGGCCTTCCCAACCGGGTGTTTCTGGTCGACCAGCTGCAGCGCGCAATGCGCCAGACCGAGCGGCGCGGTGGGCTGCTGGCCGTGTGCTACCTGGATCTGGATGGGTTCAAGACCATCAATGACACCCACGGTCACGATGTCGGCGACCGTTTGCTGTGTATTGTCGCCGAGCGCATGCAATCCGCACTGCGCGCAGGCGACACGCTCGGCCGCCTGGGTGGCGACGAATTCGTGGCCGTGCTGTTTGACCTTCCGGATACGGAAGCCTGCCTGCCGATCCTGGCGCGTATCCTGGACGCAGCGTCACGGGAAATACTCGATGGGGACCTCCCCCTGCGCGTCTCGGCAAGCCTCGGCGTGACTCATTTCCCGCAGCCGGGCGACATCGATGCCGACCAGCTGCTGCGCCAGGCCGATCAGGCCATGTACCAGGCCAAGCTGGCCGGCAAGAACCGACATCACGTGTTCGACACCGGGCGCGACCTGGCCCTGCGCGGACGTCATCAATCGGTTCAGCGCGTCGGCCAGGCTCTGGACAACGGCGAGTTCGACCTGGTCTATCTGCCCACGGTCAACATGCGCACCGGAGCCGTGCTCGGCGTCGAGGCCCTGATCCGCTGGGATCATCC
>JAABSN010000372.1 GCA_011390385.1 Thioalkalivibrio nitratireducens | reverse complement strand
TTGCCACTTGCCGGTCGAATAGGCCGGACACCGTGGCGGACTTGTCATAAGCCGCGGCAGTCGCATTCCATTCCTTCACCAGCCACGTTCGTTCCGCGTCAGCAAGCAGATCCAGCTTGGCAAGCGGTTCATCCGGGTTGTCCACCAGCCGGGCCAGCACCAGCATGAAGTGCTCCGCCAGATGGTCAACCTGTCTATCAGGGTAGGACTGCCGGTCATACATCACGTTGATCTCAAGCCCATCGCATGGCGACACCACGACATTCAGCGGATAGTGCGTCCGCTCACGCGATACCACGTTTCGCAATGCCGGCCGCCCCCCGCTGCCGCCGGCATGGCCGCTGCGCAGTGTCTCTTCCATCGGGTAGTTCTCGAACACCAGCAGATGATCGAATAACTCCGGAAAGCCGCATGCCGCCTGGATCTCGGCAAGCGGCAGGAACTCGTGGGCACGGGCTTCATTGGCCTGGTCGCGCAGCGCCTTCAGTCCTTCAACCGCCGTCACGGTCCCCGTCAATCGGAAACGCACCGGCACGGTGTTGATGAGAAGGCCCACGGCCTTGTCCATACCGGACACCTCGGGCGGGCGCCCCGACACGATGCTACCGAACACCACGTCCTCACGATCCGCAAAGCGTGCCAGGAGAACGCCCCATGCCAACCGCAGCACGCTGCTCAAGGTCGACGCGTGCGCCGCCGCCCAGGCGCGGACTCGCTCAGTCTGAACGCGATCCATATGAAAGACCTTCGACCCCTCATCGTACCGCGCTGCGCCACCGCGCACGCCCCACGGCGGCAGTCGGGACATGCCGTCGAAACCAGACAGCCGTTCGCGCCAGAACGTCTTCGCGCTGTCTGCGGATTGCCTGCTCAGCCAGTCGAAATAGGGAACCAGATCCGGTGCCGCGTCAACCGGAACCGGCCGGCCGGCAAGCAACGCTTCGTAGAACTGCATCAGGTTCTCGTAGAGGATGCCCACGCACCAGCCATCCATCAGGAGATGATGATGGCTCCAGATGACGTGACAGTGCCCGTTACCGAGGTCGGCCAGTGTCACGCGCATCAACGGCGCCTGTGTCACCGAAAACCGCTGCCCCCGGTCCTGCCGGATGAGCGCATCCAGAGCCGTTGCCTGTTTTTCAGGGCCCTGGCCGCTGAGATCCAGCCGCATCACCGGCAGCTCGGGAGCACGATGAATCACCTGCACGCTGTCCCCCCGCTCTGCCGGCGGGAAGGACGCACGCAGCGCGGCGTGCCGACGCACGAGGCAGCGGAAGCTCTTTTCCAGCAGGTCGGCGTTCACCCCGTCTAGGCGGAAATGGACCTGCTCAAAGTACGCATCATCGTCGGGGGCAAGACGGGCCTGGAACAGAAGGCCGGTCTGCATCGGCGTCAACGGCCACAGGTCCTGCACCTGTTTCTCGTCAATGCCGCAGCGGGAAAGGAAACGCCGGTACCGATCCGGCGTCCACCCCTTGTCCGCAAACCCGGCAGGCGATTTTTCCTCTGATTGCACGGTATCTGCCGCCTTCTCGAGAGACGCGCCGCCTGCGCGTCCAGGGGTCATGACGGCGGCCAGGTCGTGCAGGATCGGGTGGCGGAAGACTTCATTCAGATCAAGTGTCCAGCCCAGTTCATGCAATCTGGAAACCAGCAGGATCCCCTGGATGGAATCGCCGCCCGACTCGAAATAGTGATCGCCAATGCCGAGGGACGGACGCTGCAGCAAGGTCCTGCACGCGTCAAGAAGCACCCGTTGCGCATCATTCAGCGGCCCCTCTGGCACAGCGGCCTGCACGGCTTGCTCGACAGATCCGGAAGGTTTCGGAAGCGCGGAACGGTTGACTTTCCCGCTCGCGGTCAGCGGAATCGCCGCCACATTCACAATCGCCTTGGGAACCATCGGGGCCGGAAGCACAACACGCAGGCGCTCACTCCAGTCCGGGGGAATCCCATCCGGGCACACGACCCAGGCGGCAAGATACGGTAGGCGACCAGGCTCCTGAACCACGTCAACCACCGCGCCACGGATCCCGGGAACCTTTTTCAGCACATCCTCAATTTCCTGGCGTTCAATGCGATAGCCGTTAAGCTTCACCTGGCCGTCTCGCCGCCCAAGGAAATCAACCTCCCCGCCGGGGAGCCAGCGGGCGATATCGCCGGTCCGGTAGGCGCGGCACCCTGTCGTCCCGGGCAGGTCGCGGAACCGTTCCCGCGTCTGGACCTCGAGCCCGACATAGCCTTTTGCCAGCCCCACCCCGGTCAGCCAAAGTTCCCCCCAGACCCCCACGGGGCACATCACGCCGTCATCGTCATGGATATGCGCGCCGACATGGTCAACCGGAGGTCCGATCGTAATATGCCGGACATCCGGCTCCAGCCGGCAACAGGTGGAAATCACGCTGTTCTCCGTCGGCCCGTATTCATTCCAGAGTTCCACGGCGGGCAACTTCTGGAAATGGGTCCGGGCCAGTTCGAGCGTCACGGCCTCACCAATCAGCGCCACCAGCTTGAGATGCTTGAAGGCCTCGGGGATCTGCTCGAGGTACAGACGGTAAAGACTCGGAGTCAGCACCACGTTCGTCGCACGGGACCGCACCAACGCGTCTGCGAGGACCGGCAGGGTGCGCTTGTCGGCAGTTGACAGCATCACCAGCTCAGCACCTGAAAGCAGAGTACAGAAGATATCGGTGATCGACGCGTCAAAGGCACAGGACGGCATTTGCAGCGTCACATCACGGTCACCCAACCGGTACGTGCGGCAGCGCCAGTTCACGATGTTGCACGCACCGGCATGACTGATTTCCACGCCCTTGGGCTCGCCCGTACTTCCCGAGGTGAAAATGATGTAGGCGCTGTCATCAGGTTTGACTGCGTTTTTCTTCTTTTGCCGCTTGCGTGCCGGGCTATCCGGATCCAGCGAAACACAGTGAACCACACTGCCGAGATCCGTCCGATTGGTGATGCACAGCCGGCTGCCGGCCCGGCGCGCCATGACGCCAACGCGCTCAGCCGGGGTGTCGCACGTGGCCGGAACATACACGGCACCGGCCTTCATTACCGCCAGGGCACCCATGATGAGCGCCGCCGATGCATCCAGGCTGACGAGGATATTATCGCCTTGTTTCACGCCCTCGTCGGCTTCCAGCGCAGCCGCCCATGTCGTGGTCACCTGATCGAGTTCGGCATAGGTCCAGATCCGATCTCCCTCGCGCAGTGCCGTCGCGTCCGGCGTCCGCTCGACCTGCGCGGCCCA
>JAABSN010000371.1 GCA_011390385.1 Thioalkalivibrio nitratireducens | reverse complement strand
TGGCACACCTCACTGGGCATGCTGGCCCAGGTCGATGTGGCCGACGAGGGCGATGGCGGTGTACAGCCCGAAGCGCACGCAAGTATCTCGATTCGCAACGATGGCATAGAGGCGCCCGAGACGTTGCCGGCCGGCAGGCAAACGGTCAGGGTCGACATCATTGATCGTCCCGCGGCGTTCATGCCCTACGACGTCAATCTGGCCCGGCTGGCGGACGATTCGAATCTCGACGAGATCATCTTCTGGATGGACTGGTCCAACGTCGGCGGTTTGCGCGCACCTGCACCCGTTGACTTTCTGGGCGGTGTCGAACACATGGAAGCCGGTAATCACGGTTTTATAACCGTCGACCTCTCCCCCGGGCGTTACCTGTGGATCTCGGAAATCAACGCCGACAGGATGCATCGTGTCTTCACGGTCGAATAACTACCGCGTTCTCCCCTCTTCTACGGAAACTTTCAAGGTCACCAGAAATGAGAAAGACCGATAAAAAAACCGAAAATGCCCTCCGGGTAATCCTGACAGAGGCCTGCGAAATAGCTCGAGAGGACTACCCGGGGTTCGAATGGCTCACGCACTTCGCAGACTACGACAATTTCCCGGATTCGCTCTCAGTTGTGTGCATCTATGACACGAATGCCAATCTCGCCAACACGGACAGAGACAGTGTGCGTGCGCTCATCAGCGAAAAGCTGTCGGCAATCGATATCAGGATCACGCATGCCCAGCGGCAGGTAAGCTTCGATACGGAAGAAAACTGTCTGACAAGCAACGACGGTCACTGGCATGAGCGTTTTCGTGGGCCACGCGGTAAGTTCGGTACTTCTCAGAGTCATTGAGCAATCTGTACAAAGGTTTTTCCCCGATTTGCGTACAAATCTACCGCTTACGCGTAGAGTGCTTTGACGATTAACAGGAGACCGGGAATGATCCAATCCGTAAACAGCAATGGCCAGGGCCCCTCCGGCCCACCGGACCTGACTGAGCTGATGAAGAAAATCACCAGCGGCGGCCCCCGTAAAGGCGCGTCGGGCGGTCGGGCGGGAGCCATTTTTCTCGGTGTCATCGTGCTCGTGCTCCTGGCCTGGGGGGCAATGACATCCTTTTACACGGTGCAGCCGGAACAGCGCGCCGTGGTGAAACGCTTCGGTTCCGTCACGGGCATTACCGATCCCGGGCTGCACTTCAGGCTTCCCTTTGGCATCGACCAGATTCAGTGGGTGGCAACAGAGCGCGTGCTCAAGCAGGAATTCGGGTTCCGCACCCGGGGTACCACCCAGGGCGAACGCTCGACCTACAGCAGTGCCCAGTTCGAGGACGAGTCCCTGATGCTCACCGGCGATCTGAACATGATCGACGTGGAATGGGTGGTGCAGTATCGCATTGAGGATCCCATCAAGTTTCTCTATCGGATGCGTGAGCCCACCCGGACCCTGCGCGATATTTCCGAGTCCGTCATGCGCCGTATCGTCGGCAACATGCTGGGGTCCGAGGTATTGACCATTGGACGCGTGGAGATCCAGCAAAAGGCCGGTGAAGAAATCCAGGAAATCCTCGACCAGTATGACGCCGGCATTCGCATCAGCACCGTCGAGATGCAGGACGTGGTGCCGCCTCCTGCCGTGCAGCCGGCGTTCAACGAAGTCAACGAGGCACGCCAGGAGCGGGAACGCATGATCAATGAAGCGCAGAAGCGCGTGAACCAGGAGATTCCCAACGCCGAGGGTACCGCCCTGCGCACCGTGGCCGAAGCCGAGGGCTATGCCACGGAGCGGGTCAACCGGGCGGACGGCGAGAGCATACGCTTCACAGCCGTCCTGCAGGAATACCAGCAGGCGCCAGAGGTCACGCGCTCGCGCCTCTACCTGGAAACCCTGAACGAGGTGCTTCCGAGGATCGGACAGGTGCTGGTCGTGCAGGATGGACAGGCAGGACCGCTGCCCCTGCTCGATGTCAACAGGCAAGGCACGCGTGCCGCCGGAGGTGACCGATGAAAACGACACTGCTCGTGATCGTGGCAGCGCTCGCCGCCCTTTTCGGCTACGTAACGCTCTACACGGTGGACGAAGCCGAACAGGCCATCGTTGTCCAGTTCGGTGAACCCATCGGCGATGTGGTCAGTGAGTCGGGGCTCAAGTTCAAGCTGCCCTGGCAGAACGTGCGCTATTTCGACAAGCGGCTTCTTGTCTGGGACGGCGACGTCACGCAGATACCCACGCTGGGCCGCGAGTTCATTCTCGTGGACACCACCGCTCGCTGGCGCATCACCGATCCGCTGCTGTTCCTGACCAGCGTCCGGGACGAAGCCGGTGCACGCTCCCGCCTGGATGACATCATCGACTCCGTGGTGCGCGACATGGTCTCGTCCACCGAGCTGGAAGAGATCGTTCGCTCCAAGGACTGGGAGGTCGATGTCGATGAGCTTGAGGATCCCGCGCTGGCGGAGCGCAGTGACGTCAACCTGCAGAAGCAGCCCAAGCTGGGCCGTGAATTGCTGGAGGCCGGCATTCTGGAGCGGGCCCGGGATTCCATGCCGGCGCTGGGGATCGAGCTGGACGATGTGCGCATCAAGCGGGTCAATTACATTGAATCCGTGCGCCGCCAGGTGGAAAGCCGCATGACCGCCGAGCGCCAGTCCATCGCCGAACGTTTCCGCTCCGAAGGCCGCGGCCGCAGCCAGGAAATTCTCGGTAACATGGAGCGCGACCTTCGGCGCATCCGCTCCGAGGCCGCCCGTGACGCGGAGAAGATCCGGGGCGAGGCCGACGCCGAAGCAACACGGATCTACGGCGAGGCCTTCGGCGCCGATGCGGAGTTCTATGCTTTCTTCCGCACGCTGGAGAGCTACCGGGCCCTGGGTGAGAACAGCACCCTGATGCTCAAGGCCGACTCGGATTTCTTCCGCTATCTGGAAAAGGCACAGGTTCAGTAGCCGTGGGGGTGGACGCCATGATGTCACGATTTTCGCTTGCGCTTGTCTTGAGCCTCATCACCATGACGTCGCTCTCGCCCACAGCGGCAAGCGACGATCGCACGGCTCGCGCATCAGAACAGAAGCATGATCCCGAAGCGCGACTGGCGGAGCTTGGCATCACTCTGCCACCTGCTCCCGAGCCCGTTGCCAACTACGTGAACGGTGTGCAGACGGGCAATCTCATTTTTCTTGCGGGAAAAGGCCCGAAACGCGCCGATGGCAGCGAGGTCACGGGCAAGCTGGGCGCCGACGTCAGCATCGCGCAGGGCTATGACGCTGCGCGGCTG
>JAABSN010000370.1 GCA_011390385.1 Thioalkalivibrio nitratireducens | reverse complement strand
AGGAATCACTTTTTCTTCGTACATGAAGCGGATGTTGCTGGCCCGCATCAGGTGTTCGCCTTCATAGTTCTCGCCGGATACCGTCGAGTAGCGAGCGCGATTGGCAAATTTCAGGAACAACTCGATACTCTCGAGCGCGGACTCGAACTGCCCGCGATCGTGGAACCTGAGTGCGTTATCGACCTTCGTCTTCATCTTCCTGAGATCGCCCCTCTTCAGTGCGACTTCCGATTCTTCGACAGCCGCCTGCAACAGGAGCAGCTTGTAGCGGGTCAGCGCCACGAACCGTTCATGGTTTCCGTCAGGATAGGTCTCGAGATCAACGTCCGGGCCGAAATTAATGTGCATGCCGATCACGAAATACGATGCAGTCTTGGTGAGGCCGCGGGAGCTGCCGCACTCGAAAGTGAACTCGCCGAGCGCGCCCGCAAATTGCGGGTCCACGGAGCCGCCGAGGTCGTTCTCCAGCATCGTCTCGAAATCGGTGGCCTGCCACGCCACGACATCCCTGTTTTGCGGATCGACCGGATCGCCCGGATCCCGGTCGACGGGGCCGGTACATTCATAGAGATTATCGGGTAACGCTTCTAGGGGCTCGTTCTCAACCAGTATGGTGCCCTGAGATATTTCGAAGCCCTGGCGGTCCACCTCGACGACGAGGAATTTTGGCGAGCCACAAAGATAGGGCGGGATGATGAGATCCGGCCGCGCGTCCTTTCCACCGAACAGCGTAAGCGGTTCAACGCCACAGCGGTCCGGATCGTCGGTGAACTCGAAAGTCCGAACACCTATGGAAGCGCCTTCGTCAAGTTCTACCGGCGGGAGCTGCAGCACCTGGCCGGCGGTCGTCTCGCAACCGTTGCCCTCGATGCACTCTTCTGGATTGACGATCGTGGCGGTATCGTACTCGATGATGTAGCCGCCGATATTGCCAAGTGCGCGCTCGTCATTCCATCCAAAAATGTTTTTGTGGCCGATAGTGAGATACCGTTCATCGCCCCCGGTGTCGTTCGGCTCATCGGCCTGCCAGTTTGCATATGACAGGGGCTCCGTCGGAACAGTCGGTGTCGAGATCGGCCCTTCACCGTTGACCCACTGCCAACCGGCTCCGCTACCCTCTTGAACGGGATCCTGGAATCCACCGGCCCATACTGCCGGTCGAGTCAATGTGCTTGCGAGGCGCTCTCGTGCGCACTTTCGCAATGATTCCAGGAAAACATCTTCGGCTTGCGACGTGATCGTGGCGAGATGGCCGAGGATGCCATTGTAGTTTGCGTCTTCGGCTGCGCTACGGGCGGCCGGCCACCTAATGCCGTTGGCTGCAACCACCTCGTAATGACGGCCGTCGAACTCCACCGGGCCGTCGCATTCCCCCAGGGCGTTGATCGCGAAAGCCATGCCCGGCATGGAAACACATGCCACTATAAAAGCAGCACGCGTGGTTATTCTGAATACCATTGAACTCCCCCCCGTGAACGGCGCACCCGCGGTGCACAGCGCCTCTACAATAGCCCCGAAATATGACGGCAGCAATGCAGCGCCCGAGTTAGCCAGCTTATGTAAAATCTAGGCGTGGGCCACCAGCACGGCCACCAGCACGGCCGCTGGCAAGGCTTCGGCAAACTCGCATCGGTCTGCCGGGCAGCCGGTCGTCATTTGTCATGCCCGTGACGGGTCTGTTTGTAGGCGCAATGCCCAGCTCTCGCGGGTCTGTCCTTTATGTGGCGCCTTAATGGAGCACAATAGCTCTACAAAAAAATGCCGCAGCAATGTTTGTGCGTTTAGGGGGTTATGTAGAAATGCAAGCTCCAGCGCTCCAAGAGTCCTGGTTTGTACTTCAACCGTCATGGCCAAGGTCGCTAGCGATCGCTGTCGGCGGCCGGCGAGGCGAGGTACCTGGCAGCCTCATTCGGCCGACCCGTTGCATTGTAGAGGCCCGCCAGCCAGCGCCTGGTGCTGGAAATGTAGAAAGGCAGGCTCCCGTCGTCATCGCGCAAAACCGCAAAAGCATCCACCAGCAACCGTTCCGCTTCCGTGTATTGCTGCAGGCCCGCAAGTGCGGCGCCCTCGGTCGCGGAAGCACTTGCCGTACGCCAGTGATCATTCGTGAAAGCTTCGATGCATATTGCCCGCGATTCCGACGCAAGCACCCGCGCTTCCTCGAAACGACCGGTCTCGATCAACAGAGCCGCCAGGAGAGTCTTGCTGCCGGCCACGTCGGCATGCTGAGGCCCCAAAAGCTGCACGCGCAGCGCCAGGGCTTCTCTCAACAATGGTTCAGCCGAGGTGAGGTCGCTGTCTTCCATCTGCCACATCGCCAGGTTGTTCATGCTGCGGGCCACCGAGGGATGCTCATCGCCCACCGTTTGTCGGTACAGATCCAGAGACTGACGCGCCATGGTGATCGCAGTGTCCAGGTCGCCTTTCTCGTAGGTTAGGAAAGCGAGGTTATTCAACGCCATCGCCACATCGGGATGCTGCTCGCCGAGCAACTCGCGTTGCATCGCGAGGGCTTCCCGGTAAAGCTCCTCGGCGGCGTCGTACTTGTTCTGGTTGTGCAGGACGAAAGCGATGTTGTTCATGCCCATGGCGAGCTCGGGATGCGCATCCTCCGGGTAAAGCACTCGCTTCATCGCCAGCGCCTCGCGGAATAATCGCTCGGCGCTGGCGTAGTCGCTGATTTCGCTCAGGACGAAACCGAGGTTGTTCAAAGCTTGTGCCAGGTCGGGATGCGCGTCGTCGTGCAAGCCGCGCTGTATGTCGACCGCGTCGTTTAGCAGTTCAGCCGCGGCCGTATAGTCTCCCTGGTCGTACAGGTTCAGGGCGAGACCCTCGAGGCTTTGCGCCACTTCCTTGCTCTTGTTGCCGTGCAGTTCCCGGTAAAGTGCGAGTGCTTCGCGGAACAGCGCTTCGGCCGCGGCAAAATCGCCCTTGCGGCCGAGCAGGTCAGCGAGCTCGTAGATGCTCCGGGCCGTGTCCGGATGCTTGTTCCCCAGAAGCTGACGACGCATCGAGAGAGCTTCCCTGTACATCGGTTCTGCCCGTTCGTACTCGGCCTTCAGCTTCATGACCTCGCCGAGCCGGTCCTGCGAGCGCGCCACTTCCAGGTGTTTTTCTCCATATAGCTCGAGTCGTTTCTGCAGCGCACTTTGCAGCAGGGAGCCGGCCTGGTCGTAAAGACCGAGGCTCGTATAGACTGTGCCCATGGTCTCCATCAGCGTGGCCTGGGTGGCGGGCTGTGTCGCAAGTTCCGCTTCGATCTTGTTCGCGCCGCGATCCATG
>JAABSN010000369.1 GCA_011390385.1 Thioalkalivibrio nitratireducens | reverse complement strand
ACCACGGTTTTGATGGTAAATTTCTTTGCGATGGCGAGGGCCTCCTTGGCCAGCTTCTCGGCATCCACCACGTTGGCCGGTGCATTGGCGAGGTCGCGGGCGAGTTCGACCGCCTCGATGATGATCATTGCGTCGTGGATCCCGGCCTTCAGCCGGCTCTGGTATCCCTCATCGGCAGTGATCACCTTGATTTCCTTGAGCTTGCCCTTTTTTTCCTCGGGTTTGTCCTTGAGAAAGGCCTTGTACTTGTACTGGGCGAGGGACGCCCCCTCGAGCATCGCAACCACGGTGTCCTCGAAGGAGATCGGGAGGGTTTTCTTGACGATGGCTTCCGGCGGACAATACAGCGCCACCACCGGTGCGACGAGCGCGGCCGCCTGTTTCATGCCCCGGGCCATGGCGCGGCGCAGCTGTTCGGCACCCATGCCCTCGGACGCACCGAGCCCGACCAGGATGTACCGTCCCTCTGCCGAGGCCAGCATCATGGTTTCATCCGCTTTTCCGCAGAAATCGCCGCTTTCACGATACGCCGTGACCATTCCCTTCAGATGCGGACACACCTCTGTCAGGGTTTTCTGGAACAGGGTCTTGTCCTCGGGAAATGGAATCACGTGCGCGTCGGCGTCGATGCGGTCGGGAGTTCCATAATGTCCGGTATACTTGAGCATGCTGCGGCCTCCGGGGGGATGTGTGGGACGGAAAGCCCGTTCGTCGGGGATTCCGAGGATAGTAGGGGAAATTCCGAAAACAAGCAAATAACCCGACCGGAATGAATCTGCGTCCCCCGTTCGCGTTCTCGCGAAGATCAGCGGGGATTTGCGGGACGGATGTCGATTTCGCTCAGAAGCGCACGACGGGGCGAGCGAAGGATGTCGATGATGGCTTGCGCGACGTCTTCGGCGGCGAGGATTTTCTCGCGGTCGGGAGACATCGGGGTGTCATCGAAGAAGCGGGTGTCGGTGGAACCGGGAAAGATGCTGGCGACACGCACATTGCGCTCGCGCACCTCGAGCATGAGCGACTGGGCGAGACCGCGCACGGCGAACTTGCTGGCAGCGTAGGCCGTGCCGCCCGCGAAGCCGTTTTTGCCTGCGAGGGAAGAGACGATGATCATGTCTCCGCCTCCCCGTTCGATCATGGCGGGGAGGGAATGGCGGAGTGTGAGCCAGACGCCACGCACATTCGCCGCGATGACGGCGTCGAACTCCTCGGTGCGCATCTCGGTCATGGGTTTGATAATGCCGAAACCGGCGTTCGCGACAACGATATCGGGAGCGCCGTACACCTGGGCTGCCTCATCGAGCACCCGTTGCACCTGCGTTTCGTCGGTGACATCGGCGACGGAAGTCAGCAGGGAACCCGGCAAACCGTTTGCTTCCTCGCGAAGCGCTGAAAGCCGTTCCTCGTTCCTGCCGGTGGCAACAACATGTACACCTTCGCGCAGAAGCATCAGCGTCAGGGCGCGGCCGATGCCGCTGCTGGCGCCGGTAATCAGGGCCACGCGGCCGGCCATTGTGCCGTCGGTGGCGGGGCTCACAGCGGACCCCCGACAGGCTGGATCACGAGTTCTTCGATCATCACCGAATCCGGGGCCTTGCAGGCCTGGAGAATGGCATCGGCGACGTCGTCGGGACGCATCATGCGCGCGCCGTGCTTGCTGCGGATGGGATCGGGCCAGATCGGGGTGTCGGTGGCGCCGGGATGCACATTGAGGACGCGGACACCCGATTTCCTGACTTCGAGACGCAGGCAGTCGGCCATCCATTTGAGTCCGCCTTTCGTCGCGGCGTACACCGAGCTGCTCGGAAACACCTGCAGCGCGGCCATGGAATTGATCATGACAATCTGTCCCCCGCCCCGCTCGACCATGGACGGCAGCACCGCCTGCGTGCAGAGGAAGGGCCCGCGGAGGTTGACCGCCATTAGCTCATCAAATTCCTCCAGGGAAGTGGACTGGAAGGGCTTGAACACCGTCAGACCCGCGTTATTGATAAGGATGTCCACCGGACCGCAGGATTCGGTGATGCGTCCGACGACGGCGCCGACCTCTCCGGGATCGCTCACATCGCAGGGTATGGCGCGCACGCCGTGGCCGATTTCCGCAGCGACGGAGTCGATGCGTGCGGCACCACGGCCGCTGATGACGACCTGTGCTCCTTCCCGTGCGAAGGCCGCGGCGAGTCCCTTGCCGATGCCTGTTCCCCCGCCGGTGATCCAGACGGTTTTTCCTTCGAATACCTTGCTCGCCTCTGTCATGTCAGAACCCTGTATTGATAAGACGGAGAAATTCTTCACGTGTCTTGCTGTTCGCCTCGAACGCGCCGAGCATCTCGCTTGTGGTGGCGACGGAATTCTGTTTCTGCACGCCGCGCATCATCATGCACATGTGCCGGCCCTCGCAGACCACCCCCACACCGAGGGGCTGCAACGCACCGCGCAGCGCTTCGGCGATCTGCTGCGTCATTCGTTCCTGCACCTGCAGGCGGCGGGAAAACACCTCGACGATGCGCGGCAGCTTGCTCAGTCCGACGATCTTTCCGTTGGGGATGTAAGCGATGTGACAACGGCCGAAAAACGGCAGCATGTGATGCTCGCAGACGGAATAGAAGTCGATGTCCTTGACGATGACCATTTCATTGTAGTCTTCTTCGAAGATCGCTCCGTTGAGCACGTCATGGATGTCCATCTCATACCCCTGCGTCAGGAAACGCCAGGCCTTGGCCACGCGGTATGGCGTCTTGACCAGTCCCTCGCGGTCGGGATCTTCCCCGATCAGGCCGAGAACGGAGGATATGTGGCTCTCGAATTCCGGTTGCCTGTCTTCGAGGGTGTCCAGAACCCGGCGCTGTTCGCCAATGGATTGGCTCATCGGTTGCTCCTTTCTCCGGTTTCCTCACCGCGATAGTCGACGAAATTCTTTTCGGTTTCATAGAGCCGGACCTGATGAAGGCGACCCTGCGGGATGTGGTCGACGAGCTGTTTCCAGATACCGATCGCGATATTCTCTGCCGTGGGAATGACGTCACGAAGGAAATCGACGTCGGTGTTCAGGTTCCGGTGATCCACCTTCGCGATCACGCGTTCGATGATGGTCTGTTTGAGTTGCTTGAGATCGACGACGTATCCGGTGTCGGGATCCACCTCTCCGGCGACGGTCACTTCCACATAATAGTTGTGGCCGTGTCCGGAGGGATTGTTGCATTTGCCGAACACCTCCTCGTTGCGCCCATCACTCCATGCCGGATTATACAGGCGGTGGGCGGAGGAAAAATGTTCACGTCGTGTGACATATAT
>JAABSN010000368.1 GCA_011390385.1 Thioalkalivibrio nitratireducens | reverse complement strand
CGCCATGCCCGAGCTGGCCGACCAGCTGCGGTTTGACGAGTTGGCTGACCAGACCAAGAAGCTGCTGGCCGAGCTGCTGCCCGAGGATGGCCTCACCGACCCTGACGACGTTCCTGAGCCGCCCGAGGAACCGGTCACCCAGGAGGGCGACCTGATCGTCCTGGGCCAGCACCGGCTCATCTGCGGTGACAGCGGGGATCCCGAGATCCTGGCCCGCCTCATGGACGGCCACACCGCCGCGCTCTATGCTACTGACCCGCCGTATGGCGTCGGCTACGACGGCACCAGCCATCCGCAGAACCAGCGCGACAAGGAGCGGGGTCGGAAGGCCGGCGCGCAGAACCGCGATTGGTCCGGCGACTATGAGGACCTCGATGCCTGGGACCACTTCGGCGATCAGGAGCAGTTCGACCAGTTCCTGGCTGGAGTCTTCAAGACCGCTCTGCCCCACTGCGATGCGAACGCCGCCTGGTACTGCTGGCATGCGTCGGCCACCGTGGACAGCTTCAAGCGGGCATGGCAACAGGCTGGCATCCGCCTCCACCAAGTCATCACCTGGGTCAAGCCGACCCACGTCCTGGGCTTCGCGATGTGGAACTACCGCTCGGAGCCCTGCCTGATGGGCTGGCAGCAAAGCCACAAGCCGCAGGCGTATCAGGTGACGGGCGAGTCGTCGAACGTCTGGGAGGTCGACTGGGAGGGCAAAGCTCGCTGCACCGACGGCGTCCACCCCACCCAGAAGCCGGTCCGCTTGTTCGAGCTGCCCCAGCTCAAACACACCGTTCCGGGCGCCGTGTGCCTGGAGACATTCGCCGGCAGCGGCAGCCAGATCATTGCCGCTGAGCGTCTCGGTCGCCGCTGCTTCGCCGTCGAGCGCAACCCACGGTTCTGCGACGTGATCGTCAGCCGGTGGGAGCAGTATACCGGGGAGCAGGCTCAGCGGCCGAACCGACAGGAGGCCAGCTGATGGGGCGCAATGGGTATCCCGATTCCATCCGCCTGAAAGCCAAGTCGCTCTGGCTGACGGGCGAGTGGCCTGACGTCCAGATTGCTCAGGAGCTTGGCATCCAGCGCGTCGACACGATTGGCGAGTGGCGCAGGAAAGGGAACTGGCGGCGTGATCGCGAGCTTGTCCATGATGAGGCCGACCGCCGAGTCCAGGATGCTGTGGCCGAGACCATCGCCGAGATGAATAGCCGCCATCTGAAGGAATACCAACTGCTGCAGACCAAGGGCGTTCGGGCTCTCAAGCGGCTGGATCCGCAGAAGGCGGCCGAGGCCCAGGCCATGATCGACGCCGGTATCCGAGGTGAGAGGCTGGTGCGCGGTGAGCCCACGGAGATCCGCGAGGTCCGGGCACTGATGCAGGCCAACATCCAGGTCCTGGAGCTGGTGGTTGCTGACGTGATCAAAGCGCTGCTCGAGGAAGAGCAGATCGACCGGCGGGCGGCCCGGCAGTTTGCCGAACTGTTCGCCGAGAGGGTGAACGAGGCGCCGTTTCGGTATGTGACGGACGGCAATCGGTAAGCGCGGGTTCGAAGGCGCGGGTGCACCTTGCGGTATGGTGCGAACCCCATGCGCGATCAGACGATTAGATAAAACGCGGATTGGAAATCGGCCGAAAACCAGCGTCAAATCCGCGCTTTCGTGGAAATGTCGCATAGAGAGAGATATGTGACAACGGCTTACGTAGTATTCTTCAAGTCGTTTCTAGGCTCCAGCGCGGCCCTGAGCCGGAGAGGATTGACATGGGCATAGATCTCGGTCGTCGCAACGTGCTCGTGGCGCAGGGCGACCTGAACCAGCCTGATGTCCCCGGTCTGGTTGTACAACCGGGTGGCGAAGGTGTGCCTGAGGGTGTGTGGCGTGACGGCCTTGGTGATCCCCGCCTCCGCTATCCGACGGGCCACGATCCGCTGGATCTGCCGTACGGACAGTCGCTGGCCTCCGCTGGTGCGGAAGACGGGCATGTCGGCCGGTGCGCCACCAGGCAGGATCACGGTGAGACAGGTGAGACACCTCCTGCTGAGTGGGATGCGGTCGGGGTCGCCACCCTTGGGCGAGCGCAGCGTTGCGGTGGCGCGAAGGGCGTCGATGTCCCCGGCGTTGAGGGCGGCGGTCTCGCCGAGTCTGCAGCCGGTTGTAAGCATGAAGGTGAGCAACGTTTTGTCCCGCAGCGCATTGCGACCACTGTATTCAGTACACAGCGCTATTTTGACCTCGGCGTCGCTCAGGATGTCCCTCGGCACCGCCCGTTGGCGGCGGCATTTGAGGATCGTGGTTGGATTGCGCTGCACCAGCCACCTGGCGCTCGCCCAGGCGAACAGGGCCTTCAGGGTGACCCGGTAGCGGTTGATGCTGGCCTTGGCTCGTTGGGCTCCCGTGGGGCCAAGTTGGACGCCGGCCGAGGCCATGAACCGTTGCAGCATGGCCGGGGTGATGGCCTCGAGGTCCACGTCGCCGGCGAACGCGAGGAAGACCCCGAGGTCACGCCGGTACGCTCCGATGGTATTGGCCGATCGGTTCTCGGCCTGCAGCGACTCCAGGTACTGCTTCACGGCATCGTTGAGTTTCACGGGGGTCACCTCCTGCGGTGTGGATGGTTCGTCGCTGTCTTCATTCACGCTCTGGGTGGCCCCCGGTTCAAGTGATATCTGCCGCATTGGCAATGGTTTAGTGCGCCAAGGAGGCGATCGCATGGCGAAGCTGCCGCAGATGCTGACCAAGACCATCCGTGGGTCCAAGGACGAGGGCGACGTCATGGTGCTCACGACGTCTTCCTCGCTACTGGAGAAGGTGGGCATGGCGGCCACGCCCATGGACTTCGGCCTGCCGGACCTGCTCGACGAGGGCTTCTCCCCGCAGGAGCAAGACGCCCTGCTCAAGGACATGGTCGAGACCCACCTCTACATCTTCAAGGACGGTCGCCGGCTGCCCATCGTGATGATCGAGCCCATGGTCAGGTTCGTGGCCGACCTGTTCTTCGAGCGCCAGCAGCAGGCCATATTGTGGAAGCCGCGAGGCGGTGGTGGGTCGCTTGCAGCCGCGATCCTGATCTGGCTGATGATGGTCTATCGGCAGAAGTCGTTCCTCGACATGGCGGGCTCGGGCGAGCAGGCCAAGCGGGTGTACGAGTACACGACCCAGTTCTGGTACTGCGTGCCGGGGCTGGCGGATGTCCTATTGGGCGGCGATCCCCTGCAGTCGGAGACGCGCCTCAAGAGCGGTGTCACGTTGTCCTGTGTGCCGGCGTCGGAGAAAGCCGCCCGTGGCAAGCACGTGGCCGGGTTCGTGGCTGACGAGAGTT
>JAABSN010000037.1 GCA_011390385.1 Thioalkalivibrio nitratireducens | reverse complement strand
GGGGCCAGCGGTCACACGGTGGGACGCATCTACACCCGCGACGTTCTCGGCAGCCTGGGCGTCGCACCCTGCACCTCGATCGAAGATGCCTGCCAACGCATGGCCACGGAGAATTTCGCCTACCTCGACCTGGAGTACCTGTGCCCACGGCTCCACGAGATCATCGAACTGCGTCCCCTGATGGGTCTGCGCTCTCCGGTACACACCGTCGCCCGTAGCACCAATCCCTTCAACGCTCCGTACGTGATGCAGGGCATCTTCCACCCGGGCTACCGGCCTGTTCACCAGGAAGCCGCCATGCTTCTCGGTGAGGCCAATGTTGCGGTGATCAAGGGCGAAGGCGGCGAGATCGAGCGCAACCCCGACAGCCCCTGCCTGGTGCAACGGGTGCGGAACGGCATGCTGGAAGAGGAGGAATGGCCGGCGATGTTCAACCGGCGCCACACCCGCGACGACTACCTGGATGTGACGCGACTCGTGCAATTCTGGCGCGGCGAAAGCGAAGAGGAATATGGCGAGGCCGCAGTGATCGGAACCGCGGCGATTGCCCTGCACCTGATGAAGAAGGCTCCCTCGCCCGAAGCCGCCACGGCACTGGCCCGGGAAATGTGGCAGTCCCGAAACCGGGACCGCATGCAGGCGGCCGCCTGATCCCGGCAGCAAAACCAACGATGGAATGGCCAGAACTGGAAGACCTGAAAGCGCGTATGCGCGATTTCGCCATCCGCCGGGATTGGGAACAGTTCCATGCCCCGAAGAATCTGGTCATGGCGCTGGCAGGCGAAATGGGCGAACTGATCGAACATTTTCAATGGCTCAGCGAATCCCAGAGCGACAATCTGGATTCGCGCACGCTGGAGAAAGTCGCTTTGGAGATCGCCGATATCCAGATCTATCTGGCCCGACTGTCCGACCGGCTTGGAGTCAGCATTGGCGACGCGGTCGAGCGGAAGGTGCTTGAGAACGAAAGGAAATACCCGGCAGAACAGGTGTTCGGCAGCTCGCGCAAATACACGGAATACCCGACACCGGAATGATCGCGCATCCTTCGTCGCTCGACGATCCAACGAACGCGGATTTCATCGCTACGGTGGCATTCTCGGAATCGGATTGCTACGCCGCCAGCCATACTCGGAATCGTGGCGCCATTCCTGTCGATCGTCGATGGTCCGTACCACCTGTCGATCCCGGTGCACGTAGCTGATTCTGGCCTGCAGTGTTGCCCGGTCACCGTCCGTCACAGGACGTTTCAGGACCTCGTATTGAATCACCCTGATATTGTCGAGATCACCGGGTGGTTCCGACTGGCCAGCAAGCGCCGGCTCCAGAAAGTCGTAGGTGCTGGAAAGATCCCCCCACCGCACTGCACTACCGTATGCGTTCAGCGTCCGGTCGAGGCTCGACTCCTTGTCTTTCAGCCCCGAACAACCGGCAAGCAGCACGGCCAGCATTGCCAGTCCGAAGAGCGGCGCCACAAGACGAATAAATGACATGATTTTTCTCATTTATCTCATTGTTTTACAGATACATCAATAACCGTTTTCGCTAGTTTTCGGCCAGCGTCTCGATGCCCGGGATGCGGGCTCGATTTCCCCTTCCGCGCCGTGGGAGAGGGAAATCGTGAGGAAACGCTGGCGGCGATCACTACCGTGGCCCCGTGAGCCGCACCGGATCCAGCAATTCCGCGAGTCGTTCCCGGTCGATGCCGGTTTCCTCGGCCGCGACGTCAAGGATGGGACGTCCGGACGCGTAAGCCAATTTCGCGATACGGGCACCGGCCTCGTAGCCGATCTCCGAGTTCAGCGCAGTGACGAGAATCGGGTTGCGGCCCAGGGCTTGCTCGATGCGTTCGCGATTGACGGTAAAACTGCGGATCGCACGATCCGCCAGATGCTGCATCGCGCCGGTCAGCAGATCGATCTGTGTCAGCAGGTTGTCGGCGATCAGCGGCAGCATCACATTCAATTGAAAAACCCCGGACTGGGCAGCAAGGCTGTTGGCTGCATCCAGACCGGTGACCTGCACGCAGGCCATCATCACCGCCTCGGGGATCACCGGATTCACCTTGCCGGGCATGATCGAGCTGCCCGGCTGCAGCGCGGGGAGCGCAATCTCGCCAATCCCCGCGAATGGACCCGAATTCATCCAGCGCAGGTCGTTGGCGACTTTCAGAACCGCCGTAGCAAGGACACGGATCTGGCCCGAGAGCTCGGCCGCGGTATCCTGGCTCGACAATGCGGCGAAGCCGTTGTCCTGGCGGGAGAACGGCAATTCGAGTCGCTGTGCGAGGCGCCGGGCCACCTTCTCGCCGAACGAATCCGGAGCGTTGACGCCGGTCCCCACGGCGGTTGCGCCGATGGCAAGCTTGTACAGGCGACGCTCGGTATCGGTCAATCGGGCGTCTGCCAGTTCCAGCTGAGTGCGCCAGCCGGAGAGCTCCTGATCCATACGCAGCGGCATCGCATCCATCAGGTGTGTACGCCCGGTCTTTACCACGCCCGCCAGTTCCCGCTCGCGGCCGGCGATGACCGCGATCAGGTGCCGCAACGAAGGGCGCAGATCCCGTTCCAGCGCCTGAGCGGCGGCCACATGAATCGCGGTAGGGATCACGTCATTGGAGCTCTGTCCGCAGTTGACGTGATCGTTCGGATGGATCGCGGTACCGGCCGCCGCCGCAAGGTGACTGATCACCTCGTTCATGTTCATGTTCGTGCTGGTACCGGATCCGGTCTGGTACACGTCAACCGGGAAGGCATCGGCGTGATGCCCCAGGGTGATGGCGTCAGCCGCGGCAACGATCGCTCCCGCCTGTTCGGGATTGAGCAGGCCGAGTTCCAGATTCACCTCCGCACAGGCCGCCTTGACCTGGGCCAGTGCCTTGGTGAACGCGACCGGGAGTGGCCGACGCGCGATCTGGAAATTGTCGATCGCGCGCTGAGTCTGCGCGCCCCAGGGAGCTTCGGCGGGGATCTCCACTGAACCCATGCTGTCCTGCTCTGTTCGCTGTTCGGCTTTCGACACGGGCCTGCTCCGGCTGAGGACTTGCCCTGTATTATACTGCGGCATCCGCAAGCCAAGGTCCGTGCGATGTCCCTACCACTGTCTCCCCTCACCGCCATCAGTCCGGTCGATGGCCGTTACGCCCGTCACACCGAGGCCCTGCGCCGGCATTGTAGTGAACAGGCCCTGATGCAGGCACGAGTACGGGTGGAGATCGCCTGGCTGAAGGCACTCGCCAACGAGCCGGCAATCACCGAGGTGCCGTCGCTTTCGGCCGACGCCGAGACGTTTCTCGATCGTATCGCCGCGGAGTTCGACACGGCCGCCGCCGAACGGGTCAAGGCCATCGAGGCGACGACCAACCACGACGTCAAGGCGATCGAGTACTACATCAAGCAACGCATGGCCGAACACCCTGCCCTTTCGGCACAGATCGAATTCGTGCATTTCGCCTGCACCTCCGAGGACGTCAACAACCTCGCCTACGCATTGATGGTCAAGGAAGCACGCGATACCGTGCTGCTTCCCGCAGCGAAGGATCTGATCACCCCGCTCTCGACGCTGGCCCGATCCCTCGGCAGACAGCCGATGCTGGCGCGGACACATGGGCAACCCGCCTCCCCGACGACCCTGGGCAAGGAACTCGCGAACGTGGTCGCGCGCCTGCAGCGGCAGATGGCACAACTCGAAGCCGCACCGATACTTGGCAAGATCAACGGAGCGGTCGGCAATTACAATGCGCATGTGATCACCTACCCAGAGGTCGATTGGCCGGCGCTGGCGGCGCGCATGATCGACAGCCTGGGCCTGGAACCAAATCCGTACACGACGCAGATCGAACCGCATGATTACCTTGCCGAGCTGTTCCATGCCCTGATGCGATTCAACACCGTGTTGATCGATATCAGCCGCGACATCTGGGGTTACATCTCCAACGGCTATTTCCGGCAGAAAGTGATTGCCGGTGAGGTTGGCTCCTCGACCATGCCACACAAGGTCAACCCGATCGATTTCGAGAACGCGGAGGGCAATCTCGGCCTCGCCAATGCGCTGCTCGATCATCTTGCCGGCAAGCTGCCGATCTCGCGATTCCAGCGCGATCTGACCGATTCCACCGTGTTGCGGAACATCGGCGTCGGCTTTGCATGGTCCCTGATTGCCTACCGATCCTTCATCCGCGGTCTGGGCAAGCTGGAGGCAGATCCTCGGCGCATGGAGGCCGATCTGGATGCGAACTGGGAAGTACTGGCAGAGGCGGTACAGACCGTGATGCGCCGTTACGGCGTGGAAGCGCCCTACGAGAAACTGAAGGAACTGACCCGGGGTCAGCGCGTGTCAGCGCAGGGGATGCAGGCGTTCATCGATGGGCTCGACATTCCGGCAGAGGCCCGCGAGCGCCTGCGCGAACTGACGCCCGGCACGTATGTCGGCCTCGCACCGGAACTGACCGACCAACTCCCCGAAGCCTGATCGCCCCCGGTGCCGAAATCCGCGGACTCGCTGCTCGGGGGCCTGACCACGGCCGAGTTTCTGCGCGACTATTGGCAGCAGCGGCCACTGGTGGTACGCGGGGCTGTACCCGACTTCGTCAATCCCATCCCCGCCGATGAACTGGCGGGCCTGGCCTGCGACCCCGAAGTCCGCTCACGTCTCGTTCTCGGCCACCCGGATCGCCGGGACTGGAACGTCGAATACGGCCCCTTCGCCCCGGAGCGGTTCGGTCAGTTGCCGGAATCCGCCTGGACACTTCTCGTTTCCGAGGTGGAGCAGTATTGGGAGGATGGCCCAAGGTGGCTGGAACGGTTCGATTTCATCCCGCGCTGGCGTCGCGACGACCTGATGGTCTCCTATGCGGCACGCGAGGGGTCGGTGGGCCCCCATATCGATGCCTATGACGTTTTTCTGTTTCAGGCTCAGGGGTCCCGGCGCTGGGAGATTCAGGAACCACCACCGAAATCGCCGATCTGCCTTCCCGCGTTGCCCCTTGCCATCCTGCGCAGCTTCGCGCCGACTTCGGAGTGGATACTGAACCCCGGCGACATGCTGTACCTCCCTCCCGGGATCCCCCATCTGGGGATGGCGCTCGATGACGGCTGCATGACCTGGTCGATCGGCTTCCGCGCGCCGGTCTGGCGGGATCTGCTCGCCGGCCTGCTGGAAAGCCGCCTCGCAGTGACCGGCCCCGAACTCTTCGCGGACCCCGGCCGCCGCCCGGTTCGAAGAGCGCATGAACTGGGGAGTGAGGATCTCGCGGCGCTGCGCCAGGGCCTGCTGACCCGGCTCGGGACGAGCAAAGGTGAGCTCAACCGCTTCCTTGGCGAGTTCCTGACGCACGCGCCGGAGCGAGAAAATGGGATGGACGACGCTCCGATCCGCCTGGAAGCCACGCGGCCCTATCGATTCGATCCTGTGCTGCGTCGGTTCTGGAGCGCTGAAGAACGTGGCAAGACGGTGTTTCTTGCCGGTCATTCAATCTTCGCCTGCGGCCTGAGCAGAGCCGATGCCGAGAATTTCTGTACGCTGCCAACGATCATCCCCGCGGACTGGAGCCTTCGGCTGCCGGGCCTGATAGAGGTGCTCGAAGAACTTCTGACCGACGGCTGGATCGAGCCGGATGTCTGAACAGTGACGTCGTTCAATGGTAACGGACACCCCTGAACGCGAAAGCCGCAGGGCGCCAATGAACGCAGCGAATTGCACCGCTCGAGGCCCGGGAGCCTGGAGACCAGGGCCAGCGTGGTGTCGCTGCGGTTCGGCTGCGCCTCACGGCACCCTACGCGGGTTCGTTCACGCCAATGATCATGGCCAGCGACGACCCTCCAGGATGAAAAGGCGAACCCAAGGAAGGACGGCAAGACACAGACAGACACGGAAAAGGCTTGATGCGATTCGTTTTCCGTGTTTTCCGGGTCCTTCCGTGGCTGTGTTTTCGCGCTGACGGATCGATCGCCGAACGATTCTGTCTTGACCAGCTAACGCATGCGCGGTAATTTTGCGGGTTCGCCACAGAGCCGTTTGCCCTGTGCTGGCTGGCCCTTCGATCGACCAGGGTCGGGCGAGTGGGCCAAACCGGTGCACGTCATCGGTCCGCCCGCACCAGATCAATGCGGCCCAGGTGTGCGCGGGCCCTGGTTTCGCCCCATGGCCCATCCAAGAAATGGCACGATTGCTGCCTCTTGAATAAGCTCGCGGTGCCGCAAGCGAAGCGCCGGTATCCCGGACCAGCGCATCGGCAAGTGGCTACACGGGATCAACGGCGGCCGGACCGGCAGCTTCCGGTACGTCCCGTATAAACAGCTACCAACGAGGTCCAACGATGAGCATTCGCGCCTTACCCCCCGCGCAGGGGATGTACGACCCTGCACTCGAGCGAGATTCCTGCGGCGTCGGGTTCGTTTGCCATATTCGCAACGAGAAGAGCCACCGCATCGTTGCCCAGGGCCTGGAGATCCTCGAGCGCCTGCATCACCGTGGCGCCGTCGGTGCCGATCCGAAGGCCGGCGACGGTGCCGGCATCCTGGTGCAGATCCCCGACACCTTCCTGCGCGCCGAAGTCGACTTCGCGCTTCCCGAGCCAGGCAAGTACGGCGTGGGCATGGTCTTTCTCCCGCGCGAGGATGCGCCACGGGCGGACATGGAAGCGATCGTGAACCGCCACATCGAGGCGGGCGGACAGACCGTTCTTGGCTGGCGCGACGTCCCCGTGGACAACACCGACCTCGGCGAGACCGTGCGCCCGAGCGAACCCGTGGTGCGCCAGGTGTTCGTCGGCTGCGCGCCGGACTGCCCCGACCAGGACAGCTTCGAGCGCAAACTGTTCGTGATTCGCAAGCGAATGGACAACGAGATCCGGGCCGCCGGTTACGAAAAGACCGCGTACTACGTCACCTCGATGTCGTCGCGGACCCTGAATTACAAGGGAATGCTGCTGGCCTACCAGGTCGGTAACTATTACCTCGACCTGCGCGACGAGCGTTTCAGCAGTGCACTGGCGCTGGTGCATCAGCGCTTCTCGACCAACACCTTCCCCACCTGGGATCTGGCGCAGCCGTTCCGCATGATCTGCCACAACGGCGAAATCAATACCCTGCGTGGCAACGTGAACTGGATGGCCGCTCGTCGGCACACAATGCAGTCGGAAATCCTCGGCGACGATCTGGAAACGATCTGGCCGCTGATCCCCGAAGGCCAGTCGGATTCCGCCTGCTTCGACAATGCGCTGGAACTGCTGGTGATGGGCGGCTATTCCCTGGCCCATGCGATGATGATCCTGATTCCGGAGGCCTGGTCGGGTAACCGGTTGATGGATGACGAGCGGCGGGCGTTCTATGAATACCACATGGCGCTGATGGAGCCCTGGGATGGCCCGGCTGCAGTGGCCTTCACCGACGGGCGTCAGATCGGCGCCACACTGGACCGGAATGGCTTGCGTCCTGCGCGCTATCTGGTCACCAACGACGACATGGTGGTCATGGCCTCGGAGATGGGGGTGCTCGACATCGCCGAGGAAAGGATCGTCAAGAAGTGGCGCCTGCAACCGGGCCGGATGCTGCTGATCGATCTCGAAGAAGGGCGCATCATCGACGATACAGAGGTCAAGTCGAAACTGGCCGCGGCCAGACCCTATGGCGAATGGCTGAAGAAGACGCAGATCCGTCTCGAGGAACTGCCGACGGGAGTCGGGCCGATGGCACCCGACGACGCCACCCTGCTCGACCTGCAACAGGCCTTCGGATACAGCCAGGAAGACCTGAAATTTCTGTTGACACCGATGGTGGTCACCGGACAGGAAGCGATCGGCTCGATGGGCGCGGACAACCCGCCTTCGGTCCTTTCCAGCCGGCCGAAGCACCTCTCGACGTATTTCAAGCAGAACTTTGCACAGGTTACCAACCCGCCCATCGATCCGATCCGCGAAGAACTGGTGATGTCGCTGGTCTGCATCATTGGTCCGCGCCCCAACCTGCTCGGAATCAATGATGCGGGAAAGCACTGGCGGCTGGAGACCTCACAGCCGGTGCTGACCAACCAGGATCTCGAACGGATCCGTCACATCGAATTCAACTCCGAGGGCGCCTTCCGCACCCGGACCCTGCATGCGGCCTACCCCGCGCCGGAGGGTGCCGCGGGGATGGAAGCGGCCCTGGAGCGCCTTTGCAACGAGGCGGAAAAGGCCGTACTCGACGGCTACAATATCCTGATCCTCTCCGATCGCAACATCGACCCGGACCACATTCCGATTCCGATGCTGCTGGCGACCTCTGCGGTACATCATCACCTGATCCGTACCGGCCTGCGCACCAGTTCCGGGATCGTTCTGGAGACCGGTGCGGCGCTGGAGGTGCACCATTTCGCGACCCTTTCGGGTTACGGCGCGGAAGCGATCAATCCCTACCTTGCTTTCGACACGATCCAGTCAATGCTCCCGCGCTTCCCGGAGCACCTCACCTTCGAGGAAGCGCAGAAGCGCTACATCAAGGCGGTCGGCAAGGGCTTGCTGAAAGTGATGTCGAAGATGGGAATTTCGACGCTGGAATCCTATTGCGGCGCCCAGATCTTCGATGCCGTGGGCCTGAAGAACAGCTTCCTGAAAAAATACTTCACGGGCACACACAGCCAGGTTGAAGGGATTGGCCTTGCCGAGGTCGCCCGCGAGGCCGTTCGCTGGCACTCGCTCGCCTTTGGCGCCGAGCACATCTACCGTAAACAGCTCGACGTCGGCGGTGACTACGCCTACCGTCTGCGCGGCGAGGATCATGTCTGGACGCCGGAGACCATTTCCAAGCTCCAGCACGCGACCCGGGCCAATGACCCCAAGACCTATGCCGAATACTCCCGACTGGTCAACGAACAGAACGAGCACCTGTTGACTTTCCGCGGCCTGATGGACTTCCGGTTCGCGGAAAATCCAATTCCGATCGAAGAGGTGGAGCCTGCCGCGGAGATCGTGAAGCGGTTTGCCACCGGAGCGATGTCCTTCGGCTCGATCTCCCAGGAAGCACACTCGACGCTGGCTCGCGCGATGAATGCCATCGGCGGCAAGTCGAACACCGGTGAGGGTGGTGAAGAGGCGGAGCGCTTCCTGCCGCTTGCCGATGGTTCCCGCAATCCGGCACGCTCGGCAATCAAGCAGGTCGCCTCCGGCCGCTTCGGTGTCACGGCCGAATACCTGGTCAACGCCGACGACATCCAGATCAAGATCGCCCAGGGCGCCAAGCCCGGCGAGGGTGGCCAGTTGCCGGGGCACAAGGTGAGCGCGCAGATCGCCCGCGTACGCCACTCCACGCCCGGTGTCGGACTCATCTCGCCGCCCCCCCACCACGACATCTACTCGATCGAGGATCTTGCACAGCTGATCCATGACCTGAAGAACGCCAACCCCCAGGCGCGCATCTCCGTGAAACTGGTCTCCGAGATCGGCGTCGGCACCGTTGCAGCCGGCGTCGCCAAGGCTCACGCGGACCATGTGACCATCGCCGGCTACGACGGCGGCACCGGTGCGAGTCCATTGACGTCCATCAAGCACGCGGGAAGTCCGTGGGAGATCGGGCTGAGCGAAACCCATCAGACGCTGGTCATGAATCGGCTTCGTGGGCGCATCGCAGTGCAGGTCGACGGCGGCCTGCGCACCGGCCGTGATGTCGTGATCGGCGCGCTCCTGGGCGCCGACGAGTTCGGTTTCGCCACGGCGCCACTGATTGTCGAGGGCTGCATCATGATGCGCAAGTGCCACCTGAACACCTGCCCGGTCGGCGTGGCGACACAGGACCCGGAACTGCGCAAGCGCTTCACCGGCAAGCCCGAGCACGTGATCAACTATTTCTTCTTTGTCGCCGAGGAAGTACGGCAGTTGATGGCGAAACTCGGTTTCCGGACGCTCAGTGAGATGACGGGCCAGTCCGACCGTCTCGAAATGCGCCGGGCCATCGACCACTGGAAGGCCTGTGGCCTGGACTTCTCGCGTCTGCTGCACAAGCCTGACGTCGGACCGGACGTCGCGCTGTTCAACAGCGAGGCCCAGGAACATGGCCTCGACAAGGCCCTGGACCAGCAACTGATTCGGCAGGCCCAGCCGGCCCTCGAGCACGGACAGCCGGTACGGATCGAGACCACGATCAAGAACTACAACCGCACGGTGGGCACCATGCTGTCGGGTCGTGTCGCCGAGCGCTATGGTCACGCGGGGCTCCCCGACGACACGATCCACATCAAGGCGCGCGGGACCGGCGGACAGTCCCTGGGTGCCTGGCTGGCGAAGGGCGTGACCCTGGAGGTCGAGGGAGAAGCCAATGACTACGTCGGCAAGGGACTTTCCGGCGGCCGAATCATCGTCTACCCACCGAAGGACGCGGGCATAGCCCATGCGCAGGAAAACATCATTGTCGGCAATACCGTGCTCTACGGCGCGATCAGCGGCGAATGCTTTTTCCGCGGCGTGGCTGGAGAGCGCTTCTGCGTGCGGAATTCCGGCGCCACTGCGATCGTCGAGGGTGTCGGCGATCATGGCTGCGAATACATGACCGGCGGCATCATGGTCTGTCTCGGCTCTACTGGGCGTAACTTCGCGGCGGGCATGTCCGGCGGCATCGCCTATGTATTCGACGAGGACGGCACCTTCGATCAGCGCTGCAACCTCGCCATGGTGGAACTGCAGCCAATCCCCGACGAGGACGACGCACTGGAAGCACTGGACCACCAGGGCGGCGACCTCGAGACCAAGGGGCTGGTCGATATCAGCCATGACATGACCCGCTTCGACAAGCTGCGGCTGCGGCTCTTGATCGAGCAACACCTGCACTACACCGATTCGGAAGTCGCCCGCAGGATCCTCGATGACTGGGCAAACCAATTCTCCCGCTTCGTCAAGGTAATGCCGTTGGACTACCGGCACGCGCTGGAGCAAATGAAGGCCCGACAGAGCCGACCGCCCACTTCCCATCGACCCTTGAAGGCCAACCTGGCCACGAAGGAGACCGCCGTTCATGGGTAAGCCAACTGGATTCATCGAATACGAGCGCCGCGATCGGCGTTATGAGCCCGCATCCGACCGCGTCGTGCACTACAGGGAGTTCGTGATCCCGATGCCGGACGAAGAGGTTCGGGAACAGGGGGCGCGCTGCATGGACTGCGGAATCCCCTACTGCCACACGGGCTGTCCGGTCGACAATCTGATTCCCGACTGGAACGATCTGGTGTATCGAGGCGACTGGCTGCATGCGATCGAGACGCTGCACTCGACGAACAACTTCCCCGAGTTTACCGGGCGGATCTGTCCGGCACCCTGCGAGGCCGCCTGCACCCTCAATCTCGACGACGTGCCGGTCACGATCAAGACCATTGAGTGCGCCATCGTCGACAAGGCCTGGGCCGAAAACTGGATCAAACCCCAGGTTGCGCAGCGACGCACAGGCAAGAAGATCGCCATCGTCGGTTCCGGCCCAGCCGGCCTGGCCTGCGCGCAGCAACTCGCCCGTGTCGGGCATCAAGTGGCCATCTTCGAGAAGGCCAACCGAATCGGCGGCCTGCTCCGTTATGGCATCCCGGACTTCAAGCTCAGCAAGCATCTGATCGACCGGCGTATGGCGCAGATGCGCACCGAAGGCGTGGAGTTCCATACCAACTCCCACATCGGCGCGGACATCCCCGTATCCCGGTTGCAGGAAGAGTACGACGCCGTGATCCTTGCCGGTGGCTCCGAAACACCGCGGGACCTATCCGTCCCCGGGCGGGAACTCAACGGCGTTCATTTCGCGATGGACTTCCTGACACGCAATAGCAAGCGGGTGCAGGGTTTGTTCGTGCCCGATGATGAGTTCATCAGTGCCGGCAACAAGCACGTTGTGGTCATTGGCGGTGGTGACACGGGTTCCGATTGCATCGGCACTTCCAACCGCCATGGTGCCCGCTCGGTCACCCAGATCGAGATACTCGACAAACCTCCGGCAAGAGAAGACAAGGGTCTGACCTGGCCCGAGTGGCCAAACCGTCTGCGCACCTCGAGTTCGCAGGAGGAAGGCTGCCAGCGGATGTGGAACGTTGCGACCAAGGGCTTTGTAGATGATGGCCACGGGAACGTGCGCGCACTACGCTACGCGCTCGTACGCTGGGACCGCGACGAGCAAGGCCGCTGGCAGATGTCCGAGGTGCCCGATAGCGAAGGCGAAATGAAGGCGGATCTGGTCCTCCTGGCCATGGGGTTCGTGCATCCAGTGCACGAGGGCATGGTCGCTGAACTGCAGGGGACGGCCAACCTGGAGCTCGATCCACGCGGCAACATCAAGGGAAACACAGAGGGCGCGAACGCCTACCACACCAGTGTCGATGGCGTGTTCGCAGCGGGCGACATGCGGCGAGGCCAGTCCCTCGTCGTCTGGGCGATCCGTGAGGGCCGGCAGTGCGCCCGCGCTGTCGACGAATGGCTGATGGGAGCCTCGGACCTGCCCCGATAGCGTAAACGAACCTGCGTAGGGTGCCGTGAGGCGCAGCCGAACCGCACCGCTATCACGCCAGCCCTGGCTCCAGCCTTCCGGGCCCCGAACGGCGCAATTCGCTGCGCTCATTGGCACCCTACGCCTGCACCGGTCATGGTTCGGGGTGGCAGGCATGGCCATGACAGTCAGCGTGAAAGGCGCAGTCAGTCCGAACCACACACCTTGTAGGACGCCAGCCCCTGGCCGATACGGCGCTGGCCGGAACCGCGAACGTGGGTGGTCTGCCGGCGCCAGATCGGCGAGAGGGCTCGCCTGCTACCCGACCACCGCCGGCAAGCGTGTCCCCTGGCTTGGATACGGATCAGGCCGAGCGGCTGAGACTCGGTCCGGCGGCCCAATCGATCATGTCCGGCCCGGCACCACCGCGCCGCACCTCCTCCGTGAGCACGCGGCGCCAATGCCGGGCACCGGGTGTACCATGGAAAAGGCCGAGGATATGCCGCGTCAGACGCACCATCGGCACGTTCCTGGAGCACATTTCCTCGGCAAGCGCGACCAGATCATCAACAATCTCGACACGTTGACGATCCTGGCGGGCGCCGAAATAAAGCCGGTCCACCTGCGCGAGTTCAAACGGGCGGTAATACGCTGAGCGCCCAAGCATGACGCCGTCGGTCCGGGACAGATGCGACAACCCCCACTCCGGGTCCTCGATACCGCCATTCAAGATGATTTCCAGCTGCGGAAACTCCTCTTTCAGGCGATAGACCCGTTCGTAATCCAGTGGCGGCACCTCACGATTCGCGGCCGGGCTCAGGCCCTTCAGCCAGGCCTTGCGCGCATGGACGATGAAGGTCCTGCAGCCTGCATCCGCCACCTGGCTCACGAAGCGATGAAGATCAGCCTCGGAGTCCTGATCATCGATACCGATGCGGTGTTTGACGGTAATCGGAAGCGACACTGCCCCAGCCATCGCCTCCACGCATGCCGCAACAATATCCGGGGAGCCCATCAGACAGGCTCCAAAGGCCCCCGATTGCACCCGCTCGGACGGACATCCCACATTCAGATTGATCTCGTCGTATCCGAAATCCGCACTGATCCGAGCCGCTTCCGCTAGCAGTGCTGGCTCGGATCCGCCGAGTTGGACGGCAACGGGATGTTCCTGGGCATCGTGTCCCAGAAGGTGGGCTCGGTCTCCGTGAACGACCGCATTGGCATGCAGCATCTCGGTG
Organism: Thioalkalivibrio nitratireducens; assembly: GCA_011390385.1. Next base: position 10,114 of record JAABSN010000037.1, on the reverse strand, counting down.
TAAAGGAGTGCTTCGCGAGTGAGCAGACGATGGAAACGTCGGCACCAGCGATCGGTCCAGTCCATCATGGGCGCTACACAGAATCGGCGGCTGACCGAATTGGGTAGAGTTTCAGACAAAGCTATCGAGTCCTTGGATTATGTCGAGCAGACGCAATTCGCGGTTCGCGGTATCGACGCGTCAAAGTCACTACGAAACTACGCGGAACTGCGTAAACGGCAGATACCGGCAGCCGCTCGTATCATGATCGGGGGGACCATCGGCCATTGCAACCTGATGGGACAATACAACCCGAATCGACGCTGCGTCACGCAGCGTTCCGAGCCCTTGGGGTGCATTCTGCACAGAGGTGCAGTGCCAGTTTCTCAGATTAGTACTGCAACCCGAGGGAGCCCAACTGAACGGGACACCCGGGCGGGGATAGAGCGAGGGCAGGGTTACTGCCCTCGCTCGACTTCGGTATTACTGAGCGGTTACGTTGGCCGCACTGGGGCCTTTCGGTCCCTGTTCGATATCGAACGACACGCTCTGACCTTCGGCAAGCGACTTGAATCCGCTGCCCTGAATAGCGCTGTGGTGGACAAAGACGTCCTTGGAACCATCGGAAGGCGTGATGAAACCAAAGCCTTTTTCGTCACTGAACCACTTCACTGTACCTGTAGCCATATCGTTTTTCTCTACTGTGTGGGTTTTCAATAAATCGTTCTCGAGGAAAGACTGAAGGGCTGACAGGTCGACACGAACTCGTACGCCCCGAAAGGCCAGAGGAGATCAAATATTCGAAACTGCATGACCGATCCGGGACCGGTCAGCCAAAACGGTATAGCGCCCAGTACTGCTGCCTCATCTCTATTATCAAACGGATTCCACCCGGACCGTTAGTCTTTTCTGCCATACATTGGCACAAACGGTACAGGTCGGCTGAGTATACGCTTTTTCAGGCCGAAACCCGAGCGATTCGTATCACGGGCAGGTTGAGGGCACAGCACCGGATCGTGAGAGAACCATGCCGGACGAAGAAACAGCGAGGGACTTGAAGTGCCGGAAACCCGGAAAGGCTTGGACGTCAAGGGCCATACAGGGACTCGAGCAAGTCCAGCGACGCGCGTAGACCCATGGCCTCCCCACCCTTCGGGCGACCAGGCCGGGATCGAGTGTTCCAGGCCATTACGTCGAAATGCAACCAGGGTGAATCTTCCAGCATAAATTCCTTGAGAAACAATGCAGCAGTGATTGCACCTGCGAAACCATCTGAACTGCTGTTGACCATGTCAGCAACATCGCTGTTCAACATGTGCCGGTAACCCCGGTGCAATGGCAGAGGCCAGACCGGGTCATCCCACCGCGTCGCCAGCGTCGTCAGCGAGTCCGCCATGGCTGAATCCGTGCTGAAGAACGCCGCGACCTCGGTCCCGACCGCGACCCGTGCGGCGCCGGTGAGCGTTGCGAAATCAATGACCAGATCGGGCGCGATTTCGCCCGCACGTACCAGCAGGTCCGCGAGAACCAGACGCCCCTCCGCATCGGTGTTGTCGATCTCCACGGTCTTGCCATTGCGCGCGGTGAGGACGTCCCCGGGTCGGAATGCACGAGAGCCGAGCGCATTCTCCACTGCCCCGATCAGCAGCGTGATCCGGATCGGAAGATTCAGCGCCATGACCGCACGGGCCAAGGCCATCGCGATCGCCGCACCCCCCATATCCTTCTTCATCAGGCGCATGCTATTGCCCGGTTTTACGTTCAGGCCACCGGAGTCGAAGCAGACCCCCTTGCCCACGATCACAACGTGCGGGCTGACCGGATCGCCCCATGCCAATTCGATCACACGCGACCCGGAAGCGCTCGCATGGCCGACCGCGTGGACACAGGGGTAATCTGTGGCCAAGGTCTCTTCATCACTGATCACATCGATCCGCGCGCCGAAGCTTGCCGCAAGCGTCTCGGCAACTCCGGCCAGATCGCCCGGCATCATGTCCGACGCGGGAGTATTGATCAGATCCCTGGCCAGAAAATGAGCGCTGATGATGGCCTCGACTCTCCCTCGATCGACCCCTTCGGGCCACAGAAGCCTCGGCAATGGCCGCTCCGACTGCTTGTAGCGATCGAACCGGTAGCCACCGAGTCCCCACCCGATCATCGCAAGCATGCGGCCGTCCCCGTCAAGGTCATCGGCCTCAAGACGGTACACCCCCGGCTCGAGACGCCGTGCCACGTTCGCTAGCGTCCAGATAGGCTTCTCGACGTCATGGCCAACCAGAACTCCCTCGGTCATTCCACTGTCCGAAGGGACCGGCAGGTAACCACCTGCCTTCGCCTCGAACCCGCGCTGTTCCACCCAATTGCGCCAGCGCTCGGGATACCTTGCCAGCGTCGTATCCAGCCCCTCGCGGGTGACGGGGATCAAGGGTATGCCCATCCCGGCACTACTGACGAAAGTGGACTCCACGGCGACTCCTTGAAAGTCTTCAGCCAAGCCCGAAAGGGTTGGGACTATGGAATGGAACTGTCATCATAACGTCAACTGCTCCCCAGTCGCACAATGCTTGCCGATCGGTCGGTTGGAAAGTAGTGCGCAGTCAGCGGCTCCCCTCCCCACCCCCAACCCGGACCGGATAAAATGACAGCATGATCAACGCAGCATTGGAAATCCGTGGCTTGCACAAGACCTACCGAAACGGATTCGAAGCTCTGAAGGGCATCGACCTGACTGTGGCGCCGGGAAGCTTCTTCGCCCTGCTGGGTCCGAACGGCGCTGGCAAATCAACGACGATCGGAATCGTCACGTCTCTCATCAACAAGACCTCGGGCACAGTTCGAGTCTTCGGTCACGATCTGGATCGCGACATCCAGGAGGTGAAACGAAACATCGGGCTCGTACCACAGGAGTTCAATTTCAATACCTTCGAGCCCGTCGGCGAAATCGTCGTCAATCAGGCGGGCTACTATGGAATCCCGCGCCCGGAGGCCTGGCGCCGAACCAGACACTACCTGGGCGAACTCGGTCTGTGGGACCAGCGCAAGGAGATGGCTCGAACGCTTTCCGGTGGCATGAAGCGCCGACTGATGATTGCTCGGGCGCTGGTTCACGAGCCTCGACTGCTGATCCTTGATGAACCCACCGCCGGCGTCGATATCGAACTCAGACGTTCGATGTGGGACTTCCTCCGCAACATCAATTGCGATGGGCGCAGCATCATTCTCACGACGCACTATCTCGAGGAGGCGGAGCAGCTCTGCCGCAACATCGCCATCATCGACCAGGGGCGTATCGTGATCAACACGACCATGAAGGGGCTGCTGGCCGAACTGGATACCGAAACCGTCGTTCTGGATCTTCTCGCGCCGGTCGAACGAGTGCCGGTACACGACACCATTGCATTGCGAACAATCGACGATCTCACGCTGGAAGCCGACATTCATCGTGGGCAAAGCCTTAATATCCTCTTCCAACTTCTTGACAGCAATAATATTAAAGTACAGAGCATGCGTAACAAGACGAATCGACTCGAAGAACTCTTCATCCGAATGACGCAAGCTCCGAAGCACCGGGGACATGAAATGCGGACATCGCGATGAAACCCACCCACCTGCGTGAACACTGGACCGCTCTCCGCACGATCATTACCAAGGAAATCCTGCGTTTCGCCCGCATCTGGGTACAGACTGTGCTGCCACCCATGATCACCACGGCGCTTTATCTGGTCATCTTCGGGGGCTTGATCGGTTCCCGGATCGGGGACATGGACGGATACCGCTACATGGATTTCATCGTCCCCGGCCTGATCATGCTTGCAGTAATTACAAATAGTTATGCCAATGTCGTGTCATCATTTTTCAGTTCGAAATTCCAGCGGCATATCGAGGAACTGATGGTATCGCCCGTACCCAACAGCCTGATCATTCTCGGGTTCGTGGGCGGCGGTGTTGCGCGCGGGCTTACGGTCGGGGCGGGTGTGACGATCGTGTCACTGTTTTTCAGTCCGCTGAGTGTCCATAGCGTCGCGGTGACGCTCTCCGTGGTCCTGCTGACGTCGATCGTGTTCGCCCTTGCAGGCTTGATCAACGGTGTGTTCGCGCGTAGCTTCGACGAAATTTCCATCATGCCGACCTTTGTGCTCACCCCCCTTACATACCTCGGTGGCGTCTTCTATTCGGTTTCGCTGTTGCCTGAATTCTGGCAGGCGTTGTCTCAGATCAATCCGATCCTGTACATGGTAGATGCATTCCGTTATGGATTACTCGGCACCAGCGATCTCTCCCTCGGCATCTCCTATGCGATCATCCTTTCCTTCATCCTGGCACTGTACATATTGGCTCTGGTTATCCTGAACCGAGGAGTTGGGATACGTTCCTGATGTTGTTTATAGCTTTTCAGGCAAGCGACACCTGCGCACAGGTATTGCGGCAGAGCCCGTTCTGCAACGCTCCCGGTCCTACCGTCACGGACCCGGTGTGCTTTCCACCCCTCGCGCATGAGAAGAGGGCTCGGCCGGCAACGCAAACCTGCGGGCGCGGGTTTGGTATCGATACGAATCTGCGAGCACGGTCTTCGCGGCCAGCCTTGACCGGCACGCGAGCCTTGATGATATAGTCGCAAAAATACGGTTCCCGCGATTCAGGGGTTTGCGTTATCGCATGAGACGATCGAGCCCGTCGGTTCACCAAAATGGGCTTCTGCGGTGCAACAGTGGAGAGCGAGATCGTCCGGGGGATAGCGTCGCATCGCCCACTGGCAGGTACGGGCCGGTGGGTTGGATCTCCGGGTCTTGGCAATCTACCGGTCACCGGTTACGGCAGCCCAACAACGGACCACCCGCAACCATAACAATGTCCACGACGACCAGCAGCCAGCGTGAGCGTAATTTCGACGACCTGCTTCTGCTGTTGCAGGGCGCCCTGCGCGCGCATCTGGCCAGACCGCGCGACAGGGCACCTCTACGGCAGGCCCTGAAACTGCTCGCCGAGATCGACCTGCGACTCGGCCCGAGCGGGCCACGCGATGTGGCTGCGTTATGCCAGGAGATGGTCAGGCTCGTTGCAGGGCTGGCTCAGGGGCTCATCGCCCCGAGTCAGGAAGGCGCATACCTCCTGGCCCGCGCCGCGCTCGAGATCCCTTCCCAATCGGAAATGGATGGGGATCATCACGGCCGCCCGCTGCAATTGCTGACCCGGGAACTTCAGGCGCTACGCAAAGATCACGGGCGCACCAGCTCTGTCGCTTCCCCGCCCAGCTCCCAAGATGATCCTGCTCGCTCGTCTTCGGGCCACACCTTCTGCCGAAGCGGAGAGCATGTGGTCGGCAAGGCGAATGTTGACCCTCTGGGTGGCAATCCCGTTACTCGAACGAATGTCGCCGGGAAAGATTCTCAATCGCCGCGCGTAGCGGTCAGCGACTCAAGCGCACCAGAAATCGGAACCGCGATTACTCCAGCATCCCGAAAGTCCAATCCCGAATCACGAAAGTCCACCGAACGTCATGTTCACCCAAGATTAACTGATTATCATAAAGTTACAAATCCCTCAAAAGAAACCGCTTCACCAACGTCTCGCCCTCTTCAGTCGGAGGGGATTGCTGCTGCCGAGAATGAATGGGTCGACGCCCTGGATGATGCGCGGCGCCGTTTTCAGGCCGCCCTGCTCCTGGTGTGCCGTGCACCCGATGCCCGCGCGGCCGCCGGGCAGCTCGTCGCCATCTCTGCCGAGATCGCTGCCGCTCTGCCGGGAACCGGGTGCGGCTCTCTGTTTGACAGCACCAAACGGCTGGCGGCCGATATCGTCAGGACTGGCGCAGAGCCCTCGCCAACAGCCAAGCGTCTACTTGGCCGGGTTGACCGGCAACTCGGGCAGTGTCTCCGCTCGTTCCGGCAACTCTCGGAACATTCCGAGAGGTCGGCGCGAAGCGCAGCCTGGAAGGTACCTGCCGATCTGATCATTGCCGTGCGCGACGCCGTGGCGGCCCCTGGCAACATGGCGACCGCCTGGTCCAGGTCTAGTGGACCTTCGAATCCTGTTTCAGACCACACGCGAAACCAATCGACAAACCGCGAGCAGTCCAACGCATCACATCTCCGACCGAATTCATCGCATAATCAAGGCGTTAAAGACCACTATCCAGGCCGATTATATGAACAAAAGCCTGGCATTCCGGAACGATCCGGGAGACCGCAAGCGGCGCCTCAGCCAAAGGTAGCCTCGAAACCGGAGCATCACGCCTGTCGCCAACCGCATCCGCTTGCAGGCGCACTGCACGCGGCCGGTGACGTGGTCTCGCGGCTCGGGCCTGTGATCTTTCTGCTCGTACTGGCTCCATTCAAGCTCCTGGCCTTTTCCGGCGGATTACTGGCCTATTTGGTCAAGGGACTCATCGTCACCGGGTGGCTTGTCGTTCAGGGAATCGGAGAAATCCTTTACCTGACGGCTACCTCAATCATCCGCGTCATCATCTGGATCACTTCCGGAATCGCGGATGGAGTGATTGCGGCTGTGCGCGGCATCACCCGCGGCGTATCCACGTCACTGCGTGCGCTTGCTCATGCCATCGCCTTTTTGGCGCGGGGAACGGCCCACGGTTGCGTGGCTACTGCATTCGGGATCGCGTGGATTTTCGGGACTGCGGCGCGTGAAATCGCATTTGCCGTCGCTGCCACCGCGCTGGCGATCATCGCTCCCATTGCCGCCGTCGGGCGCAACATCGGCCGGGGCCTGGTCATTTCAGGACGCAGTTTTTCGCGCGTCGCCAGGTTCCTGAAATCCGTCACCGATGAGGCTCTGTTGGCAACCGGCCGATGGATTTCTCGATCTTCCCTGCGTACCGCCCGCTCGGTTGTCCACGCCGCCAGTGTCACGAAGAGCAAGTTCGATCGGTCGCTTTGCACTGCCCGCCGGTTTGTCGGCGCAAGCCGGCAAACAGTGATTTCGAAAGCCGCTGAGATCACTCAGACCGCAGCGGCTGGAGCCGCTCGGACAGCCAATGGACTTGCTGTCTGCTTCAGAAACCTTCCATCTCTCCCACATAGATTCGCCGCGTCAGCGAGCGACCGGTTTGCGACGCTTGCCGCAACACTCGTCCTGCGGCTCTGGGCCGGCGGTGACTCCGCCGTCAGTCCGCACGTCGGATCGAACGCGCAACACCATGGGCTCCGGCTCTCCGCGTTCCTGCGGCTGGTCTTCCTGGCCCCGGGCAAGCTCGTGACGATATCGGCTCATCAACTGACCCGGCTGCTCAAGACAGACCAGTCCGATCACGCGAGTTCGAGGCGAGACACCGGCTCGGTCTACACGGTGCCGCGCCCGGCACTGGCCCTTGCATTCCTGGGGGGACTGGGTATCAGTGCGCTGACCGTTTCCAACGTATTGAACGAGCCCGAGGTCGTCGATTCCATAGCACAAACCGGGGAGGTTTCGGTCAGCCTGGACGATCGAATGGCTCGCTGCGATGTACCCGGACAACACCGTGAACCGGGTCCCCGCCCAAGTACCCATTCGGCGCATGAATGTCCACCGTCTGCAGAGAGACCAGCGACTGAAGCCTTCAACGATCGGCCAATACAGATCGCGTCGCATAGCGGTAACGGAGAATCAACCCGTGCCGGCGAAAGTACGCACGATAGACTCGATCAATCACCGAAAACGAGCGCCAACAACACCCCTCCGGAGCCCGCCTCCCTGCCTGAACTCGATGCATCCACGGGCAGCGATTCGATCACCCTGGCATGGCAAGCGGTTCATGACGGAGATGGCCACGCATCGGACTGGGTATTCGACCCCTTCGAAGCCCGCGACGCCGCATCGTCAGACAATGGCACAGGGCTGACGTCGTTCCTCGGGATGGATGACCATCTGGAGACGAGTCTCGCCACTGCAACATCGCCGGGCGCTCAGGAGCATGGCGGATTGCCTGGACACGATCAGCCTGCATCGTTCCCAGCCGCCGAACCCGGCTCCGCGAACACTCTGGCTTCCCTCACCGGTCTCGATGGCGAATTCGGCAAAGAGCTGGCTGCAAAGGCACGGCAGGTCTTGCGGGATCACCGCTACCTGACGCTGCGTGATTCCCCGGACCCGGACGCAACACCAGAAAACACCCCTCCGGCGATTCGGCTTGCGTCCCTGCTCGGACCCGACAGTGACCTCGCATCGGCCCTGATCGCCGCAGCTTCGGCAACGCCTGCGAAGCGCGAAAACACGATCGCGGTTAGTGACGCGAGCCGGTTGCAGCATTCCCACCCAACACCTGCAGACAATGAAGCGGCTCAACTCTCCCCAACCCGCGTATCGGATTCTGTCCCGGACTCCAACATCGTATTTGCAGTTTGGGAACCATCGGTCGAACACACTACCGCTGTTCGATCCAGGACACGCAGCCGACCGGAAACGAGGAAAACCTCGACAACGACAGACTCAGCCTCGCTGGTACCCGTCTCCCTGTCTCAACCTGCGCACGATGAAGTCTCTCGGAAACCCACCACCGAGGCTCGGCTGCAACAGGTCGCGTATTCCGAAACGAATGCCAGCAAGGGCGAAACACCGAACATCTCCCAGGCTCTTGAAATTGCTTCCATCGGGCCGTTCCTTCCTCATCTCGATTCCATGACAGCACCGGCTCCGAGCCTGTCCGCGGATGACCGGGATCTTGAGCGACGGATTGAAACCAGTCTTGAACGGAACCAGCGGCTATTGCCGACTTCCTACCAACTGCTCGACCTCGACCTCGATCCCGCACGCCCAAGCGGACTCATGTGGAACAACCATACCCTGCGAGAAGGCGACAGCCTTGCCGCGCTCTGGAGTAGCGTCTGGAAGCTACCACCAGCCGTTCTCTACCGTATCCTGGCCGATTCGGAAAGCGCACTCCTGCTTAACCGGGTGCACCCGGGCCAGGAAGTCGCATGGCAAACCGACGCCAATGGCGAACTCGTCCGTCTGAGACTCTGGCACGACCGCGTGTCGGGGACCGAGTGGATTCTGAACGATGGCGGACAGGGCTTCGTCCGCAATGACGTGATGAAAAAACGTGAGGTACAGCATATCGCCCTCACTGCCCAGGTCGACGAAGACATTGCCACATCGCTGGCCGCACGACCGGAACTCTCCGCGTCGGCAACACGTTCGCTGACCATCCTGCTCGAACGGCATCTCCCGATGCATGACGACAAGGTTCAGCCCGGGGACCGTTTCGCCCTGCTCATTGAACAGGAAATGATCGAAGGGGACGATACGCCTTACGAAGTTCGTCTCCTTGCCTTCGATTATCGCGGTGAGAAGATCGATCTCACCGCGATTCGCAATACCGACGGCCGGTTCTACACCCCGGATGGCAAGAGCCTGCTGCCGGCCTTCGAACGGATCCCGTTCGTCGGATCGTATCGAGTCAGTTCAGCCTATAACCTGAGGCGGCGCCATCCTGTGACGGGGCGTACCGCCCCCCATCACGGAACCGATTTCTCGATGCCCGTCGGCACCCCGATCATGGCTCCGGCCGACGGAAAAGTGACCCATCTCCACACCCATCCCCATGCGGGCCGGTACCTCGTGATCGAACATGGGCAGGGATACACAACCCGTTACCTGCATCTACAACGTACATTCGTTCGATCGGGACAGACGGTGAAACGCGGCGAACGCATCGCTCTCTCGGGCAATACCGGCCGCACCACCGGGCCGCATCTGCATTATGAATTGCATGTCGATGGCGTCCCGGTAGACGCCATGCGGGCAGAACTGCCGGCAGCAAAGTCACTCGCAGGTATTCATCTGGAACAGTTCCAGAATAATGCACAGCCGCTCCTGGCCGCACTGCGCAATGCCGACCCGTCGCAGCAGCTCGCGATGCGGCCCTTCCCCGGCCTGGACCGGTAATTCGGCTTGAGCACCGGGTTCCCCCGCGGGCCCTCCGCCATTCAGGATCCATGCTCAGACCGCTCTCGCCGCCAAGACTGACCTGGGACCGGGAACAGCCCAGGGCCAGTGACTACGGCGACGTATACTTCAGCAACGAGGATCCATGTGGCGAGGTCCAAACGGTGTTCATTGCCGCCAACGACCTGCCCCGTCGTTTCCGTGCTGCGCAAAGGTTCTCGATCGGTGAAACCGGTTTTGGCACAGGGCTGAATTT
>JAABSN010000367.1 GCA_011390385.1 Thioalkalivibrio nitratireducens | reverse complement strand
ACAATACCCGGAGATATGTTCTTGACGGCTACGGGCAGCTATGCCCCGTCGGGGTTCCCGGCGAGCTTTGCATCGGCGGCGCGGGACTGGCCCTCGGCTACCACGGACGCCCCGAGCTGGATGCGGAGCGCTTTATACCGGACACATTCAGTGAAGATACGGGGGCACGGCTTTACCGCACCGGCGATCGTGCCCGATGGCTCGATGACGGCGTACTGGAGCACCTGGGTCGCCTCGATTTCCAGGTGAAGATTCGCGGCCACCGCATCGAGCTGGGAGAAATCGAGGCGCGGCTCGCGCTGCATCCGGAGTTGGCCGGCAGCGTAGTCATTGCCCGGGAGGACCGACCCGGGGACATCCGCCTGGTGGCCTACTCCGTGCCGTGGGACACGATGCCCGAGCCGGCGGAGTTACGCGATTTTCTGCGCGAGAAGCTGCCCGAGTACATGGTTCCGCAACATTTTGTGGAGCTGGACGCCATCCCGCTGCTGCCCAACGGCAAGCTGGATCGCGCCGGCCTGCCGGCCGCCTCGGCGCACCTGGTCAGCGGCAAGCAGATCGTCCAGCCGCGCGATGCGCGCGAGCGGCAGTTGTGGAAACTCTGGCGGGACGTGCTAGGCGTAGACCAGTTCGGCATCGAGGACGACTTCTTCGATCTCGGCGGCCACTCGATGCTGGCCGTACGCCTGATCGGGCGGATTCGGGAAAGCCTGGACCCACATTGCACCCTGCCGATGCTGTTCCGCCACCCGACGATCGAGCGCCTCGCGCAGGCCATGGATGCGCCATATTCGAGCGCTGTCGAGAGCGCCCTCGTCCCCCTGCAACCCCTCGGAGATCGCTCGCCGTTGTTCTGTCTCTGCGGCATCCAGCTTTACAGCTCACTGGCGGCTCAGTTCGCGCCCGATCGCCCGGTGTATGGCGTGTTCATCGCCGAAGAGCTGGCCTTCATCAAAGATGGCGACGACTCCACGCGAGGCCCTGCGGGTGTCGTCGAACTCGCCAGGCAGTACCTCGAAGTCATCCGCAACCACCAGGCCCATGGGCCTTTTCATCTGGTCGGTTTCTCCTTCGGCGGCGTGCTCGCCTTCGAAGTCGCGCAGCAGCTGCAAGCGGCCGGAGAGGCTGTCGGCCTGCTTACGATTATCGACAGCGATGTCCCCGGCGATGCTCGCGACGGAATCGGGTTCCGCTTGCAACGGGCGCTCAGCCGCATGCTGCGGCCACGAGGGCACCATACCAAGCGAGGGACGCCCGCGGTCGCAGGAAGCAGTGAGCCCTTGGCTGACGTCATCACCGAACGCAACCAGGGTTACCTCGCCGCCATGCGAAACTATCGCGCGCAGCGCTACGCAGGCGAGGCCGTGTTCGTCGAAGCCACGCTCGACGGCGAACACACGCCTTTTGGCTGGGAAAAGCTGGCGGAACGGCTCGAAGTCCATCGCCTTCCGGCGGATCATCTCGGCGTCCTGCAGCCAGAGATGGCGCCACGGCTGGCGGCGATCCTTAAGGATCATCTAACGTGACAATGCGGCTGGCATCCGTGATTCAGTAATGCGTCACAGTTTCGCGATATAGGGCAACATAGTCTTGGACAGCTACTATCCCGATTATCCTAATTCGCAATGGACAACTGACCCCGATGGCCGATCCGCCCGCATCGCTGTCTAATCCGACCGACATCGCGGCCGGCCATACTGACTCGGGAGCTCAGCGCAGCGAAGCACTCTATGTCACCTCGCCATCCCTTCCGCCTCTGACGGAGTTGCTCCCCCTGCTTGAGGACATCTGGCGCAGCCGGACGCTGACCAATGACGGTCCGTACCACGAGCGATTCGAAGCCGCGCTCGGTGAATACCTCGGCGTGGAACATATCGCGCTCGTCTCCAACGCCACACTGGGCTTATTGCTTGCTTTGCAACAGGCGGACCGGTCCGGACAGGTCATCACGACGCCGTTCTCCTTTGTCGGGACCAGTCACGCCATCCGTTTAGCCGGGCTTGATCCAGTGTTCGTCGACATCGACCCGGTTTCGCTGAATCTCGACCCAGCAAAAATAGAGGCCGCGTTGACACCCGAGACCACGGCCATCATGCCGGTGCACTGTTTCGGCCGCTGCTGCGACGTCGCTTCAATCGATTTAGTGGCGAAACGGCATGACTTGAAAGTGATTTACGACGCCGCGCATGCCTTCGGTGTGCGGGATGACGGCGGCAGTATCCTGCGGCATGGCGACATGTCGATTTTAAGCTTCCATGCCACCAAGGTCTTCAACACTTTCGAGGGTGGGGCAGTGATCTGCCGGGACGTGGCAACAAAAAAAGGAATCGACCAGAGAAGAAACTTCGGAATTCTAGACGAACTACACGTCGAAAACATTGGCCTGAATGCCAAGTTGAACGAGTTCAGCTCAGCCCTGGGTTTACTTCAGCTCCAGCATGTGGATGAGCACATCGAACAACGAGCCAGGGTGGGCTCGCACTACGAGAAAATGCTTGCGGCCGTGCCGGGGATTCGGTGCTTGCCACCCATGCAGAATCAGAGCCAGAACCACTATAACTTCCCAATTCTTGTAGAGGAAACACTCGCAATCACCCGGGACGAGCTATACGCACACCTAAGGGCGCATTCAGTCTATGCGCGCCGTTATTTTCATCCCCTGATCTCCGATCTGCCGATGTACCGTGACTTGCCGTCCGCTGACCCCCTCAACCTGCCGGTCGCTCGAGACCTATCGGATCGCATTCTTTGCCTCCCGATGTTTCCTCACCTCGAAGCAGAGCAACAATCCAGGATTGTCAGCCTTATCGCCGAATGTGTCCTGCAATCGAGTTGAAAGACGACCGTGTGATCGAGCACAAAACTACCGGGGCCCTTGAGCGATGACACAATCCCCCGCAGACCGGACCGGAAACAATCACCACCGACGCGTGTCGAGCCTGTCCGTAATCGTGACGTCCCACAATGGGACGACATGGATTCAGTCATGCCTTGAGAGCATCCTGTCCCAATCTTTCGATGGCCCTTTCGAGGTCATCGTTGTTGACGATGCCTCCACCGACGAAACATGCGAACGGGTCCGGGGCCTGGGTGACGATCGGATTCGGCTGGTCAAACTGGCCAGAAACATCGGGGTCTCAGCGGCACGAAACCGGGGACTGGAGGAAGCCCGATACGAGTGGACCGCCTTCATGGACCAGGACGATGCCTGGCTACCCGGCAGACTCGAAAAGCAGATCAACTTGCTGGAGGGTACGCCGGAAGCGGGTGGATGCGGCGGCGGCAACGGACGGCTCGCGGCGGACGGACG
>JAABSN010000366.1 GCA_011390385.1 Thioalkalivibrio nitratireducens | reverse complement strand
ACATGGTCAGTGTCCTGGTCGTCTCCGACGGTTGCCGAGACGCTGCCGAAGATGAGGGCCGGGTCAAGACCAGCGAGAACCATGAACATGGATGCCGGACCGCCGCCAGGGCACTGGGAACCGACGAACCTCTGCGCTGGAATGAGCTGCTCGCCAGCATCGCGTATGGCGAACGCCTGATCCAGCGAATGACCGCGATGATCACCGAGACAGGCGCAATGATCGTCTATGCCCCATCGCCCATGGATCCGAATCCGGCCCGCTCCGCTGTGGGATGGAACACACGGGAAGCCGTTCGGCGCGCTTCGACGAACTGCACCCTGATGTGTTACGAGCTGGACATCCCACTGCAGGTGAATCAGATCGAGGACATCGGGGATACCCTGACGCGGAAACAATCAGCGATGGCCTGCTTCGAGACCCGGGACAACGCGGACCGCATTCAGCGCACGACGAACCTCAACCAATTGCGTGCCTATTCGCTCGAGCAACCGTCGACGGCAGCCGAGGGGTTTTCCGCAATCACCGCCGACATGCTGGCGCAACCGCTTCCGGGCGCTTCGCATCGTTCGGAATGGGGTCGTGAAAGCCTCACCGATCAACCCCTGGTTTCCGTCATCGTACGCAGCCAGAACCGACCGGAATTGTCGGATGCGCTCGATTCGATCGCGCTTCAGACCTATCGACACATCGAAGTGGTCCTGGTCGACGTTTCCGGCACCGGAAGTTTCAATCCCGGTGAGTGGTGTGGACAATTTCCTCTGAAAATTGCCTCCACCGGACATCACCTGAGGCGAGGGGCAGCCGCCAACGTGGGTCTGGACCATGCGACCGGTCAATACCTGCTTTTTCTCGACGACGACGACTGGCTGCTGCCAAACCACATCGCGTTGCTGGTCGCGGCACTGCGTCGATCGGACACTTTCTTTGCCGCCTACTCGGGAATCGAGTGCCGCCGGCTGACGCATGAAGACGACTGGGAAGTTGTCCGGATTTTCAATGATCCATTCGATCGCAGTCGCCTCCTCGCCGAGAATTTCATCCCGATCCATGCGGTCCTGTTCGACCGCTCGCTGGTCGACGGTCAGGTGCGGTTCGACGAATCGCTCGATGTTTACGAAGACTGGGACTTCTGGGTTCAACTCAGCGGTCACACCGAGTTTGTGCACGTGGATGAGATCACTGCCATCTATCGGATCTCGCGGGCAAGCGGCTTCGGCGTGCGCACTGATCCGAGGACCTCGGCGGGAGTTCAGACCTTTTTCCGGAAATGGCTTCAGCGTTGGTCCCCACAGGATCTACTCGACGTCATCAACTATTACAAGGACCAGTCTGCGCGGGAACAAGCCGAGACCCAACAACACATTGCGGAACTGAAGGAAGCTTTGCGGGCACGCGACGCCCGAATTGCCGAGATCCAGGCCAACGTCGTGCAACAGGGGGATACCTGGGCGACAACGCTGGCGGACCGCGATGCCCGCATTGCCGAAATGCAGACACAAGCTGCACAACAGGCCGACGCCTGGGCGGCAACCCTCGCGGAGCGCGATGCCAGGGCCACCGAGCTCGGTGACAGACTGGCGAAAGCGGCGTCGGAGATTGAACGACTGACCCTGATTCTGAAAGACAGCAAGGCTTCGCTTGACCAACTGATCGCGGCACAAACGACAGCGTCGGCCCACTCGCAGAAGCTGGAGGATGCCCTCGCTCGGGAACAGGCGCACGCCGCTGCACTGCAAGCCGAGATCGCACGGAACACCGAAAACTGGGAGGCGCGGCTGGCAAGCCGCGATACGCGCATTTCCGAGCTCGGCGCCGAATTGGCCGAAGCGACCCCTGAGATCGAGCGTCTTGGCATCATCGTGACGGAAAATCAGGCTGCGATCAAACGGCTCGACACCGAGCGATCCGAGACCTTCGCTCATGCGCAAGCACTGGAGGATGCGCTCTTACAGGAGCAGGCGCGCGTCGCCGAATTGCTCGCTGATCATGAGGAACAGAACAACCGGCTGCAGGCTCAGGAGCGCATGAATGCGGCCCTGCACAACCAGATACGTTCGATAGAGGATCAGCGCCAGAGGATCATCGCCAAGCTGACGAGCCTGTACGTCAGCACGGCCTGGTCGATCAGCGCCCGGATATGCGCTACCGAGCGCCGCTTCCCGCAACTGACGCGTACCGTTCTGAGAGCCAACAAGGCCCTGTACTGGACACTGAGCTTCAATCTGCCATCCGCACTGCAACGGCGTGCAAAAGCCCGGCGAATCGTCCAGTCCGGACTGTTCGACCAGCACTGGTACACCCAGACCTACCCGGATGTCCTGATGAATGGATACCGGCCGGTGATCCACTGGATGCTCCATGGGTGGCGGGAAGGACTCGACCCGAGCCCGCTGTTTGACACCAAATGGTATCTCGACGACAAGAACACGTCGGTGCTCGACCGGGAAAATCTCGATCCGATCACGCATTACCTCGACAAGGGCTGGTCGTCGGGCCGAAGCCCACACCCCCTGTTCGACACCAACTGGTACCTGCGGACCAATCCCGATGTAAGAGCTGCCGGTCTGGACCCATTCCAGCACTTCATCACCAGCGGATACCTCGAAGGCCGCGACCCCAATCCCTATTTCGACACCGACTGGTACCGCCAGAACAATCCCGACACTCTGAACACCAACCCGCTGTATCACTATGTCACCATCGGGGCCGCTCAAGGCCGGAATCCGAGTCCACGGTTCGACACCAGTCTTTACTGGAGCCGCCATCCGGATAGCCGCCATACCAACCCTCTGGCTCACTACATCACCAGTCTGGCCCATGGCCAATCGAACTGGGTCGACCCACCCGAAGAGTCAGCCAACGCCTCCGATGACCCGGCAGGCGCCGCGATCGCGGATTGGCATGGAGACTGGTCGGCACTCTTTCCGGCTCCCAGTCCGATGCCCGAACGAATCCTCGTGATCGACTGGAAACCGCCTACCCCCGACCGGGACTCCGGTTCCTACCGCATGCGCATGATTCTGGATCTTCTTGTAACGGCGGGTCGCCAAGTCGACTTCATCGGCGATCGAGCTGCCGAAGACCCGAGCTATTCAACGGCACTTCGGGATATCGGCATTGGGGTGGTCATCGGTACCAGTGACGCGCTCACTCATCTCCAGGTCAACGGCGGGGAGTATCGTGCGGTCTGGATCTCGCGTCCGGAACTTGCCGAGCAGTACATGCCGATGGTCCGGGCATTCGCGGTCAAGGCACGGGTTCTCTATGACACTGTCGATCTCCATTGGGTCCGCTTTGAACGAGGCGTC
>JAABSN010000365.1 GCA_011390385.1 Thioalkalivibrio nitratireducens | reverse complement strand
GTGAGATCTGGTTTGATTATGTGCCCGATGGCTCGGGTCTGGTCGGGATCACCATCTACGATACGGACCCCCAGGACACGGGGGATTACCTGCGCAACTTCTCTCTCGTGAAGGAGGAGGATCTGCCTCTTTTCGAGGCCGGGGAGGTCTTCCGTCCGACTTGGCTGGAGGTGATCGACGGCGCGCATGCAGTGCGTTTCATGGACTGGATGCGAACCAACAACGCGACCCTCGAGACATGGCAGGACCGCCCGACGCTCACATCGGCCTCATGGGCCAACGGGGTCCCGGTCGAGATCATGGTGCGCCTGGCGAATGAGACCGGGGCCGAGCCATGGTTCACCATCCCTCATAATGCCACCGATGACTTCATCGCGCGCTTTGCAGCCTATGTCCGGGATGCGCTAGACCCGGGCTTGCGCGCG
Source organism: Thioalkalivibrio nitratireducens (assembly GCA_011390385.1). The sequence continues at coordinate 2,889 of JAABSN010000365.1, read as the reverse complement.
CATTTCGAGTTTTCCAACGAGGTCTGGAACTTCATTTTCCAGCAGGCCGGCGATTCTGTTCAGGATGCGCTGACCCGGTTCGGCCAGGATGTCGAAGGCGGCTGGATGCAGGAATACGGTGTCCGTGCGGCTGAGATGCTCGCGATCGTGCGTGATGCCTTCGGCGATGATGAGGACAGGGTTGTCGGGGTCTTTGCCACCCACACGCACTGGCGTGGGCTGGAAAGTTACGCGCTTGAAGCACCAGCCCATGTTGCGGCATCCGCGATGAACGTGGCCCCGGCTGGTGCATTCGATACGTATGCGATCACAGGCTATTTTTCTGGTGCACTCGGCTTGGAGAAAGCGGAAACCGTTCTGGGCTGGATCGCCGAAAGCGAGGCGATCGCCATACGTGACGCCACGGCTCTTGGGCTGCAGGGTGATGCGCTGGCTGATTACCTGAATGTCCATCGATACGACTATGCCACGGATCTTGCGGTGCGCGAGTTGCGCGATGGCGCGGTTACGGGAGACCCGCGTGGCAGCCTGCAGGAATTGTTCGCTCTTTTCGCCTATCACAAGGCCGTTGCCGAGGCGTATGGCATGGACCTCGTCATGTATGAGGGCGGCACCCACGTCGTCGGCGTTGGAGAGTGGGTCAACAATCCAGACCTGACGGCTTTCTTCATCCACCTCAATTACTCGCCAGGCATGGGTGTGCTTTATGCCGAACTGCTCGATGGCTGGGTCGATGCGGGGGGCAGTCTGTTCAATGCGTTCGTGGACGTGGATCGTCCGGGCAAGTGGGGAAGCTGGGGCTCGTTACGGCATCTTGAGGACAGCAACCCGCGCGACGAGTCACTCGACGCTTTTCGCGACCTCTATCCGGTCGAGCGCATCGAGCTTCCTGCGGGCCTCTTTCTTGAAGGCACCGCTGGGCCTGATCGGCTCGAAGGCAGCGAGGCCGACGACCATATCAGCGCGAGTGCTGGTGACGACACGGTGATCGGCGGCGGTGGTGACGATACGATCGAGTACAGGACGACCCTTGCCTCGGTAACGCTGCGCATCGAAGGCCCCGAGGTTGTCGTCCTGGATCGTAGCGGCCAATTCGGGCAGGATCGTCTGGCAGGAATTGAAACGGCGCTGTTTTCGCCAGCTGATGGCGCGACCATGCCGATCTCGATCGATCTTGCCATGCTGCAGGGCTATGCGTCGCTCGATGTGTCCCAGCTGACCGAACTGACCGAGCTCTACATCGCAACTTTTGGACGGGCGCCTGATGCACTGGGCCTCGCGTTCTGGGCGGATCAGATCGCGCGCGGGGCCACGATTGACAGCGTTGCCGTGCAATTCATGGACCAGCCGGAGGCGCATGAGATCTTCGGCACGCAGACGATGGACGCTACGTTCATTGCGCGCGTCTATCTCAATGTGCTTGATCGGAAACCGGATGAAGTCGGGCAGGCGTTCTGGCTCAAACAGATGCATACCGGTGCGGTGTCGCGTGCCGATTTCATCGTCGAACTCTTGCGTGGTGTCGAAGGTGGACGGGACGCCCTCTACCTGTCTCGGAAAGTCGAGCTCGGGATGCAGTTCGCGACCGAGTATGGCCTGTCGGATGCTGAGCTGGGACGGCGTGCTTTCGACGGCTACGATGGTACCGCACAGGCCGCGGCAGACACGGCGACGCTGATCGAAGCGATGCATCGAGATGTCTTGAGTGAGCCCAATGGTGGCTTCCTGATGCCGCTTGTTGGAAGCCCGGCGCCATTCGACGAGGGAGTCTGAAAGAAGCGGTGGTGATGCCTACGGGATATAGACCGACTGAACGTTGCCTTGATAGTTCAGATTGATGGCGGTGCCTTCGCGCCCCCAGGAAAAATCCAGTCGGTCAGCTTGAATGGTGAGGCCATGAACTTCGCTGGCGATACTGCCGACAGCCTGTCCGGTTTGCTCATTAAGACGAAGCTCGATTGAATTGGCCCCGACGGTCAGCCCGTCAGGGGATACAAGACGTGCCTTGCCGTTCAACTCGGCAATGCCATGCGCTTCGTTCAGCATCGCGATTTCCGAGGTGACTTCAAGCGGCAGGATTGCATCGACGCTGCGGACCCGCATGACATAATCTCTCAACACGAACCCGTTGGGATCACCCTCGAGGTTGTTGAGATCGCGCCCAAAGACCTGAATGATATCGCCCTCTTCGGACACGCCCATGAAGGCCGGGTCCTGCAGAAGCACCGATGAGATTTGCTCACTGCTGGCCTGAATATCGGCGTCGCTTCCGTAGGTTCGATTGAAGACCGTGAACAGGCTCACCGTCATCACAAGCGAGAGGCCGTAGAACAGGAACGATAAAGACCTGACGACGCGCGTTCGGGTTTGCATGGGCTCTGTGCTCGCTCTGTAATCGACCACGGAACGCCACATAACGATGATGCTGTGTTGCTGCGTGGGTCGGCACCTCAGCGTGTCCGCGCCTCACCCACAAGTGTCAAGCCACATGCTGGCGGCCCTCGACGATGGGATATGGGATGGCTTCGCTTTGCGTGCCATCATCGCCCTACACTGGCAAACGTAAAGGCGGGTCGCACCACTATGGATTGGGCATCTCTTCACAAGGCCATCATGACCGGTGCGCTGGATCATGCGGATGGGCGAGTGATGTGGGCGAGGCTCGTCTCATCCCTGGACTGTCGAGCCGTGTGCGAAATCGGTGTTTTCAAGGGCCACCTGGCCGAGTGTGTGCTCGCCCGGAATCCTGCCATGACCCGCTATGTTCTGGTCGACCCTTGGCGGCACCTGCCAGACTGGAGCAAGCCTGCCAACAAGAGCGACGATGAATTTTCAGGGATCCATGCGGAGAGCATGGCACGGCTTGCAGGATATCATGACAAGCTGGTC
>JAABSN010000364.1 GCA_011390385.1 Thioalkalivibrio nitratireducens | reverse complement strand
GGCACTGGCGCATAATCCGTCGATACGACAGCGTTATTGGAAAACGGCGGAAGCGGACGCGCAGCGTGATCGGGCGGCCAGTCAGCGCTGGCCGGGGGTGACGCTCGAGGGCGGTTACCGCCAATTCCTGGATGAGCAGCGGCTGGTCGGCGTTCGGGCTCCCAACGAGCCGGGCGTCTGGAGCAGTGGTCAATATTCGGCCGACGTGGTCGTCAGCATGCCGCTTTTCACGGGCGGACGCATCATCAACAACATGCGGGCGGCGGCGCTGTTGACCCGTGCGGCGGAACATCAGCTTGCGCGGACCCGCGAGGAGCTGGTCTTTAACGTGTCGAGCGTGTTTTATGCGATTCTCGGTCAACGTCAGATCATCGAATCGCTGGCCTTCTCGCAGACGACGCTGCAGGAGCACCGGCAGCGTGTGCAGGCGTTGATGGAGGCGGGGAAGGCGGCCCGGGTGGATCTGCTGCGCACGGAAGTGCGCCTGGCGGATCTGGCGCAGAGGCTGGTGGAGCAGCGCAACGTTCTGACGATCCAGCGTCAGACCCTGCTGAATCTGCTGGGGGTGGAGGGCAGGCCGGGGCGGTTGCCGGAGGTCGAAGGCGAATTGTCCTTGCAGGCCTTTGACGTGCCGGCTGATCCACTGGGCCTTGCCCAGGCGCAGCGTCGCGACTACCAGGCGGCACAGGCCGACTGCGTGGCGCAGGCGCATGCTATCGATGCCGTGCGCGGCGAGCACGCGCCCGTGCTGGCGCTGGCGGGCGCCTACGGGCGCCGCTGGGCGGCTGGCAGCACGCTGGCGCAGGAGGGCGCGAGCGATGACGAGGATGTCGGGAGTGTCGGACTGACGCTCTCCATGCCGCTATTCGAGGGCGGTCGCATCCGGGCGGACGTTCGTAGCGCCCAGGCGCGTTTGGCGACAGCGCAGGCGCGTCGGCGCGAGTTGGAACTGAGAATCCGGCTCGATGTCCAGAATGCCCTCGCCAACCTGCAATCCAGTCGCGAGCGCGTCCGTGCGACCGAGGTCTCCATTGCACAGGCGCGCGAATCCTTGCGTATCGAACGCGAGAAATATGATGTCGGTCAGGGCTCGATTACTGATGTGCTCGACGCGCAAACCGCCCTGCTGGAGGCGGAAACCAGTCATGTCCAAACGTTGGCGGCGTTCAATCGGGCCGTGGCACAGTACCGACTGGCGGTCGGGGAAGGGGAGAAACAATGAAACGCAAGATACGAATCGGAGTCACAGCGTTGGTGGTGTTGGCGATATTGGTCACGGGGCTGGTGCTGGTGAAGCGCAAGCAGCGCGCCCTGAAGGCGGTGCCGGCCTATGCCAACCGTCCGCAACCGGTCACGGTGGTGCCGGTGCGTCAGGGTGATCTACCCCTTGAATACGACTATCTGGCCATGGTGGAGCCATTCGAGACGGCCCGGATCAGCGCCCGGGTGAGCGCGTCGGTGCGCGAGATCCGTGTGGACGAGGGGGTGGCGGTAGCCGCCGGCGATGTGCTGGCGGTGCTGGATGACGCGGAGATTCGGCAAGCCATTGCCGCCGCCGAGGCGCGCGTTGCACAGGCGCAGGCGGAACGCGATGGCAGTCGTGCCACGATCGCCGCCCTGGCGGTCTCGCACAACTTCTGGCAGGCCGAGCTGGTACGCCAGACGGCACTGGCGGCAAGCGGTACGATCCCCGAGACCGAGGCGGATCGCACGGCTGAGAAGGCCGCCGAGGTGGATGGACGGCTGAAAGCGGCACAACTGGCCACGCAGGCGATCGAAAGTCAGATCGAGGCCCTGACCCAGCAGAAGAAGGAGCTGGAGACGCGGCTCGGTTACTATACGCTCACCAGCCCGTTGCCGGGGGTTGTCGCCCGTCGTCTGGTCGACCCCGGTGATCTGGCGATGCCGAATGCGCCGCTGTTCGAGATCGAGACGACAAACCGTTGGAAGGTGGCCTTCGATGTATCGCAGAAAGACGTGCCGGATGTCCGTCGCGATAGCCTCATTCGGTTCCAAGTCGGGGATGCCCGACACGAGGGGGCGATTAACATATTGCATCCGTCCCTGGATAAAGCCCGCATGATGCGGGCGGAGGCCTGGATCGCCGCCACCAACGTGCCCGGGCTGGTGGCCGGGGCCTATCTGCCGGTACGCCTGACTATCAAGCAGTTGGCCGATGTTGCCCTGCTGCCTGCCGCTGCCCTGATTCCGGCACCCGATGGGAGTGACCATGTGTTTGTCGTGGCCGACAATGACACGCTGGTTGCACAACCGGTCGAGCGGCTGGGGCGCGCGGGCGACACCGTGGCGGTCCGTGGGGTCGATCCCGGAGCGCGGGTGGTGCGCAACACGTTTCTCGGCTGGGCAACCCTTTCCGCCGGCGATCCGGTGGAGGTGGTGCAATGACGCTGACCGGTCTTTCGTTTAAACATCGCCATGGCGTGGCCGCTGCCGTCCTGCTGGTGGTCTTCATGGGACTGATCGGCTTCATGCGGACACCAACGGATTTGTTTCCGGATACCTTCCCGCCGCAAGTCGTGGTGATCACCGTATGGCCCGGGGCCGGGGCGGACGACGTCAGTGACAAGATTACCGAGATTGTCGAGAAGGAGGTCAATACCCTCGGTGGCATTGTGAATATTCGCAGCACGAGCCGCGACCAGGTCTCGTCGGTGTCGGCCGAGTTCACCTATGCGAAGGATCCCGGGCAGGCGATTCTGGATGTCCAGAATGCGATTGCCCGCATCCAGTCCGATTTGCCGTCGGCGGCCCAGGCGCCCCGCATCTACCGACTGAGTGATGCGTCCGCCCGCCCGCTCATGACCCTGTCGCTGGCGCCGCAACCGGACACCCGCCGGACGCTATCGCAGATCCGCTTGCTGGCCGAGAACCAGATCCAGGATCGGCTGCTGCGTCTCGAAGGCGTGGCGGACGTTGAGATCTTCGGGGCGCATCAGCCCGAAGTCCGTGTGCGGGTCGATCGCGACAAGCTGGCGGCGCACGCGCTGTCTTTGGACGAGGTGATTGCCGCCCTGGCTGCACGCAATATCTCCGCCCCGGCCGGCAACATCTATACCGATCAAAGCGAAATCCTCGTGCGCGTGACGGGCGAATTCGCGGATCTGCAGGCAATCGCCGACCTGCCATTGCGTCACAATGGCGCTGCGTTGCTGCGGGTGTCAGACGTGGCCACCGTGGAGCTCGCCGACCGCGAGGCACGCTCGCTCTATCATGGCAATGGCCGCAAGTCGATTGCCATGGGCATCATCAAACCCGAGGGTGGCAACACGGTTGCCGCCATTGCGCGGGTCAAGGCC
>JAABSN010000363.1 GCA_011390385.1 Thioalkalivibrio nitratireducens | reverse complement strand
GTAATATACCGCGGGATCGCCGACACTTCGTCCGCGATGTCCACCATGGACTTGTAGACCCCCAGCAGCTCCTGCGAATTGGAGTTCGGCTGGAAAAACGTGATCGGGTCGCGCTGATCCATGCCCATCGGGTCGCTGACCGTGCGCCAGCGTTTCCACGGATACAGAGAATCCGGATTCACCGTGGGCGACAGCCGCTCCTCGTTGACCACCACCTGCGGCCCGGAGGCCATCGCCATGTTGTTCACCAGCGATCGCAGGGACGCGTTGGCGACATCCTGCACATCCGACAGGGTCTCGGTCAGCGGATTGCCCAGCACGGACCCGGGCACTTTCTCGAAGCTCGAAATGTAGTACGGTGGCCGGGCCTTCGGGTTCGGGTTGATCTGGACCTTGATGATGTAGCGCCCGATCATCCACGCAGTGACGAAGTAGTCCTTGGACTCGTCCGCCACCTGCTTGTTGGTGAAGCCCCACTCGCGCAGCCACTTCCCGCGCACGTTGCCGTGGTACTCCAGCGTGTCGATCAGCTCGGACCGGTTCAGGTGGGGGTTCTCTTTACCCTCCGCGTGCTGACGCTCGGTGTCTTTCTCGTCCAGCCAGTCGGAAAAGCCGTGCTCGTAGTCCTCCAGCACCTGCTTGATGTTGTCGTCGTTGTAGCCGGCCAGACCGACGCAGGCGTTCAGATCGGCCCGGGACAGGCGGATGCGCTCGATCACATCCGCGTCTTCAATTTTGCTCGCGCCGGGCGTGAAATACAGGTCAAACGGGGAGACCCGCGCCCACGTCATCACGGGTTCGTAGGTGGAAATCAGCCCGCCGTTGACCCATTTGATCCGCTTCTTGTTCTTGACCACCGGCCCCTTGATGCACGCCAGCGGGAAAATCGGCAGGTCGGTCAGGAACTCGGCCATCGCGGTGTAGAAGCCGCCTTCGGCCAGCAAATCCTGCAGCTTGGTCCGGGCGTGTTTCGCCTCCTCGACCGCTTTTTTCCGGGTCGCCATGCGGGCGCCGGCCAGTAACTGGTTCTCGCGCTCGGCCAGCTGGGACGGAGACGGCATCTCGCCGTGCTGCATCATCCCCATGGCCTCGGACTCGACCAGCTGGGAAATGCTCTCCTCCACGCCCTCGGGGAGCTGCGGGTCCGGGGTGGGCTCGATGTCCCACGGGTGTGCGGAGTTCAAATAAACATCCCGCAGCAGCGCCGACGCGCCTCGGCATTTGATCGTGGTCAGGCGGGCGTAGACGTCGCTGCCGCCGAACTCGGTGATCTGCTGGCGTTTCTGCGGGGTGTACTGGCCGTTGTAGGCACGAAGGGCGTTGAGGTAACGATCCGGGAACTGCTGCTGGTTTCTGTGCCAGCGAAAGTACTGGAACTGCTGTTTTATATGCGCCGCCAGTGCGATCATACGCGCGTCGTCGGGTGACTCGGCCAGTGATTTGGCCTCGTCAATCTCCAGCGCCCGCCTGTTATCAAGCTCGCTGTTGGAGACAACACGTAGTAGGGACTGGTCAGCCATGGCCTTCTTTCACTTGCACGTTCGCCCGAAAATAGGCTATTTTGTGTCGAACGTCAACACCCGACACAGGATATGGTACATGGGAGTCCCCGCAGAAACCTCTACGGACAGGCCCGTGGGCTACCTAGACATCACGTCGGCGTTAGCCATGGAACTGGCGTCGCAGCTTACCCCCGCAGCGGAAGTCTTCAAGCGCCATCATATCAGCCCAGAGGACGCCAAGAAACTCCTTTCTGACGAAACCTTTCGCAGGATGGTCAAGGACGCCCGCAGTGAGTGGGCAGCCGACAAGAACATCGCCGATCGGATCAAGCTGAAAGCCCAAATGGCGTTGGAAGAACTCTTGATGCCCACCTACACCATGGCCATCGACCCCAAAATCCCCCCGGCAGCCCGTCATGACGCCACCAAGCTGTTCGAGCGCCTGAGCGGTATCGGTAAGGGTGAGGGCGGGGACAGCAACGGCGGACCGCGGTTCGTGCTCTCTATTAACGTGGGCAAAGACGGCCCCCGGGAAATCCAAGGCACTGTACTGGAACAGGACGAAGGCTGATGCGCTTCGACTATACCCCGCCCCCGTCGCTGGAACCCTTCTTCCACAGCGACGCCCCGATGCGCTTTATCCGCGGCCCGGTCGGCTCCACCAAGACCACCGCCACCATCATGGAGGTCATGCGCCGTGCCGGAGAACAGGAGCCCCAGCAGGACGGCATGCGTCGTACCCGGGCCGTCATCGTGCGGAACACCCTGCAACAGCTCAAAACCACCTTTCTTGTCTCGTGGATGCAGCTCCTACGACCTGTATCCCGCTGGAAGGTCTCTGAATCCACCATCGAAGTCCGAATGGGCGACATCGAGCTCGACGTCCTGCTCCTTCCGCTGGATACCGAAGAAAACGTCCAGCGCCTGCTGTCCCTTGAGCTGACGTTCGGCGTGGTATCAGAGTTCCGTGAGCTCGATCTGGGGGTAGTGCAATCGGTGCTGTCGCGCTGCGGCCGCTATCCGTCCCCCGCGATGGGCGGCCCGACGTTCTGGGGCGTCTGGGGAGAAACCAACTCCTTCACAGAAGACTCGTCGTGGTATGAATTCCTTGAAGTCGACAAACCGGACACGGTGTTCTACCTCGTGCAGCCGGGCGCCTTCGACGAGGGCGCAGACTGGAAGCAGTACCTGCCCAAGAACTACTACGAAAACATGCTGGAGACCAACGACCCCCTGTGGGTCGACCAGTACGTGCACAACAAAATCGGCCCCAGCCTGTCAGGACAGGCGGTCTGGCGCCACAGCTTCGATCACGACGCCCATGTGGGCAAGGGGCTGATACCCAACCCCATGCAGCCGCTGTGCATCGGGCTGGACACCGGGCGCAACCCCGCCGCGGTGATTACCCAGATCGACGGCCTCGGCAGGCTCTTGGTGCTGGGCGAGTGTTTCTCCGAAGGCACCGGCATGGAACACTTCCTGAATCACACCCTGACCCCCTATCTGCAGCAGGAACGCTTCAACAGCATCCCGGTTTACTGCGTCATCGACCCCGCCGGCGTGCGCCGCTCCGAAATCGGCGAAGAATCCGTCCTGCAGTGCATCAACCGCCTCGGATTCCCTGCCTCGATCGCCACCACCAACAGCATCGCCCCGCGCCTGCGGGCCGTGGACTCGTGGCTGGCCAAAATGACCGGGGGCAAGGCGGCATTCCGCATTGACCGGGAGTGGGCGCCCTCTTTATACGAGGCCATGACGTTCCGCTACCGCTACAAGAAACTCAAATCCGGCGAACTCGACGTGAAGCCCGAAAAGCTCCACCC
>JAABSN010000362.1 GCA_011390385.1 Thioalkalivibrio nitratireducens | reverse complement strand
GGTGGGGTGGATTCCGCTCACAGAATTCTCGTCACACAGAACGTACGTTATCAGGCGTGCGGCGAGGCCCTACGACGCGTTTTCCATCGCGTCAAAATCGAGGGTGCCAGAATGTCCGTCGAACCCCTGCCCGAGCATAACCACCTCCTCGCAGCCTTGCCGCCTGAGGCTCAGGACCGTTTCTTCCCACACCTGGAACTCGTATCCATGCCACTGCGCGGCATATTGTACGAATGCGGGCGCCCCAGGCGTTACGTCTATTTTCCAACAGACTCCGTCATCTCCGTGCAGTATTTGATGCAGGACGGCGGCTCGACTGCGATCCTTGTCGTGGGCAACGAAGGATTGCTTGGCATTACTTTGTCTATGGGTGAGGACAGCACACCGAGCCGGTCGCTGGTGCAGAGCGCCGGCTACGCCTACCGCCTCCCCAGGAAGCGAGTGATGGAGGAGTTCAACCGCCACGGCGAGTTTATGTTGCTGATGTTCCGCTACACGCAAGCACTCATCACCCAGGTGTCCCAGACTGCGGTGTGCAATCGACACCATACGATCGACCAGCAGCTCTGCCGCTGGCTGCTGCTTTCGATGGATCGCCTGTCGCACAACCACTTGACCATGACGCAGGAGTTTATCAGCAACATGCTCGGCGTCCGTCGCGAGGGCGTGACCGAGGCAGCGCAGAAATTGCTGCACCTGGGCGTGATTTCCTATAAGCGCGGTTTGATCGAAGTACTTGACCGGCCAAAGCTCGAAACGCTCAGTTGCGAGTGCTACGAGTCGGTCCTGAGGGAAACCAGAGTACTGCTCAATTACCTGCCGCAGTACCAAACCATCAAGAATAATGAATTCATTTCCGAGGTGACGCTGAAGACGTCGTAGGACGCAGTGCCTACGAGGCCGAAGTGCGTCTCCTGATCTCAAGCCACCACTCGGAGTGTTAGTAGCCATCACTTGGGCCGTTGAGGCCTTGGTGCGCCAGCCACTGTCTTAGCGAATTCTCGCGGCGGCAGACCTTGCGGCCGCGCTACGTGCCAACGCGCCAGCCGCGCGCCGCCATCAACCCTTTCATGCCCGGTCGGAAATCGCGCCTAGGTTCCGCAACTTCGTTGCTGTGTGGGTGACACCCTCTGCTCTTTGAATCGTGTCTTCTTCATGGCTCCTCGCTCCCCGGCAAGGGCCATCTTTTCTAGAATCAACTGGTCCGACAATCGGCAGGCAGGTCAGGTCAGTTCTGGATGCAAGTCAACAATCACGCCCTTAGTTCATGGAAAAGGTGCTTGGCGCTTCCTATACTCATTTCCAAACGCTTGGGATCGCAAAATTGGGCCAGTCTGCACTGGTCCTTTTTGCTTTCTGTAGCACACCTACCCGGCACACAAGGAGAGATCAATTGGAAGTCTACGGCTACGGCGTACCCGCACATGGCGCACCCTTCGTTCCCGTCCGTTTCACTCGCGAGGACGTGCGTCCCGGCGAGGTGGCGATCGACATCACGCATTGCGGGGTCTGCCATTCGGACCTGCACCAGGTCGATAACGACTGGGAGAACACGAACTATCCTTGCGTGCCCGGCCACGAAATCGTCGGCGTCGTGACAGAGGTCGGCGACGGCGCGACCAAATTCAAGAAAGGGGACCGCGTGGGCGTGGGCTGCATGGTCAACTCCTGTCAGGAGTGCGAGCCTTGCCGCAACGGTGACGAGCAGTACTGCGACGGGCCAAAAAGCGCGACGCTGACATACAACGGCACCAAGAAGCCCGACGGCACAAACAGCTACGGCGGTTACACCGACGCCATTATCGTGCGCGAGGAATTCGTGCTGCGGATTCCCGACGGTCTGTCGTCCGAGGCCGCGGCGCCGATCCTCTGCGCCGGCATCACGACCTACCAGCCGATGAAGCATTTCGGACTGAAATCGGGCCAGACTCTCGGCGTCGCCGGGATCGGCGGTCTGGGCCACATGGCGATCCAGATCGGCAAGGCCTTGGGCGCCAAGGTCGTGGCCCTGACCACGAGCCCCAAGAAATGCGACGAGATCAAGAAGCTCGGCGCCGACGAGGTGCTGTTGACGACGGACGAGGACGCGATGTCCGATGCGGCCATGTCGCTCGACCTGATGATCAACACAATCCCCGTTCCGCACGATATCAACGCCTATGTAAACCTGATGAAGCCGAACTCGACGCTGGTCGTCGTCGGCAACATGATGGGCTTCGAGGACGTGCAGTCGGCCCCCCTCGTGTTTCACCGTATCGGCATCCACGGTTCGCTGATTGGCGGCATCGCCGATACCCAGGAAGTGCTCGACCTCTGCGCCGAGCACGGCATCGCGCCCGAAGTGGAAATCGTGTCGACCGGGGACCTCGACAAGATCTACGATGAGCTGCGCAACGGCAATCCGCGCTATCGCCACGTGCTCAACATGAAGGCGTTCGAGGACAATGTGGAGGCACGATCGCTGGCAGCCGAGATTCCGCCCCCGACTCGCGGCGACGTCGTCGGTCGCTAGTGGGGTAGCCGGATTCGCCCCGATCGGTCAGTCGGCAGGTATGAGCTGCAGCTGTCAGATCCCCCTAAGCCCATGACATGGTGGGCCCGCCAGGACTCGAACCTGGAACCAAGGGATTATGAGTCCCCTGCTCTAACCATTGAGCTACGGGCCCGCTGGGCGATGGAAAGTATACCTGCGGGAACTGCCCGTGTTTCCGCCAGGATTACCGGCGCCGCTTCGCGGCACCGTTCTCTCGCCCCGCTGCGCGGGGACTCGAGTCGAACCTGGAACCGGAATCAGGAGTCCCCTGCTCTAACCATTGAGCTACGGGCCCGCGAGAGGTAGCGGAAGTATACCCTTGGGAATCGCCGTGATGATTGATGGCCGGTAACGAGCCAGCCGGCCTCAGCCCAGGTCGTACCAAACCCCTCGGCCGCGGCCATGCTGGTTGAGGGTGCCGCGTCCGACCAGTGTCCGGAAGTGCTGCTTCAGCGTGTTGCGGCTGGCCCCGGTCAGTTTGATGGCCTCGCCAATGGTGACGCGGCCGTGCTCGCGGGTGAACTCGACGATCTGTAGCTGGAGTTCCGGCATGGCCGCCAGCACGATCCTCTCGCGCTCGACCTTCTTCTCCAGGCGTCGCACCTGCTCGGCCAGGGAGCGCAGGAAGAACATCAGCCACGGCTGCCAGTTCGGCGACTCCGTGCGGATCGTGGCCTGGGTCTGCCGCAGCGCCAGGTAGTAGGCTTCCTTGTCCTGTTCGATCACGCTCTCCAGCGAGCTGTACGGCACATAGGCGTACCCGGCCTGCAGCAGCAGGAGCGTGGTCAGCAC
>JAABSN010000361.1 GCA_011390385.1 Thioalkalivibrio nitratireducens | reverse complement strand
GGCCCTGGCAGCCCGTTCGCAGATTGGCGACTGGTGGCGGGAGGAGGACCGGGAGCGGCTCGATGCCTGGATCGAAGCGCAGGACGACTGAAGGCGCAGCGGTTTCCGAACTGCCGGATCGCGCCGTGCTCGCGGTATCGGTCACCAATGGGATCCATCGCACATTCCCCGAGCAATGGGCCGCTCGCGAAACACGTCGGCTTCAGGACCGGCCGTCGTCCCGCATTGAAATATCTTGATTTCCATCGATTTCAGAATCTTTCATGATCTTTGCAGGATTTCTTCGAGCCGGGGTCCTACTGTGGAAGACACGACCCGGTGAACGGGTTTTCGGATCCTTGTGCGAGATCGTTGATATGAAGAACCCAATGTTGTTCCCGGTTGCCGCAAGCCGTTGCTTCCACGTCGTTCTGGTGGGTCTGGTTCTGCTGCTCACGAGCGCCCGAGTTGCGGCTGACAATTCACCGACGTTCCTGTTCGAGCCGTTGCTCGATACCTGGATCGGTGATCAGAATGGTCAGATCAATTTCTTCATGAAGCCCTACGACATCGCGTTTCCGCCGGATGAGCCGTTGACAGCCGTGGTTGCCGTGGTCAACGATCAGAACACGGTCGTCGCGAGCTTCCCGTTCGGTGAGACCTACGGGCCGCGCACGGCCAATGGTGTCATCGCGCAGGCAAGGCTGAGCGCGGGCGCCGGGGTTCAGCTGACCGAGCCCGGGGTCTACAACATCGCCTTCATGGTCGGTGGTGAAGTCGTCAGCCGGCTGCCGGTGGTGCTGGAACAGGTCGAGATCGGGGACGATGCGTTCGATCGCCAGACAATCTATCGCTACTACGGCCTATGGCATCTCTACGCGCATATCACCAACGACATCTGGCAAGGCGAGAACTGGCCGCGGCTGACGTTCTGGGCCGGCATTCGCGACTTCCCGCAGCAGGCGCACCAGCAGCGATTCTGGGTCGAGATGAAGCGCGATGGCGAGGTGGTTGCCCATTCGAAACATGACCAGGGATCGTTCGGGTACAAGCACTACCAGCGTGTCCACACCCACCTGTACTTCCCGCATGACGAGCAGTCTTCGGCAAATGCGATCCCGTTTTCCGAGGCAGAATGGAAACGTGACGGCGACTACGAGATCACCATCACCCGGAAGCCGGACGGCGCGGTTTTCCGGCAATTCGTCTATATCGTGAAAAACGGCGAAATCCTGCCGCTACCGGAAACGCAGCTGGGCCACGAGCCGGCGATCGACTATCGCGCGCCGCGGGTCAGGAAACCGGGTAGCACGACCTACGAATTCGTCGAGGCCATCTGGATCAAGGCACCGCTCTCCTCGTCCTGAAATGCGGCCTTTGGGGGCAAGCGGAGATTTCGTGGATACTGGTCGAACGGGTCTGTTGGACTGGTCATTGGGCGAGCCGATCGCGCTGATCCCTGAGTCGGCGACGCAATTCCCGTTCCGCCGCATGGAGCGGCGTGAGGTCGGTTAGAAATCCAGATGAATTGTTGCTGGATGTCACGGAGTGGCAATAATTCAGTGCGATAGTCGCTGTTTCTCACCACCCATCTCAGGGAGTAGTGCATATGAGAAGCACAGAAATTCCATTGACTACGCGAATCGGAAAGCTGATGGCGGCGATTGCAATTGCCGGAATGACTTCTACGGCATCCGCGTTTCCGATCATGGTCAAGAACGGGAACGACAGCGGCGAGGAGTCCCTTCGCGCGGCCTTGCAAAGTGGCGCGACGCAGATCTACATCAGCGGAGACGTGACTGAAATCGTCATCGATAGCCCGCTGCTGTACGAGGGCACCGAAGCGCTGAAAATCATCGGCGCTGGGACCACGATCAGAGCGAACGCAACTGTGGCCGACGACTTCAACCTGCTCGAGGTAGCGAATGGGGCGAATCTGGCCATTGAGCGGATAAATTTCCGAGGTCTTGGCGGCTTCGACTTTGCCAATGCCGGTGACGGTAAAGGCATTTTCGTCAGCGTCCCGAGCGATCGTACGGGTGTTGTTCGGCTGGAATTGACGGACGTTCGCGTGCAGGGTGTAGCCAACCATGGAATCCATGTGTCCGACTGCACGCTTGGCGATGACTGCGGTGCCGGCAGCGGTGGTGGCGGAGACGGCTCACCGGCATCGATTCACCTGACCGCGCTCGGTGTGCATGTAAACGATGTGGGCAATGGCAAGTTCGATGCAGACGGTATCCGCGTGGATGAGCGCGCGGACGGCGGCATCATGTTTGATGCAAAGTTCTCGATTTTCAGCAATGTCGGTGCCGATGGCATCGAGTTGGATGAAGGCAATGATGGAGATGTCTGGATCGACGTGTCCAACAGTCTTCTGATGGATAACGGAGGCTACTGCTTGCCGGCGCCGCTGGATGTTGCAGAACCCTGTGTTGAAGACGACGATAGTGAACTGGTTCTCGATCTCGATGATGGCTTTGATATTGATGAGGCGGGTGCGGGTGAGCTATCGGGTAAGGTGAATAGCCTTCTGGTAATCTCCAATCTGGATGAGGGTCTCGACTTCGATGAAGAGGGTCCGGGGGGCGTCAATCTGGACGTCCGTCGCGTCGATGGTCTGTTCAACGGCGATGAAGCATTCAAGGTTTCGTCTGCCAACGAAGGTAATGTCATCGTCGTCATGCGCCGCATGAACGCAACGGATAATGGCAACGACGGGATTCAGATCGAGGCTGAGGACGGCGACGGCCAGGTGCATGTCGAGTTCAGGGACGGAACGTCGCGCAACAATGATGGCGATGGGCTCGACATCTCCCAGGAAAATACCACTGATCCGGGCACCTTCAAGTTCGTCGGCTTTGCGGACGTAGACTCGGTCGATCTCGAAAACGTCAACGAAATCGAGTAATCGAGCCGGCACTGAAACCGAAAGGCACCCGGTCGGCTTTTGCCGGCTGGGCGCTTCTGGTCCCGGTCCGCAGGGTCTGTCCGTGCCCGAAGGGACAGGCGTTGTGTGCCTGGGGTCTGCTTGGGCCGGAGGCGCGCACGACTTCCGTCGCGAACGGTGCAAGGCAACCGCCATGCACGGCTCCAGTCCAGTAATGACTTCGCAGGATTTCTGCGTCCGGCCGGACACCCTCGGCCGGGCGCATTCTTGAGTCCCTTCCAGACCATCCGGCAACCCACGTTCCATCTGATTGTGGCATCCTTTGGACGATATCGCGGCGTATTTCGGTGGCCGGCGAGTTTCCCTTTGATTCGTTGAGCCCTTGTACTAATGCAACCGGAAGTATTGCCTCATTCAGGGCTACGGACGGATTCGCCTGCAAGGCAAAGTGGCGAAGGCATC
>JAABSN010000360.1 GCA_011390385.1 Thioalkalivibrio nitratireducens | reverse complement strand
CGAAAAGATGCTCGACACTCCGGCACGGATCTATTACAAGTACGAAGGCGTCAGCCCGGCCGGTTCCCACAAGCCGAACACCGCGATCGCACAGGCCTTCTACAACAAGCAGGAAGGCATCAGGCGCATCACGACCGAGACGGGCGCGGGCCAATGGGGATCGGCACTGTCGATTGCCGGCTCGTTCTTCGGTCTCGAGATCGAAGTGTTCATGGTGAAGGTCAGCTTCCAGCAGAAGCCGTATCGCCGTTCATTCATGGAGACGTTCGGCGCCCGTTGCATCGCCAGCCCCTCGGACCTGACCGCAGCCGGACGCGCGGTCCTGGCCGAGCACCCGGACAGCACCGGAAGCCTGGGCATTGCCATCAGCGAGGCCGTTGAACGGGCAGTGCAGCGCGACGACACCAAGTACGCGCTGGGCAGCGTGCTGAACCATGTGATGTTGCACCAGACGGTGATCGGCCAGGAAGCGATCAAGCAGTTCGACCTCGCCGATGATTATCCCGACATGATCATCGCGCCCACCGGCGGCGGCAGCAATTTTGCCGGGATCACCTTCCCGTTTCTCGGCGCGCAGCTTCGTGGCGGCAGGAAGGTCGAGCTGATCGCCGTGGAACCCTCCGCCTGCCCCACGCTGACCCGCGGCCGTTACGCCTACGACTTTGGTGACACGGCCCATCTGACGCCTTTGGTCAAGATGCACACCCTGGGCTCGACCTACGTACCCCCCGGCTTCCATGCCGGCGGCCTGCGCTATCACGGCATGGCCCCACTGGTCTCACAGGTGACTGAACTCGGACTGGTCAGTCCCCGCGCCTACCGGCAGGTCGAATGCTTCGAGGCCGGGCTGCAGTTCGCGAAAGCCGAGGGTGTCATCCCGGCACCCGAGGCGAACCACGGGGTGCGCGCGGCGATCGATGAAGCCCTGCGCTGCAAGGAGGAAGGGGTCAGCCGCGCGATCCTGTTCAACCTCTGCGGTCATGGCAACTTCGACATGCAGGCGTATCGCGATTACCTCGATGGCAAGCTGATGGACCTGGAGTACGATGACGGCGAGATCGCGATGGCGCTGGCGGGATTGCCTTCCGTCGCCTGAGCGGGTGCATGAAGGGCGACTGATTCGCATGAAAGAACCCGCGCAGGGTGCCGTGAGGTGCAGCCGAACCGCACCGGTATCACGCCCGGCCTGAAACCCAGGCGCCTGGGCCTCGGCCGGTGCAATTCGCTGCGCTCATTGGCACCCTACGCCTCCGTCATCGGGGTGTCTGGCGTCCGGCGGATCATCAAGAGCGCCGAAGCCCCGCGCCCAGTGAACCATTGGTAACCGTTTTGCGATTGACCAGATGACGGGTTTGGGTCAATCTGGGACCCACAGGCGGCTGCGAACGAAATCGCCGGACCAGCAGCGAGTGACTGATGACATGAAGACTGTATCTCGACCCGGGTTTGCGATCATCGTCCTGGCCCTTGCGGCCTCTCTGCCCATGATGGTTCAAGGGAGCTGGGTCGACCGGCTCAAGGGAACGATTCCAGCGAACCCGCCTCCCGAAGAAGAGACCGAGTTTGAAGCAGCCCAGCCACTCGGAGCGGAACACGAAACCATGGTCGCGGGTCTCAAGGAAGCGCTGGAGACGGGCACCCGACGGGCCATCGAGACCGCAGGCCAGAAAGGCGGCTTCTCGGACAACCCGAAAATCGCGATCCCCCTGCCTGGAGTACTCCAAGGCGCCGGTGGCATGTTCCGCGGGATCGGCCTCGGACGCCAGGCGGACGAGGTCGAGAAAAGCATGAACCGAGCCGCGGAGCAGGCGGCCCCGGCAGGCCTCGACATCATCGTGGAGGCCATCCGCGACATCAGCATCGAAGACGCACGCGCGATCCTTGTCGGGCCTGCCGATGGGGCCACGCGAGTCCTGCGGCGGCGTGCCGGCGATCGGATCGCCGAAGGTTTCCGCCCGCTCGTCGCCGACGCCATGCAGCAAAATGACGCCGCCGATGCCTATACGACCTTGATCGAACAGGTCGGCACCCGGCTTCCAGGCATCGGCGAACTCGACGATCTGGATCTCAACGAGTACGTCACGGGCAAAACCCTCGACGGTGTCTTCATCCTTTTGGCAGAAGAGGAGCGAAAGATCCGTGAGGAGCCGGCAGCCCGAACCAGCGACCTGCTGCGCGAGGTTTTCGGGAACTGAGGCCTCGCCTCGTCCGTAATCCGGGGTGGTGATCCCGGAGGTGTCTGTGCCCCAACGCTTGGCGGTGCAACTCGCTGGCGCTCATTGGCACCCTGCGATCCGCCGTGCGTAGGGTGCCGTGAGGCGAAGCCGAACCGCACCGATCAGCCGCGGGCGGATAGCAACCCCACCGACCCGGGGTCGAGCGGTGCAATTCGCTGGCGCTCATTGGCACCCTACGCGGGCACATCCGCTAGCGGCATTTGTGGTGGATTCAGTCGCTGCTTTCGGACAGCAGTTCCACGCGGGCCGCTTCCCCCAATCGGGCCTGGGCCAGGTCGACCAGGTGCTGGTGATGGGTGAAGAACAGAACCTGGGTCCTGGTCGCCAGTTGCGCGAGGACATCGAGCCCGGCCGAGGAACGTGCGTCGTCGAAGTTGATGAACAGATCGTCGGCAACGAACGGCAGCCCCGGGGCACGATCGAGATAATCCTCGACCGCCGCAACACGCAGTGCCAGAAAGAGCTGATCCGCGGTACCCGTGCTCAACCCCGGAACCGGCACCCGGTCCCCCGTGCTGCGCAGACCAGCGAGGTGTGGCCGGTCGCGCTCATCGTATTCCACATTCAGGGCGGTGAAGGCACCCTGGGTCAGCATGGCGAACAGGTCGCCTGCGCGGCTGAGCAACGGTGCCTGCTTTTCACGCCGATAGCGGTCAATGGCCCATTGCAACAACACCACGGAACTGCGCGCGCGTACGTAGCGCTCGGCGACCATGCCAAGCTCGGCAAGCGCTTCCTGCCGAGCGGCGGCCGCGCGCGCAGCGGAATCGTCGCCACCGATCGCCTCGAAAGCGGCACGTGCCCGGGATCGCTCCTCGACGGCCTCGTCGCGGCGTTCACGGATTTCGGCCAGCTGCTGCTGCAACGTATCCTGGCGGGCCACGATCCGATCCATGTCTGCCGCCGCGCACTCCTGCTCCAGTTCCGCCACGGGCAGACCATCGCCCTCCTGTTCCAGTGCACGCACCGTGGCATCGAATTCCTCGCGCATTCGGCGCAGCGCATCGGAACGTTCGATGGCTTCCCGCAGCGCCTCGACCGTCTCGACGCCCGCGACGGTTTGAAGCCGATCGATCACCCGGCGAGACTGGCCCAGGGCCATTTCGAGCG
>JAABSN010000359.1 GCA_011390385.1 Thioalkalivibrio nitratireducens | reverse complement strand
GGCAACCACTTGCAGGCTCGCTTGCACCGCGTAGGTCAGGCCAGCTCGTTGCCGGAGCCGCGCATCGAGGCAGTCGTCGAGCAGTTCCTCCATTAGAAGCAGATAGAGGCCCGCTGCGTCGCCGCGCGCGGGGGGGAGCGCGGCGGGGAAGGTCGGGGCGAGGGTCACATCGGCCTCGCTGCTGGCCGTCACCACTGTGCCGACGGGAGCCTCGGGACCGGGCGGAGGCGGTGGCGCGGTCCAGGGGCGGACGCGATCACGGCGTCCGAAGGTGGCCTCGAGGATCGTCCCCACCGTCTCCGGGGGAACCCCGCCCACGGCCAGGAGTGTCAGGTCGCCGGTCGACCCTGCGACCGCGCGATGCAGCTTCTGCAGATCCTTGTATCGGATGTCCCGGAGGGTTCGAGGGTCAGGATGCAGGCGGGCCAGCGCCGGGTGGTCAGGCCCCAGGATCTGCGACCATCGCCAGGCCCTGGCGCGGACGTCGGGAAGCTGCGTCAGCCGTGCGAACACCGTGCTCGCGCCGTCGAGGGTGCTGGACCAGCATGCCAGGTTGAAGGCATCGCAATCGAAACGCTGGACCAGGGAGGCGGCCATGGCGGATGCCTCGGCACAGCGGTTGTGGGCGTCGAAGGTCAGGACTCCCGCGGGGTCGAGCCAGAACCCCGCATGGTGCGGCCAGGGCCGGGGCTCGCGGCCTGCCGGCGTCCGCTGGGGGTCGCATGACACGGTCCAGTTGTAGAGGAAGCAGAGGCCCGGACGCTTCCCGCGGCGTGCGTCCGCCACGGGTTCGCCGCGCCGCCAGCCCATGAGATGCCACCACGGATCGTCAGGCACGTGCTGGCACACCACCGATACTCCGTTGGCCAGCGAGAACACGCTCAGGTCCAGGATATCGGCTGCCGCGTAAAGGACCAGGACGGAGTCGATGGCGTCGGCGGTCAGCTTGGCCCTGGCATCGATGCCGGCAGCCTCGGAACGTGGCGCCCTGCCGGCCAGGGGGCGGAAGGCGATGCGGCCTGAGTCGCGGCCGTGGCTCGCGGCGATGGTGGTGTGCTCCTGGACGAGCCCGCGCACCAGGAAATCGTGGATCTCGGGCAATGTGACCTGGCGGGCCAGCGCGGCATCTTCCTCCTGGGAGATCACTGGCCCTCCGGACACCAGCATCGAGGTACGGGAGAACCAGCGCGACCCATGCCGCACCGAGACGGTCGCATCGAGCCACTGGGCATGCTGCTCCTGTCGCGTGGGATCGGCAAGGTCCGCGATGGCCCGACGGATAGACCCCCAGAACCAGCCGATGGAGGACTGGAGATCCTGGTCCGGATCGAAGCTGCGCTGGCTGTTCGATCCGGGTCGGCGATAGGCGCCGTACCAGGTCATCACCAGCACGATCTCGCCCGGGACGACATCGACATCGACGTGATAGAGCTTGCGCTCGAGGTGGCTGAGCGCGAGGTCGGCCACCACCAGGTCGCGGGCCGAGGTCACGGGAACGCGGACGGCGGCCGCCATGCGGAAGCCCTCGTGGTCGCGGTTGTCGATGATCGCCTGGCGTGCCGCCGGCTCTGGCAACGGCGGCAATGGCGACCGCGCCGGGGTCTGACGTGGCGAGACGGCGCCGAGGCGCTCGCAGGTCAGCGTCAGGACCTCCGCGACCGGCAGCGGGCCCTCGACAAGGACGGCTGCGTTCCGGGGCGCGATGACGTCGTGGATGAAGCGTTCCACATCGGCGGCCGTGATCCGCGCCACGGCCTCGGCCGAACCGATCACCGGAGCTCCGTACGGATGTCCGGGAAAGCTCGCCCGGAGCGCCGCTTCATCGGGGGACGTCGCCTGCCCACCGTCCCGGAAAGCGATCTCCTGTAGCACCACGTTGCGCTCGCGCGCGAAGGCCGCTGGCAGAATGCCTCCGGCGGACATCCGGACGGCCTCCACCGCCAGCACCCGCGGCAGCAAGGCCGGGAGGCAGTCACTCCAGAAACCCAAGGTGGTGGGCGTGGTGTAGGCGTTGCGGCGCAGCGTCACCAGTTCGAGTCCACGCCGGGATGCTCCTTCCTGGAGCAGGTGCTCGGAGAGGTGCGCCAGCCCGGGCAGCGAGTCGGGATCGGCGGCGGCGCCGGCGTCATAGAGGACGCAGACGTGCGCCAGCGACCGGGCGGGGTTCTCCTCAACGATCACCCGGAGCCCGTTGGCCAGCACGGTGTCGACCAGGGCTGGCGAGGCCGCGGTCGTCCCCGCGGCGAGGATCATGCTCCCGCCCAGGAGCCACGTGAGGACGCGGGTCGAAACCATGGCAGCATCTCCCCATGCCCGTTACCACCGCGACTGTGTATGGTATCCTCAAGATACGGCTTCCGTCCACGGATTGCGACTGCGAGCTCATGAGGATATCGCGATGAAGACCTCCACCATCACGCTCGGCCGGGGTGATCATCAGCAGCGACGGCCGTCGGCAGAGCACGTTCAGCGGGGACCGGTGTCGGTCTGGGGGGCGGTCGTGGTAGGATCGATGGAGGCCGCGACCTGGGAGGATGATCCAGGAGTCAGGGCTGTGTGGATGAAATTCGTCTCCGCAAGGAGCATCGAGGAGAAAGGTCCGATGACGATCCTCGCCATATTGCTGGTACTGGCCTCGACGTGGCCCGCGAGTGCCGCAGAAGTACAATTGTCATTAGAGGCGGACGGAGTGGTTCCGCAGTTCGGATCTGCATGTGGGATCGTGACCATATCCGGTAGACTTGCCGGTGCAGGATCGGTAGTCTTGCCATCGTTTGCTTGCAGAACACTCGGCTACGAGTTGCGATACCGGGAACACGTGACGGCTATTTGGGAGACACTGGATATAGATTTCGTAGAAATACCAAAGATTGACTTTGGAACAGATACCGTGGTCAAAATACCGTTCTTCTTGATGAAATATGGCGGTCGCTTTTTGTTCGGGGAGACGGGGGCATACGAGTTGAGGGCTGTGTTCAGAGTCAGGAACGGCGCGCAATCGTTTGGTACCCTGAAGTCACCGTGGGCGGCAATAACCGTAGTGCGACATCCTCAATCGGAATCCTGGCGCGACATATTTCTGCCAAGGCCGTATATGATGAGTTTGCACGAGGCTTGGTGCTCGGTGGATCGTATCATCGAGTTTGAGGGTACGCAGTACTTCACCAATCATCTCCTGTACCAGTTCGGTGTGTCAGCGCTGCGGGCAAGAGAAGGAGCCGATAGCCAGCACGTGCGATTGTTCAGGGACGCCCACAGGGCCACGATCGACGGTAGCATGCTTGAAGGCTACTTCTATTCTCGCAATGATGAGCTATCGACGAATGGACGAATGGTGGGAAAGCGTATGCT
>JAABSN010000358.1 GCA_011390385.1 Thioalkalivibrio nitratireducens | reverse complement strand
GTGGTTCCAGCGGCGCCGGAAGAGGCACCCGCATCGTCGTCGATGGCCTGGTTCAAGCTTTCTTCGGTGTTGTTTTGCATCATTCCAACTCCCTGATCGGATTTGAGAGGCCGCTACCGACTCGCTAAACGCTGTCTTGTCTGCTCAATGTGATTCAACCATTCGCGTGCGGCTGTTCGGAGTGTGCCATAGTTTGACGCGCGATTAAAGGCCTGTTCGGCCTGATCGAGATTGCCGAGGTTGAACTGCGCCATGCCGATCAGCAGTTCAGCGTTACCTTCCTGCGATTCGGTAAGGTCGCCTTTCTGCAACGCCCGGGTTGCGGCGCCAAGCGCACCTTCCCAGTTCTCTTCGGCAGTCATGATCGATGCGCGCTGAAAATCGATCTTCCCGCTGTCGGACAATTCACCGGCCTGTTCGTAGGCTTCCAGTGAACGATCCAGTTCACGCGCCTGGTACCAGGCGCCCGCCGTCATCTCCCAGTTATTGGCCGTCGCCTCGACGTAACCTTGTTCCAGGCCGTCCTGCATGACCTCCGCGGCCAGCCGAGGTGCTTCCATCTGCTGCAGCAGTCCGGCGAGCTGGGTGAATTCGCTGCCGCGATCCAGAAGCCCGCGCCGATAAGCCAGGTGAAGCGTTGCCATCGCGTTGCGGCTCTCGTCGAGCTCCATGAAGATGCCCGAAAGCTGCGACCAGTATTCCTTTCGATCCGGATTGACCTCGATCAGGATCTTCGCCACATCGACAGCCGGGCGGTACTCTTCGAGCTCGAGCAGAATGCCGAGCTTGGTGCGATACCAGGATTCAGGCACCTCTTCGGCGATCTCGATCGCCTGGTTCATCGCCGCCAGGCCTTCGCGATAATCGTCCTGCTGCAGGTGGAGGCTGGCCTTGAGCACCCAGACTTCCGCAACCTTCTTGGCCTCTTCTGTCGAAATGCAGAACCAGAAATCCAGCTGTTCGAGCGCCTCGTCGTAGCGCTCCAGCGCGTTGTAAAGCTGAGCAATCTGCAGGATCATCTCGAAGTGAGTCTGGTTCGGCAGCTGATTGAGCCGGACCGCTTCGCTGAAATGACCAATCGCATCTTCATACCGTTCACGCTGGGCGGCCAGAAAGCCGAGGTATTGCTCGACCGTCGCCTTCTCGAAATCCGAGAGACTCGATTTGCGCAGATTCTCGAGCACCGAGATGGCTTCCGAATAGTCTTCCTCGCCGATCAGTTCCGCCGCTTCGTTGAGTCGGTTGTATGTCGACTCCGACATCAGACCCGGCTGCACTTCGCGTTCTTCACCGCACGCCACCGTTTCGCTGCCGGTCTGCGCAAAGGCGATCGGGCTGGCCGCCGAAAGCAGCAGGCCGAACGAAGTCAACAACAGCAATGCCAATCGGTTCGTGTTCATCATTGATCCAGGTTGAAGTCGATGGTCTGGACGGCCCGGCGCGAAATGGCCGTGCCGTCGATGACCCGCGGTTTGAATTTCCACCGAAGAATGGCCCGGATGGCTTCACGGTCGAACACGCGAGGCGGCTTGGAATCGATGACTTTCGGGTCGCGAACCGATCCGGTTTCGGTAATCGTGAACTCGATCGTGACATAGCCCTCGATCATGTTCATCTGCGCATCGCGCGGATACTGCGGGTTGATCCGCACCAGCGGCACCACGTCGCCCTCGGCGCCGCGATCGATTCCGACGTTGCCGAGTACCGGCGGTCCGGCGCCCACGCCGAGGTTGAGATTCGGCATTTCCATGCGCGGCATTTCCGTCGGGGTCTGCTGGACGTCGGATACCTGGATGTCCGGTGGCGGTGGCGGCGTATCCGGGGGCGGCGGCGGCTCCGGCTTGCGTCGATCCTTCTCGACGATATCCTGTTCGATGTCCACCGGACCGAAGCGGATGCCGGGCGGCGGATCCAGGTTTTCGCGCTCGCCGTCGCCGCCCGAGATGAGCCTGTGCATCAGGTAGAACGCGGCCACGGTCACAATGACCGCCAGCACCACCGAAACGACGTAACGAACTGAACTACCCATGTCTCACCCTCCCCCGCCGATCTGTTCGGCGGAAATCGCCATGCGCCCGACGCCGGCAGCCTGCACCTGGTCCATCACATCGACCAGCGTACCGGTTCGCGCGCCCTTGTCGGAAATCATGATGACGCTGCCCTCCGGGTTCTCGGCACGCGCGCGCTGCACCTGGGTGCGAACGTCGCTCAAGTCGATCTGACTGCCGTTCATCCATACCTGATTATCAGAGTCCACGCCGATCAGAATGTTCCCCTGGGGCCGGGACTCGGCCGTCAGCGCCTGGGGTTTTTCGACGGTAACGCCGGTTTCCCGCACGAAGGTCGTGGTCACGATGAAGAAGATGAGCATGATGAACACGATGTCAAGCATCGGCGTGATGTTGATCTCGGGTTCGTCCCGATTCGCATGTCTGCGTGCCATTGATTCGATTCCTCGACTTCTTAGTCGTTCTGCAACATGTCTTCGAGCTTCTCGCTCTCGATCGATGCCTTGCGATCCAGGTTCGAAGCGAAATATACGCCCGAAAGCGCAGCCACCATCCCGGCCATGGTCGGAATGGTCGCCTTCGAAACGCCGGCCGCCATCGCCCGGGCATTGCCGGTGCCGAAGAATGCCATCACGTCGAATACCGCAACCATGCCGGTCACGGTGCCAAGCAGCCCGAGCAGCGGGCAGATTGCGATCAGCGTCTGGATCATCGTGACGTTGCGCTGAAGCTGCTGGCGCACGCCACTGACCAGCTCTTCCCTGATCCGGTGGGCGTGCCAGGAACGATGATCGTCCCTGGCTTCCCATTCATCGATCACACGGCGCCGCTCCGACGGAAATACCCGGAACATGAACCAGTAACGCTCGATGATCAGCGTCCACATGGCCAGCAGCACCAGCATGATGGCCCAAAGCACATCGCCGCCGAGTTCGATGAACCCGCGGATGGACTCCAGCAGGTTATATAGAGCGACCATGGCTCTGCTCTGCGATGCGGGCGATGATGCCTGCAGCCTGCTCTTCCAGGATCTGGATCAACGCACGGCTGCGCGTCTGCAGGATGCTGTGGATCACCGTGAGCGGAATGGCCACGACCAGACCCAGCACCGTGGTGAGCAGTGCCATCGAGATACCGCCGGCCATCATGCGCGGGTCGCCGGTACCGAACAGCGTGATCTGCTGGAAGGTCTGGATCATGCCGACCACCGTCCCCAACAGGCCGAGCAGCGGCGCGACGACGTACAGCACCTTGATGAACGGCAGGCCGGATTCAAGCGGCGCGGTTTCGCGCAGGATAGCCTCGTCGAGCTTGAGCTCCAGCGTTTCGACATCGGCGTTCGGGCTGTCTT
>JAABSN010000036.1 GCA_011390385.1 Thioalkalivibrio nitratireducens | reverse complement strand
CACCGTTCGAGGGACGGGAGCCTGGGAGGTGAGGCCTGCGTGGTATCGGTGCGGTTCGGCTTCACCTCACGGCACCCTACGCGGGTTCTTTCACGCTAACAAAGGACGGAGATGAACATGCCGGAACTCTTTCAGTCCCTCGACGTTGCCAGCCGCTCACCGGCTGGCCGCTTGCAAGTATTTGCCCCGTTCGATGGCACGCTGATCGCCGAGGTGGAAACCGTGGACGCGGCCGGTGTCGAGCAGGCACTGGCGACCGCCCATCAACTGTTTCGTGACCGCAGCGGCTGGCTGCCGGCGCAGCGACGGATCGAGATCCTGGAAAGGACAGCGACCATTCTGGCCGATCGCGCTGAAGCACTGGCGCTCGAGGCCGCTCGTGAGGGCGGCAAGCCGCTCGTGGATTCACGGGTCGAAGTCGCGCGCAGCATCGACAGCATCCGGATCTGCGTCGATACCGTGCGTACCGGAGGCGGTGATTCCATTCCGATGGGAATCAACGCAGCCTCCTCGGGGAAGCAGACTTTCACCGTGACTGAACCAATCGGCGTCGTGGTCGCGGTCAGCGCCTTCAACCACCCGTTGAATCTGATCGCGCACCAGGTCGGCCCGGCGGTCGCTGCCGGATGTCCGGTGATCGTGAAGCCGGCCGAAGACACACCACTCTCGTGTTTTCGGTTCGTACAGATCCTGCGCGAGGCCGGGTTGCCGGATGCCTGGTGCCAGGCGCTGGTGACCACGGACCTCGATGTTGCCACGCAACTCGTCACCGATTCTCGTGTCGGTTTTTTCAGCTTCATCGGCAGCGCCAAGGTCGGTTGGAAACTTCGTTCCCAGTTGGCGCCGGGAACCCGTTGTGCACTCGAACACGGTGGCGCGGCCCCGGTGATCGTCGCCGCCGACGCGGAGCTCGACCTCGTCGTTCCCAAGCTACTCAAGGGTGGCTTCTATCACGCCGGCCAGGTCTGCGTTTCGGTACAGCGCGTGTACGCCCACCGCTCGGTCGTGGAGGAACTCGCGGCCAGGCTCGCCGAGGGTGCCAATCGTCTGCGGATCGGGGATCCCACATTGCCGGAGACCGAGATCGGGCCGCTGATTCGCGAGGCGGAGGTCGAGCGCGTGGGCCGATGGGTGGACGAAGCCGTCACCGGCGGCGCGCGCCTGCTTGCAGGGGGTCAAGCGGTCTCGCAACGCAGTTACGCCTGCACCGTACTACTGGATCCCCCGGCGGACAGCCGGGTCAGCATCGAGGAGATCTTCGGACCGGTGGTCTGCGTGTACGCGTATGACGACCTGGATGAGGCCGTGACCCGGGCCAATGCCCTGCCCTGGGCCTTCCAGGCCGCCGTGTTCAGTCGGGACATCGGCACCGCGATACGCGCAAGCCATCTACTTGACGCCTCGGCGGTGATGATCAACGAGCACACGGCCTTTCGCGTGGACTGGATGCCCTTCGCCGGCCTGCGCCAGTCGGGGCTCGGCGTGGGTGGTATCCCCTACACGCTGCATGACATGCAGATTCACAAGATGATCGTGCTGTCCTGACGATCATCATGGCGATGTCCGGCGATGGGGTAACCGATGGCCGTCGGACGCAAACTCTTCCGGATCATTCGAGCGGCTGGGCAACACCAACCTGAACGCGGTGCCCTTCGGTCCCGTCTCCAGCAGCGTCAGGTCCCCACCGTGGTTGCGCGCCAGTTCCCACGCGATAGACAAGCCAAGGCCCGCGCCAACGCTACCGACCTGGGGTTTTTCGGAAAACAGGCAGCCCTGAATCGATTCCGGAAGCCCCGGACCATCATCACGACAATCGATCACAGAGACATCATCGCTGGTCGTCCCCTGAATCGTGATACGGCGACTGCCTGCGGCGATCGCGTTACGGATCAGGTTCATCAGGATCCGGAAGACCTGATCGAAATCGGCATCGAGCTCGACGGATCCGGACCCGATCGCGTGCAGATGCACACCGGCAACTTCTTCCGGGCCAATCGCGACATGCAGTTCCGCGATCAGATCTTCGAGCAGGAATCGTTCGCGGTTCGGCTTGTTCTCGCGTGCGCTGCCAATCGTCAGCGTCTGTTGGCACATGCGTAACGCCGGTCTCGACGGCACGTCCAATCAACACAGGTCACCCTGCATGATTGCATCACCGGCGCGGCTGCGCCGCCAGAGCCGCTGCAAGGTCCCCAGTGAACTGATCGAAGATGTCGCGCAATGCAGCCCGCATGGCCGTGGCCGCCGAGGCCGGCGACGCGTCCGCGGCCGGCGCATCCACGCGATAGGTATTCAGGACCAGCAGCCCACCGTCACGAGTGACTCGTTCAGCGCCGATCTCCAGCTCCACCACGACGCGTGCGACACCCTCACCCACGATCACCTGTTCCAGACGTCCGATGCGGCCGAGAATCTCGATATCCGGCCGCACCCGGAAACGGGGAGTCAGCACTCGCGTGAACCCTTCCGTGGCACGCAGATGGTCGGCCAGCTCACGCTGCACCGCCTGGCTCGGCCCCTCCACCCAGAAGTGATAGCTGTACTGCAGTAACGCCCCATGATCGCCCTCGGTGTAGACCAGTGCCCGTTCCCCGAGGATACCGTCGGCATCGAAGGGACGAATTTCCAGGGTCAGATCAAACCGGGCATCCGCCGCCAACGCCCGACCGGACTCGGGCACATCGAGGCGATAGAAGACATCGCTCGGCACCGGTGGCGGTGTCGCGCACCCCCCGATCAGCACGGCGAATGCCAGCATGGCAAGGACGGAAACGGGTAAACGGCGCATCGGCAATCCTCCCCTCACGCAGATTGATCCACGGACATCAGCGACGCTGCGCCTCGTCGCGAGCCGGTGCCCCGCGCAGCAACAGCCCCGGGTTCTGGCGCAAGGAACGGCTGAATTCCAGCATGTTGCGACTCGTTCCGTCCAGATTATGGGTGATGGAATCGACATGACGCGCAACGATATCCAGTGAATACCGCAGGTCCTTGGCCGCCGCCAGCACGTCCTCGCGGCTTCCCGAAGCCATCGTATCGAGATGGCGCAGGACCGAATCGATCTGCCGGCTTGCGACCTGCAGATCCTGGCTCATCGCGCGTGCGGCCACGCTGGCTACCTGAACATTGCTGAGCGTGTCGCTGAATTTCTCCACGTTTCCTTCGCTCAACAACTCCTCGTTGAGCCTCTCCGCCAGCATCGCCAGATTGCTGGAGATCCGCGGTGTCTGTCCGGCCAGCGCGTCGACCGCGGTACGGGCATCGGCCAGGATCTTCAGCCCGTCGGTCTCAAGCGCCGATCCGATCTGATTGATGTAGGCGCTGACGTCGTCCAGCAGGGGTCGAATGGTGTCGCGCGTCATATCGCGGACATCGCCGGCCACCTCGTCCATCACCGTGAAAACGGATCCTCCCACCCGGCCGGGAATCTCGCTGCCGGGCGGCAGAAGTTCCGGATCGTCCCCTGCGCGGATGTCGATATTGACTGCCGCCAGTAGTCCCGACGCGGCGATTCTCGTCTCGCTGTTGCCGGGTATGGGCCAGTCGCGCTGAACGTCCAGGTGCAGGCGGAAGCGAATCCCACCCTCCGTATGCAGCGGTTCGATGTGAGTCACCTGCCCGATCGGGTAGCCTTCGAACATCACCTGCGTCCCCGGCTTCAGGCCACCGACATTGTCGTAGGTCGTGTAATAGGCTGTCGTCGGTCCGGTACGACCCATCAATACAGCCACGGCACCGATCAGGGCGGCGAGCATCAGCAAAACGAACAGGCCCACAATGACGTAATTGGTGCGGTTATCCTTCATCCGTTGTCCCCGTCGGCGCGCGCGCCATTCGCCACACTGTACTTTGCTCCGGTCAGGCGGCGCAGATACTCTTCCGGATCGAGTTCCGCCTCCTCGACCCTGCGATTCAGCAGGTTCTGGATCCGGTGGTTCGGGCTGTTGCGGATCGCCTCGACGGTATCGATGGCCAGAACCTCGCCCTGATCCAGCACGCAGATACGGTCGGCGATCTTGAACGCGCTGTCCAGTTCATGGGTCACCACCACGACTGTCATCTGCAGGGCGTCGCGCAACAGCAGGATCAGATCATCGATCTGCGCAGCCACCACCGGATCGAGACCGGCCGAAGGCTCGTCGCAGAACAGCAGTCTGGGGTCCATCACGATGGCCCGGGCCAGGGCAGCCCGCTTGATCATGCCGCCCGACAACTCGGCCGGCATCAGGTTGTCGAACCCCGCGAGGCCAACGACCTCCATTTTCATGCGGGCCATGATCGCCATCGTCCTGCGATCCAGTCGTGTATGCTCGAACAGCGGCAACATGATGTTTTCCAGCACGCTCATCGAGGAGAACAGCGCACCCCCCTGGAACGCCACCCCGATTCTGCGCCGAAGTTCTGTCAATGTCCGTTCGCGTACCGAGTTGATATCGTGACCAAGGATCCGAACGGTGCCTGAGGTGGGTCGGAGCAGCCCCAGCAAGTGATTGAGCAGGGTCGATTTTCCCGATCCGGAACCGCCCATGATGACGAGAATCTCGCCGGGTTCGACGATCAGATCGATGCCCTTGAGGATCATGCGGGCACCGAAATGCGTGACCAGTTCATGCACCTCGATCACCGGTGGCCCAATGGATTCCGGCACAGCATCCGTCATAATCGGGTCACCAGGAATACGAACACCATGTCGGTGATCACGATCGCGGCAATCGAGTGCACCACCGACCGGGTGGTCATCCGTCCCACCCCCTCGGCGCCCCCAGACACCGACGCGCCATTGACGACGCCGATCACCACGATGAGCAGCGCAAAGAGCGCGCTCTTGGTCAGGCCATGCAGCACGTCATCAACAGCCAGCGCCGACGAAACATCGCCGAGATAGACGCTCATGCTGATTCCCAGCTGCGCGGTGATATAGAGTCCGGCGCCCAGAATGGCAACGATATTGGCCCAGATCGTCAGTGCCGGCACCATGATGACCATCGCCAGCAGTGTCGGCGACACCAGAAACCGGACCGGGTTGATCCCCATCACCACCAGTGCGTCGATTTCCTGGTTGATCTTCATCGTCCCCAGCCGGGCGGCGATCGCCGAACCCGATCGACCCGCAATGAGAATGCCCGTGATCAGCGGCGCAAACTCCCGGGTCACTGAGATGGCGACCCCCAGCGTGACCTGTTCCTCGGCGCCGAAGGTCTGCAGGGTGTAGATACCCTGGATCGCCAGCATCGCCCCGATGGTCGCGGCCAGAATGGTGACAATCGGCAAGGCCCGAATGCCGATCTCCATCGCCTGCGCGGCCACCGCGCCCAGACGCAACGGCTGATGCCGGCGCCAGCCGATCAGGATCCACTTCACGGCCTGCCATAGGAGCGTTCCGGCCAGCCCGATCTCGGCGACGCCACGCGTCGTTGCCTGACCGAGGGATTCCAGTGCGGCAGATATTCGGCCGCGGCTCATCCGTCCGCGGACTCCACGGCAGCGTCCAGATCCGCCACGATGACGAAAACCCGGTCGAGCCTCGCGAGGCGAAGAACCCGCATCGCCGCAGGGCTCACCGCCGCCAGAATGAAAGCCACACCCTTGGTACGCGCGACCTGGTAACCTTCGACCAGGCTCGCCACACCCGAAGAATCGATGTAGGTAATAGCGCCCATGTCCACCACCACCGGGCGTTGTTGATGCAGGCAACGGAGCACGGCATCGCGCACTTCACCGGAGTTCTGCAGATCGATTTCGCCCGAAAGGATCACGACCTGGATGCTTCCGCGTTCGCTGACACTGACCGTCATTTCGAATCCTCCTCGTCCGTGCGATTCGCCGAATCCATCGCTACGGCACCCGTGGAACGGAGCGCCTTGCTGAGCCGCAAGGTGTTGCCCCGGCCCGCCCCCGGCGTTTCCCACTGGCATCCATCGGTCAGGGAACGCATCAGGTGCAGACCCAGCCCGCCCGGGCGCGTCGGGTCCAGTGGCAGTGGCGTTGGCCCCTCCGGGCCGACACTTTCCGCATCGTCGGAGACGCGGATCACGAGGCCGGCCGAGTCCGACGAGACCTGCACATGGATATCCCCCGGCACCATCTTCCCATGGTAGCCATGCCGAATCACGTTCTGACAGGCCTCGTCCACCGCGAGCACCAGATCGTGAGTCCAATCCGGATCGGCACCATGCGCCATGGCGGCTTCGCGCACCAGCGCACGAATCAGACGCAGGCTGCCGGCCCGACCGGGAACGACCAGCTCCGCCACCATGCGCTCGGATGTCAAGGCCGATCGACCCCGCCTGAGGAACCCGACAGCACGAGGACAGTGAGGTCATCGCGCTGACTTCGCCCCTCGTTCATCACGCCGTCGAGCAAGGCTCGTGGTCGCAAATGCACCGGTTGCCCCGCACAATGGGTAATCAGGGATGCCACGCCTTCCGCTTCCAGCATGCGGCCCTCGGCATCGGCAGCCTCGGTGAGGCCGTCAGTGAACACATAAAGCGATTGTTCGGGGCTGAGGATCAGCGTCAGTTCCGCGGCCGCGTCGATCAATCCCGGTGCGATCCCCAACGGTGGACCACCCGCCTCCAGTACACGCATCTCGCCCGTGGTCGGATCATGCAGCAGACCGGGTTCGTGACCGGCGCTGGCCAGATGCAGACGGCCATTGACCGGATCGTACAACCCGCAGGCCAGGGTCACGAACATGCCGTGACTGACGGTTTCACAGAGCTCGGCGTTGATTGCCGACAGCAGCACCCCGGGGCCACTCGCCTGCTTTGCGAGACAGCGGAACAGGCTCGACGTCCTCGCCATCAGCAGCGCTGCGTTCATTCCCTTTCCCGAGACGTCGGCGACACAGAACCACAATCTGCCGTCCGGGCGCTCGAGGACGTCATAGAAATCCCCGGAAACCCGATACATGGGACGCATCAGTCCATGAACGGGATATTCGGGACGGGCCGGCGGGGGCAGCAGGTCCTGCTGAATGGCTGCCGCGAGCTCCAGTTCGCGGTTCATTCGTTCCTGTTCCACCAGCCGTTCCGTCAACCGGATATTCGAGATCGCAAGCGCCGCTGCATGGCACAGGGTCTCGAGCAGCGCCTGGTCCCTGCGGGTGAAGAGGTGATCCCCCTCGAGTTTGTTGATGATTTCGATGGCGCCGATCCGTTCGTCTCCGACGGACAGCGGCGCGACGAGAATGGAGCGTGTGACGAAACCCGTAGCGGCATCGACTTCCGCCCCCGCAAACCCAGGATCACTCCGAACGTCACGAACCATCAGAGGCTCGTCGCGGGCAATCGAACGGCCCACGATGCCCACCCCCCACGGCAGGCGCAGATCCGTTACGTCCACCGGGCCCGAACAGGCGGAACAGACGATGTCCGGTGCAGGCGGATCGCCTTCCAGCAGAAACAGCGAGGAGGCCTCGGCACCCATGCTTTGCGTGATGCGGGACAAACCGGAATGCACCACTGCCGCGAAATCTCCCGAGCGGGCAAACCCCTGCATCATCTCCGCCAGCAACGCCAGACGATCGTTGGCATCGTCCAGGGCGGCCCCGAGTACGGGGTCGACAGGCGCTTCGGATGAGGTGGGGCTGCGACTCATGGCGGAACGGTCGTCGTCCTGGCTCGCGGGGTGTGGAAAGGAGAATACTGTAACCAGGCCCAGGGCGCGCGCATTTCTCCTACGCGGCAGATACACGCAGCGTGCGGCTTCAGAAGGGAACGATCATGCCTTGCTTCCACTGCTTTTTCGCGTTCCGGGCGGCGGGAATCGCCACAATCCGTCAACAAGACGCGTTGGCTGCGATGGCTTCGTGCAGCGATCCGTTCATGAACCGCGAAGCACGCCAATGCCCTGCCCCCTGGAGAAACTGCGGTACAACCGTTTCGTCTCGCCCTTGTCCAGCGTCTCGCCGCAGGCCTGATGGATCTCCTCAAGGAAACGCAACTGTTTGCGCCTCGGACGACCGTCCAGCAGGATCGTGATCTTCACGAGGTTCAACAGAAGATCCTTTTCATCTCCGCTCAGCTCGGCGATCCGGGCCTTGTTGGCAGGCCAGTCGAGATCCAGGGACCCTGGCTGGATCTCGAGATCCGCAAACAGGCGCCCGAGGAGCAGCACGAAATTGGGGTGATCGTTTGCGCTGCGGATGATCGTCTCGGCGACCGCCTCCAGCAGGAGCCTGCGTACCCCCTCGTCCAGGTCGGCCGATGCCGCCAGAAGCTGCTCGCCGAGTTCCTGGATGGCGATCGGACCCGCGGCCCGAACCCGCGACGCACGCATGATCCAGCCGATGATGATGGCGTTCCAGATCGAGTAAATGACAATGGCGACCAGCGGAATGAGCGTGCGGACTGCCGCACGGGCCAGCACGCGCCGCAGAAGCACCCGCACGATGAAACTGGTTGCGCCGATCTTCAGCCGATAGAGGATCGCGTAGGCGATCAGCCTCCAGCGCGGTACGCGGATATACGGATCGATCCCGTAGAACGGCTTTCTGGGGTCCGGAATGTCGAGAGCGGAACGCGACAACCCGATCGCGACGACCTGCTCGACTTCGGGGTCGGAAAGGCGCAGCCCGGCAATGGCGCTGATCCGCGCAACACGCCAGAGCACGACCCAGTAGAGGAAAAGGATTTCGATCGCGCTGATCAGCACCGACACAACGAGGAAGATCACCCAGTATTCCAGCCAACGCGCCCAGGACTCGTCGGTGTCGGTGATGGTGAAGTTGAGCCAGATCTCGAGCCCGCCAATCAACGCGCCCGACGCCATCCCGGACACCGCAGCCAGGATGATGGCCGAGATCTCCAATTGCCGGATGGTCCTCAATTCCCGCGCCGGCCAGCGCTGGATGCGCGGCTCGTGCAGGCCATTGCGCGTCCGCAGAAACCGGACGGCCATGCGCTCGATGAGGTTCAGTTCGGTCAGATCCACCAGCGATTGGCCCATCCCGCTTTCCTTGGCATTCACCATTGTCCGACGCTAGCCCCGCATGGGAAACCCGTCAACCCGACGCCAACCAGAGCGTAACGGCGGAATGACCCGCGGATGCACCCCCTGGCGAATGACACTCTGTCCGCTCCTGTCCGCTCAGGGCAGACCCTTGTGCGAAGCCGGTGTCGCCCGGTCCTGTGACCAGGTACGCAAGGCCTTGATCTGCTCGGACATTGTTCTGGACAGCGGCACGATGCGCGATGCGCTCCAGAACATGTCCCGTTCGTTCAGTTCGCGCCCCTCTTCCCATGCATGTACGGCTGCGGACTTGATCGCCTGTTCGATTTCGGCTCCGCTCCAGCTTCGGGTCAGTACCGCAAGGGTCTTCATGTTGAACTCCGCGGGGTCCGCACCGGCCGCGCGCAGGTGGATCTGAATGATTCCGGTGCGTTCTTCCTCGGTCGGCAGATCAAGGAAGAACAACTGGTCGAACCGGCCCTTGCGGATCACCTCGGCGGGCAGTAACTGGATGCGATTGGCCGTCGCCACGACGAAGACACCGGGCGGCTTCTCCTGCATCCAGGTCAGGAAGCTCGAAAAGATGTTCGGGTTGTTGCCGCGCTGGCCCTCGGAGTCGTACCCGAAACTGTTTTCCATTTCGTCGATCCACAGCACCAGCGGTGCGATCCGTTCCGCGAGCCGTAGCGCGTTATCAAAGGCGTATTCAGGCGAGCCATACGCCCCGGACAACACCAGATTCATGTCCAGCCGCACCAGTGGCAACGACCAGGCACTGGCAATGACCTTGGCGGCCATGCTCTTGCCGCAGCCGCTGACGCCCATGAACAGCACGCCCGACGGTGGCGGCACCCGGGCATCGGCATGTTCGCCGGAAAAGAACGCACGCCGGCTGCGCACCCATTCCTTGAGGTTTTCCAGCCCGCCGACCTTGTCAATGTCCACGGTCTCCGGTATGTACTTCACACAAGCCTCGCGCATCAGCGCGGTCGCCTTTTCCTGCCGGATCTCGACCAGCCCGGCATCGCTGCCCAGCTTGCGTTCCACGGCCAGCCGGCGCATCAGGTGCCTTGCCTCGTTCAGCATCATGCCTTTCATCGAGGCTGCGGCCTGGATCAGCCATGGCTCGGGCAGGCCGTCCGGCGGTACCGCACGCTTGCCCAACCGGGTGGCTTCACGAAGCAGTTCCTGCTCATCCGGAGCCCCGAGTTCCACCGTGAATACCTGCCGCGACAACGCCTCGGGGATTCGCCAGCCGGGACACGACAGGAACACACAGGTCTTGCTCCCGCTCAGCGCCTGATAGACGTCGCGCAAAGCTCTCACGAGGTCGGGACGTTGCTCGAACAGCAGGGGGAGATCCTTGAACAGGTAGAAGACTTCCTCGGGCTGGGCGAGCACCTGACGCAGGGCCTCAACCGGATCGCGTGTGCTCGGGTCCGGCGCACCCGCGCCCTGCAGACCCTGGGTTTGCGTCCAGACGCGGAGTGGCCTCGGCTCACCAAACCGGGAGGCGGACATCTGCTCCAGCAAACGTTCGAGCCGATCCTCCTCGTAGCAATGCACGTAGACCAGTGGCTGTCCACCGGCGAGTGCCATTCCGATTCGGGCCAAAGGACTTTTCAACGATGTTGCTCCGGCATGCGATCGGGAGGAGAGTCGTCCGCCTGTGACCACCCTGTCAAGGCAGCCGCCCCGGTCGCTTGCCAACTCACCGACGAATCACGCACCCTGACGCACGACATGTCCGACACGATCCCGTATTTCAGAACGCCACAGCCGATACCCACCCACCTGATCCTCGGGTTTCTGGGAGTTGGCAAGACCACGGCCATCCAGCACCTGCTGGCGGGGCGGCCGGGTCATGAGCGCTGGGCTGTGCTCGTGAACGAATTCGGCGAAGTCGGTGTCGATGCCGAGCTGATTGCCGACGGCGAGGTGGCGATCCGGCAGGTCGCAGGCGGTTGCCTGTGCTGCGTAGCCAGCCAGGCGTTCACCGTCGGCCTCAACCAGATCATCCGCCGCGAGCGTCCCAACCGGATCCTGATCGAACCGACGGGACTGGGACACCCGGCACAGATCATCGAGACCCTGACCGGTGCGCTTTATGCGTCGGTGCTGGACCTGCGCGCAACGATCACCCTGATGGACGCACGTCAGCTTGCCTCGAAGCGACACCGCGCGCACGAAACCTGGCGCGACCAGATCCATCTGGGAGATGTTCTCGTGGCCAACAAGGCGGATCTATACAGTGCCGAGGAACGCGCCGCCTTTCATGAATTTGCAAGGCGCCAGGAGCCACCGAAACTCCGCACCGCTTTGGTCGAGCACGGCGATCTGGACCCGGACTGGCTGAATCTGCCCCTCAGTGCAGCCCGGCGCGCCCTGTTCCCGGAGGCTCATGCCTTCCTGGCGGCACGAA
This sequence comes from Thioalkalivibrio nitratireducens, assembly GCA_011390385.1. The sequence continues at coordinate 12,513 of JAABSN010000036.1, read as the reverse complement.
CCCTGCAGATGCCCGGCACCGACGGCTCCGCGCCCGATGACCGTCCGCACCCCGAGTGGTGGTCCGTGGAATCGCGGGGTGATGGGTATTTCGGCCGCAGTTGGCGGTTCGGACCCGCGGTGCGGTTCTCGACCGAACGCCTCTCGGCTATCCTCAAGGCGTATTCCTGGGATCGGGTGAAGGGTGTGATGGCCACGGATTCCGGCTGGTTACGCATCAACCGCGTCGGGGCCGCCGGCGATTTCGAGCCTCATCGTGGTGCCGAAGAGGGGCGCCTGGAGATCATTCACCACGACGAATGGGACACCGATTCACTGGACCGCAGCCTGCACGCGGCACGACAAGACGAAAACCAATCGGGGGGACTTTCGTGATCCTAGTGGGCCATGCGGAAAGTTCGGTGACTATGGAGCATAGCCAGAAGCGCCGGAGCAAGGCGGGCAAGTGCAGGAACAGTGGACCTATTGCAAACTTGCCCAACGCAGCGCCGGTGCTTCTGGCGAAGCGATCTGGTACCGAACTGTCCGCATGGCCCACTAGAGGGCAAGCCCCCGACGACAAAAAAACAGGGTGCCAATGAGTGCAGCGAATTGCGTCGCGCGCGGCCCGCGAGCCTGGAGGCCAGGGCCGGGGCGTGACTCTCACGTTAACGTTCATTTCCGGGGTCCAGCGCTGATCAGGAGGGCCGATCGTCCAGACGGCTGACCTCCGGGTGAAGGTTGACTCAGCACGACTTGAGTACGAATTTTTTCATCCGCTGTATTGGCACGGCTCCGCTGCGCTATTGTCGTGGCACAGGATCGAGGGTACCTTCCGTGGATGGGCCAACCACTGGCCCAAGGGCCACCGGGGTGTCGAAACGAAGCATGTGGTGCATGGGCTCACGGAAAAGCAGCAGACGATCGCACCGGTGGGGTAACGATGGCCGAATGGGCGAACCTGGGCTGCCTTTTCGGACACACACCCGCGCCCTCAGATATCGCGAGTTCCCGGATTCCCGGGTCCGGGGATGAAGCCGTGACTTCGAACCAGCAGCAATCGGCCACACTGGATCCCGCCCCGATCCTCGGCAGAAACGCACAGGAGGCGCCCCCGGCCTCGTCGACAGACGCCGCGCCGATGCGGCAGCGCTTTGCTGTTCCCCATACCCGCGGCGACTTCGAACCGACGGTCGCGCGTCTGGTCGCCGAGGTCAGGAACTGGCAGTTCCGGGATGGGGCCCTTCTGCGCCTGAGCGAGCCGGTGCCGGAGACGGACCCGCTGTTATGGCTGCAGGCCAACCCCCTCGATACCCGCATCTTCTGGCGAAATCGCGAGCGTACGGTGAGCATCGCCGGCATCGGCACCGCGTTGGAACTGGTCGTCGATTCCGCGGCCGATCATGGTCGCCTGCTCGGGCAGGTCAACACCATTCTCGATGGCTGCGATGCTGCGTTCCTGGGGGGTCTCGCGTTTGCCGGCCACAACGGCATCGACGAGTGGTCGAGCTTTCCCGCGGCCCGGTTCGTGCTTCCTGCGCTGGAACTTCGCCAGAACGATGGCCGATACAACCTCGCCGTGAATCTGCTGGCCCAGTCCCGCGGCGAATTCATGCGCATGAAGACGCACCTGCTGGAACTTCTTTACCGCATATGCTGGACGCTGGACGCTGGACGTGATTACAGGCCAGCCTGCGTCTCGCAGCGCGTCGACGAACTGGATTCGTCGGTCTGCAGGAAACACATCGACGAAATTCTTCAAAATATCGCCAGGAAGCAGCTGAACAAGGCCGTTCTGGCGCGCCGGGTGGAAATCCGCCTTTCTGCTCCCGTGGCGCCGTTCAGATTGCTGGAGAGGTGGTGCAGAACCAACCCCGGCAGCTTCACTTTTGCCATGGAAAGGGGTGGCGATCTATTCATGGGCTGTACACCGGAGCGTCTGTATCGCAGAAGCGGCCGCAACTTGCTGACCGAGTCGCTGGCCGGCACGGTCCGGCGCGGCAGCACCCTCGATGAAGACCGAACCATGGAAGCGACGCTGCTCAACGACCCGAAGCTGGTACATGAGCACGACCTGGTCACGCGTTTCATGCACGCACAGATCTCGCCCTGGGTCATCGACACCGCGTCCCCGGCAGAAGTCGGCATCCTGAAACTTGACCGGATCCAGCATCGCTACCTTCCGATCCATGCCACCCTGAAGCCCGGTGTGCTCGACGCCCATCTGCTCCGCGCCCTGCACCCGACTCCTGCCATCTGTGGCTTCCCACGTACGCAAGCGCAGGTGGTCATCAAGCGTCTGGAGAGCGTTCAGCGCGGCTGGTACAGCGGTCCCTTCGGTATCGTGTCCCCCGAGCACTCCGAGTTCGCCGTCGCCATCCGCTCGGCACTGATCAACAAGGACCGCATCTTCTGCTATTCCGGGGTCGGTATCGTCGAGGGATCGGATCCCGAGGCGGAGTGGAATGAACTGGAATCCAAGATCGAATCGTTCCTTTCCGTTCTGGAATGCTGAGACCGACGCGTTTCAGTCACCTCAACGAGGCCTGGTCATACGTACTCGTCGATCGGCTGGTTCGCGGGCACGGCGTGCGCGATATCTGCATCGCTCCGGGCAGCCGCAGTGCACCGCTCGCGCTGGCCGCGGCCCGCTACCACCAGGACCACCCGGAACTGCAACTGCATAGCCACTTCGACGAACGCGGTCTCGCCTACTTCGGGCTTGGCCTGACCAAGGCAGCCGGGCGGCCGGTGGCCGTCTTCACCACCTCGGGTACCGCGGTCGCCAACCTGCATCCCGCGATGGTCGAGGCCTTCGAGGACCACCGTCCCCTGATTGCGGTCAGTGCCGACCGCCCCGAGGAACTCCACGGCTGCGGCGCCAACCAGACAACCAATCAGCAGGGGCTGTTCGCCACTCACCGTCGTGGCGAGTTGCAGTTGCCCGCTCCCGACCCCGCGTGGTCGGCCGGGCGCCTCGGCCGGGCACTGGATGAAGTGCTCGCTCTCGTGCACGGAGCGGACGCAGGCCCCGTCCATATCAACGCGCCTTTTCGGGAACCGCTGTATGGCACCGATGAACCCCAGGACTTCAGGCTCTGGCTGTCAGATCTCGGAAGCGAACGACCGGCCAGCCACACCCCTGGCGTACCGGCCCTGCTACCCGTATTCGAGGGTCCGCTGTTACTGGTGGCGGGACACCTGGAGCCCGACGAGGCCGAAGCCGTCCTTGACCTGGCGCGACGATCGCAGGTTCCGATCCTTGCGGATATCGGCAGCCAGTTGCGCCTGACCAGCGACCCCAGTGTGCTGGAGAATCCCGACCTTCTTCTCGCCACCCCCAGGGGGCGCGATGCCCTCGCTCCGATACGCCAGATCGTGCAGTTCGGTGGTCGCCTGACCGGGAAACGCATTGGCACATGGCTCGCCGAATTCGCCGGTACCCGCTGGCTGGTCAGCCGCCATTCGGCACATCTCGATCCGCATCGCCGAGCCATCGCCGTCCAGGCCGATATTCCCGAGTTCTGCCGCCGGATCGCTCTTCCCGCGCACGACCATTCTGAGCTTTCTCAGATCATTCAGGACTCGAACATCCGCGCGCAAATGTTTCTTTCCCTGGGGTTCTCTGAACTCGCCGCCGCCCGGATCATCACCGACACGATGCCGCCCGGAATGGCACTGTTCCCAGGTAACAGCCTCAGTATCCGCCTCGTGGACATGCTGGCGCGCCCCGGGCTTGGCAACCGCTGCGTGACCAACCGCGGCGCGAGCGGCATCGACGGCCTGCTTGCCACTGCCAGCGGCTTCGCGCAGCGGCATTCCACGGGACTGACTCTCCTTCTGGGCGACCTGTCGCTACTGCATGACCTCAACAGCCTGGCACTCGCGGCCCGTGTCTCCGCGCCCCTGGTGATCGTTTTGCTGAACAACGACGGCGGCGGCATCTTCAACCTGCTGCCGGCGCGGGAGCACGAGAAGTGGTTCGAACCCCTGTTCCAACTCCCGCACGGGCTCGACTTTCGCCAGGCTGCCGCCCAGTTCGGCGTTCGTTACACCCGTCCGGAATCGCCACGCGATCTGCGCAGGGTCTACACCGAGGCTTGCGCACACAATGGCTGCACATTGATCGAACTGCAGTTTCCGCCCGGCGAAAGTGCGGATCGCTTGCGGGAACTGACTCGCCACCTCACGGAGGATGGCCGGTGCTGACCCTTGGTGCGTCCGGCCGCCCCACCATCGTGCTTCTGCATGGTTTCATGGGCACGGGAGCCGACTGGGTGGACGTTGCGCATGCCCTGCAGCCGGATTTCCGGTGCCTGATGCCCGATCTCCCCGGCCACGATGGTCTGCCCCTGAATACCGGCGCCACCGGAGATCACTTCCACGCCTACGCGACTTCGCTGTGGACGAAACTGGAGCCGCAACTGCCTGCGCGCGTCGTCCTGGCCGGCTACTCCCTGGGCGGGCGGCTGGCGCTGCACCTCGCCTGCCTGCACCCGGAACGGATCGATGCCCTCGTTCTCGAAAGTGCACACCCCGGATTGTCCGGCGCAGTGGAACGCGAACGACGTGCGGCTGCCGATGCCGACTGGACCCGCCGGTTCCGGGCCGAACCGTGGCCCAAGGTTCTTGATGCGTGGTACGACCAGCCGGTGTTCGCATCGCTGTCGGCGGCGCAACGGCGCCAGGAAGTCGCCAATCGCTCCGGACGATCCCCGGAAGTGATGGCAGAGGTGCTGGGCACAACCAGCCTTGCGCGCCAGCCCGACCACTGGGAAGACCTGCCGCATCTGCCCTTTCCGATCGGGTTCCTGACCGGGCGCCTGGACCCGAAGTTCTGTGCGGTGGGCGACCGCATTGCCGAACGGGTCCCCGACCTGACCCTTGTCAAACTCGACGACCTCGGGCATAACTGCCATGCCCCGGCACCGCAAGCGGTCGCGGGGTTCATTCATCGCATGTGCACCGTCGAGCACGCTCGCCCATGAGTACAACCGCACCCGATTTCTCGTCGATCATCCCGGCGCTGGACTGGAAGGACTGTTCCGGTTCCTACCGGGACATCCGCTATCACAAGGCCGAAGGGATCGCGAAGATCACCATCAACCGCCCGGAGGTCCGCAACGCCTTTCGGCCGATCACGATCAAGGAGATGCAGCAGGCACTGGCTGACGCCCGGTTCGACGAGCGGATCGGGGTGGTTGTCCTGACCGGACAGGGCGATCTGGCATTCTGCTCCGGCGGCGATCAGCGCGTCCGCGGTGACTCCGGCTACCGCGACGACCAGGGCGTGCACCACCTGAACGTGCTCGACCTGCAACGCGATATCCGCTCCTGCCCCAAGCCCGTCGTCGCGATGGTCGCCGGTTATGCGATCGGCGGTGGCCACGTGCTGCACGTGATCTGCGATCTCACCATCGCTGCCGACAACGCCCGCTTTGGCCAGACTGGCCCCAAGGTGGGGTCCTTCGATGGTGGCTTCGGCGCCAGTTACCTTGCCGCGGTCGTCGGTCAGAAGAAGGCCCGGGAGATCTGGTTCCTGTGCCGCCAGTACGACGCGCGCGAGGCCCTGGAGATGGGGCTGGTCAACACGGTCGTCCCGCTTGCGGAACTGGAACGGGAGACCGTCGCCTGGTGCCGCCAGATGCTCGAACATTCGCCCGTCGCCCTGCGCATGCTCAAATCGGCGTTCAACGCGGGCACCGACGGTCAGGCGGGCATCCAGGAGCTCGCGGGTAATGCCACCATGCTGTTCTACATGACCGAGGAGGGACAGGAGGGCCGCAATGCCTATCTCGAGAAGCGCCCTCCCGATTTCGGCAAATTCAAACGCCAGCCATGACCCTGCCGACATCCGGTGTCGTCACGGGCATCAGCCTGTGGCGCTACCGTGTGCCGCTGAAATACCCCCTGCACCTCGGTAAGCACAGGCTCGACTTCCGCTTGGGCCTGCTCCTCGAATGGCGCCAGATCCCGGACCGGACGGTCTGGTCCGAAATTGCCCCCCTTCCCGGCTTCAGCCAGGAATCGCTGGACACCTGCATCGCTGAATGCCGCCATTTCTTCGCCAGTCACCACTTCCAGGGCTCCGACACGAGCCCCGCCCACCCGACCCCACGGCCCCCCGCAGGAGCGGGCCTCGCCCGCGAACCGGCTGCGGAAACAACCGGAACGACGACAACCGCCGACATCCGGAAAGCCCTGCAGGACAGCAGATCCAGGCGCCTCAGTCCCTCCGTCCGCTTTGGTCTCGAAAGCGGCCTGCTGCAACTCACCGAAACCCTGCCTACCCCGCCACCGCCGAGGCTCTGCCTGCTGGTCTCCCCCGATGCCCGGATCGACCCGACCGCCCTGTCGACCGCGACCTGCCTAAAGATGAAGGTGGGGCGAACCGATCTGGACACGGAACGGAACAAGGTGCGACGACTCGTCAACGCGCTACCCCCTGCCGCCCGCTTGCGCCTCGACGCCAACCGCGCGTGGACACTGGAACAGGCGGCCGCATTCTGCGCCGGTCTCGACCCGCAGCGAATCGAATATCTGGAAGAACCGCTGCATCGGGGCCTGTCCTACGGTGACTGGCACGAGCGCATCCCGGTCCCCTTTGCCTGGGACGAGACGCTGCGCGAACCCTCGGATCCTGACCTGAACACCGCGGGCCTGCGAGCACTGGTTCTGAAACCGATGCTGACTGGCCTGTCGCGAACCCGGTCACTGGTCGAGCAGGCCCATGCGCGCGGAATCGAGGTCGTGTTGAGCGGCGCCTACGAATCCAACCTCAGCCTCGATCTCTACGCCCAACTTGGAGCGCTTTGGTCCCTGGAAGGTCCGCACGGACTCGATACCTTCCGCCCGTTTGCGATGTCCCTGCTCCAGCCAGCGAAATTCTTCCGGCCGCCGACAGCGCTGCCGATCCTGCGCCGCGAGCAACTCGAGCCCCTGGGACGTCTGCTGTGAGCGCAACCCTGATCCCCTGCCTGCTACGCACCGCCGCCCGCGAATTCGCAGGCGCACCGGCCCTGCTCGGCCCGGGAATCCGGATCTCCTTCAAGGAACTCGACCAGCGCGTGAGTGCCCGGGCACACGCACTGTCTGCCGCCAGCCTTTGCGGGCACTGGGTGGTTCTGCCGGCAACCCCCACTGTGCCAGGACTGATCGAGTTCCTCGCGCTACTGCGCGCCGGGGCCCGGGTGTTGCCGGTGAACCCGGCCCTGCCAGCGAGAGGGCTGGCCCGACTGATGGCACAGCACGAAATCACCCGGTTGTCCGAAGCGCCGGCAGACCCGGCGCAGACTGGCGCTGTCCCGGACACCCACAAGGCCGGATCGCAACGGCTTGCGTTCGCGGCAGACGAACCCTGCACCGGAATCCTGACCTCCGGTTCCACCGGCGAACCCAAGGTGGCCGTGCACAGCTACCGCAACCATGTGCTGAGTGCCAATGGCTTTGCGGCAGCGATCCCGCTGGGACCGGGAGACCGCTACCTGCTCGCCCTGCCCTGGTTCCACATCGGCGGCCTCGCGATCGTGTTCCGCTGTCTGTTGCGCGGTGCTGCCGTGGTACTGGGAGGCCGGGCCGAGGACGCGGATTTCCTGCGCGCAATGCGCATCAGCCATGTTTCCATGGTCGAGACACAGTTGCTCCGCCTGCTCGCCGCGCCTGGGCCCGTCACTGCCCTGAGTTGCCTGCTGCTCGGCGGCGGCCCGGCTCGCCCATCCGTGTGCCGCGCAGCGATGGAACGCGGTCTGCCGGTCTGGCGCAGCTATGGGCTCACCGAGATGGCGTCGCTGGTGATCGCCGAGGACCCCGAAGGCCACACCCGGATCCTGCCGCACCGGGAATGCCGCATCACGAGCGATGCCGAGATCCTGGTACGCGGCGGCACGTTGTTCCTCGGCTACCTCGACGGCGACAAGCCAATGCGGAACACCGACGCCGATGGTTGGTTCCATACCCGCGACCTCGGACAATGGGACGCCTCCGGCTTTCACGTGACCGGGCGCCGGGACAATCAGTTCATCAGCGGTGGCGAGAACGTCCAGCCCGAGGCAATCGAGGCCGTGTTGCGCGAACATCCGGCGATCACCGAGGCCGTTGTGGTACCCCAGTCTGACCGTGAATTCGGGCAGCGCCCGGTCGCATTCGTCGACTGCACCGAGCCGATCCGAGACGACGCCCTGCGCGCCTGGCTGCGACCGCGCCTGAACCCCTGGTTGCTGCCACTGGCCTTCCACCCCCTGCCCCGCGATAACGGCATGAAAATCCGACGCGCGGATCTCATCCGGCTCGCGGCACAATCCGATCCCTGAAGGAGACTCCCGATGCCGATCTGGAAACGTCCCGTCGACCTGGACGCGCTGAACCAGGACAACCGCAACACCCTGATGGAAGCCCTCGGCATTCGCGTGACTGCGGTCGAGCACGACGCCCTGTACGGCACGCTGCCCGTCGACGAGCGCACCCGCCAGCCGTTTGGCTTCCTGCACGGCGGCGCATCGGTCGCACTCGCGGAGACACTCGGCAGCATCGCCGCCAACCTCGCCGCCGAGCCCGGTTACGTCGCCATGGGTCTCGAAATCAACGCCAACCACGTCAAGGCGGTACGCTCGGGCCTCGTCACCGGATGCGCCCGGCCACTGCAGATCGGCCGCAGCGTCCAGGTCTGGGATGTCCGCCTCGAAACCGATCAACGGGAACTGGTCTGCGCTGCGCGCCTCACCGTCGCGGTGCGGGAAACACGTTGACACCGTTGTGTAGGCGCCAATCCGGAAGCTGAACGACTCAGGGTGCCAATGAGCGCGGCGAGTTGCACCGTTCCAGCCCGACGTTCGGGCGCAATCGCCAGTACAGTTTCGCTGCGGTTCGCGTTGCGCCTCACGGCACCCATTGGATCACGCATCTCCGCGACTCGAAGCCTCGTCGCGATGTTCATTCCAATTTTTCGTACCTTGAAACTTCATGGAAAACCATCTAGATGGTTTATTGAGATGATCGAACAAGGAGGGTGCGCGATGACTGCGAAAGAAAAGGAGGCGTGCATGATATGCGTCCTGTTACGCCAGCTGAACAGTCAGCGGCTTCCCAGATTGTTTGCAATGAAGGAGCGCCTGGATCAGGGCGGGCGGATGGATCCCGACGATATCGACTACCTCCACGCGGGTCTGCACGATACGATGCGGATCCGATACCTCTGCGAGGGGCATCCCGACCTCGCCGCCCTGTGTACGAGGGTAACGGCCCTGTACAAGGAAATCACGATGCGAGCACTGGCGAACGAGAGCCACGCCGGCTGACAGTGCAGCAGCCGTTTCCGGCGCCGAGCATACGCGTTCAACAGCACGGCAGCCGTGCAAACACGGTCGCGAAGCCTGCAACCTGGAACAAAGCCGCGCTCTCCTCACACCGACCTCCACAGGCGGAAGCCACAAGGGGACGTTGCCGGCGGCAACACACGATCTTTCACTTGACGCAGCCACCGACGCTGCGGCTGGCACCCCGTCAACCTGCCTTGCACGCCTGGAGTAAAAATGGCCGTCATCATTGATGCAATCCTGTCCCGCGAAGTTCTCGCCCTGGCGATCCTCGGGTTTCTGGCCTTCTACATCGCCTGCTCGCTCGGCGCCCGAACAAGATGGCTGACCCTGCGCTCTTTGCTCTGTGGCGCACTGGGGGCTGCCGTCGGCGCTGCGGTGGGCATCGGTGCGGCCCTGCTCTAGCGCAGATGCGAGAGGCCGAGCCATACGGGCACGGGCTCCACACGGGCTTGACCGACCTCAGTGATCCCAAAACGGAAAATGTCGAACACCTGGCGGGCGGGTCGTGCTCCAACAGTGCGCCACGCCGACCACATCCCGGGCGACCAACGGATATCGTCGTGGATGATGACGCAGCCGTCTGACGCATGCTCACGAACAAGTGAATCGTAGTGCTCGGTCGGTTTTCTCATATGGTTGCCGTCGATGAAGGCAAGATCAATCGGAGGCAGCGACGCGATCGCGGGGGCAAACGTGCGATCGAAGTGGCCGACATGCATGGAAAAGCTGTCGAATCCCAGTGCCCGGTAGTTGTCGGAAGCGATCTCCGCCATCGCCTTGCAGCCTTCAAACGTAACGAACTGCCCTCCCCTTGGCATCCCGGCTTGAATATACAGGCCAGAGATGCCCATGCAGGAACCCAGTTCAACACAGATCGCAGGCTGCACCTCACGGGCAATGGCATAGAGGAGTCGCCCCCAATGCGGCTTGACCGAGCTTGTTGCGGCGCGCGCTCCGACCACCTGGTGATCGGTGCCTGTTCGTTCGTGCGCACGACCGTTCGGCGTCTCGATCTCCCAGACGAAGGTGTCGCGCCTTCGATAGAGTTGATCCCGAATCGCTTCGATCTCCGAAAACACCGCGCGTTCCGCGGGCGAAAACTGATCGGCGACAGCAGCGATCAGCGCCCGTGCCACTGGAGAGATCCCTGCAAGCTCCTGCAGGCGCCGCCGCCTGGATTTCAAGGCATGGCCGACGAGCTGCGGGACCTTACCCAGTCTGCTGCGCACTACGATGGCCCTCTCATTTCGTTCTCCTGTGAATTAGGCAAGTTCTACACCCTGGCTGCCTGCACATGCATCCAGTCGAAGTTGCGCGCGCGGCCCAGGCTGACCCAACCCTCGTCTTCCCAACAGCGCCACCAGGCATCGTACTCGGGCCTTGCGAAGGCCGCGCGATTCCGGTTCCATTCCAGCTTGTTCCGCGTCGGATCAAAATCGAACGCGATGCCCCATGCGTGTGTTGACATGGATGTCCCGCCCCGCTTCTGCCGCAGGTTGAAACCGCCACCATACAGATCGAGCCGCAGTTCGCGGATGCGCTCTGTTCCATAGTGATTCAGCACCGCACCAAGAACCCGGCCGAGACTATCCCGCACCTTCGCGTGGCATCGGGTCCTCGTCACACGTGTGGACGTATCCCAGGACAGGCGCAACGAATAGGGCAGATCGAGCATGACGAGATTCTTGCCGGGCTCGCCGTAGAATGCAGTCAGCGCTTCAGTGCGTTCCAGCGGCCACTGGTGCGGGTTGGCTGGTACCTCGATACGGTCGCGCCACGGTTCCGGCAGCGCGCCGGTTTCCTGGAGCACCTTCAGTCGCCCGGTTGCATATTCGGTCTGGGGTCCCCACCAGCCGTCGAGGGCTCCCGGGTCGATTCCGGCATCCCGACACAGCGTCTGCAGGCAAAGAACAACCTGTCGCTTTTGCGGCCATGAGCTCCAATCTTCGTCGGTCCCCGGCGCCAGCATCTCCAGTGCCTGCGCGACGGCGGCACGCGTCCGCGGCCCGATCCGACCGTCGATCGCGCCGACGGCAAAGCCCTTGGCCAGAAGCTGGGACTGCAGAACCCGGGTGGCAGTACGATTCAGCATCTTGCGCGCTCCTTCGCACGGAATGTGAAAAATTCGCCGGAGGCTGCGAGCGCAGCCTTTTCGGCGTCGCGCTCATTTGGTTCAGGGCCTCCCGCGGGGCGGCTCCGTCGGTGACCGCCTCCGGCCCGTCCGGCGCAACGGCGATACACCGGCCGTCCTCATCCGCAAGCCGATGTACGAGCTGCGCTGACGGGTCTACTATCCGGTCTCCAAGACCACATTCGGGAGTAATCACAATGCAGGCATGGAAATCGCTGGCTGCCGTGGCGCTGGCGGGGCTAACACTGGCCTTCACCACAACGTCGAAGGCCGGTGAGCCGGCTGCTCCAGAGGATTACGGCATGAAGCCTGAGGCGGTAGCCCCGGGCGTCTACGCCGTGATGACGGCCGCGCGCGATTTTCCCAGCCGCGAAAACCTTGGCTGGAACGCCAACATGGCATTCGTGGTAACCAGGGAGGGCGTGCTGGTGTTCGACACCGGCTCGTCCGAGACCATGGGCGTGGCGCTGCGCGAGACGATTCGCGAGGTGACCGATCGTCCTGTGCGCTGGATCGTGAACAGTCACAGTCACGGCGATCACTGGCTGGGCAATCACGCCTTCGCCGAGGAGGAGCCGGAGATCATGGCGGGTTCCGAAGCCATCGACCGTATGGCGACGGAGGCGGAAACCTGGGTCGGGAATTTTCGCGAAATGACCGATGGGGCGACCGGCGACACCACGCCATTGCTGCCCAACGTCCCTGTGGACGAGCGCATTACGCTCGACCTGGGCGGCACCGAGGTGGTGATCCTTCCCTCCGGCGGCGCCCACTCCCCAGGTGACCTGATCGTCTGGCTGCCAGAGACCAAGGTTCTGCTCGCCGGAGATGTGGTTTACAGCGACCGCGCACCATCGGTCTGGGATGGCAACGTCGCACGATGGATCGACCTGCTGGAGGAGTTGATCGCGCTGGAACCCGCTGTGATCGTTCCCGGCCACGGTCGCCTCGAGCGGGCGGCGACCCTATCGCGCCTGCAGAATTATCTGGTCACACTTTGGGCAGCGATCGAGGAGGGTGTGGAGCAGGGGCTGGCCGACTTCGAGACCGTTCCGCTCGTGCGCAAGCGTATGGCGGACATCATCGATGA
>JAABSN010000357.1 GCA_011390385.1 Thioalkalivibrio nitratireducens | reverse complement strand
CAGCCAACTCGATTACCTTATCCGCCTCCCCTACGGCCTCATCCTTTTTTCCGGCCCCACTGGCAGTGGTAAAACCACCAGCCAGTACGCCGTACTGGAAGAAGCCAACGACCGTAAACGCAAAATCATTACCCTCGAAAACCCCGTCGAATACCAGATCGAAGGCATCACCCAGCTCCAGATACAGAATGCCATCGGCTTCACCTTCGCCCAGGGACTCCGCTCTGTGCTCCGGCATGATCCGGATGTCATCCTCGTTGGCGAAATCCGCGACGACGAAACCGCCGCTATCTCCGTTTCCGCCGCGCCCCGGCAAACTTGGAGGGGCAGTGGCTGCCCCCACTGCAGATTCACCGGCTATCATGGCCGACGCGCCCTCTTTGAAATCATGACTGTCCGCGACGCCCTGCGCAGTCTCATTGCCGAACGCGCCCCCAGCACAACTCTCTTTCAAAAAGCCGTGGACGAAGGGCTCGTCCCGCTTCGACGCGCAGGTTGGAACCGCGTCTTTGCCGGGGAAACCACCATCGAAGAAGTCCTCCGTATCACCGGAGACAGTTCCTCTGAACATCTTTCCCATTAAATTTTATCCGCATTGACCCAGGCACTGAATTCACCGATCTCTTTTTGCCAGTCAATAGAACCATTAGTATTTGTGACAATATTTTTTTCATGGGATAACGTCACGGCTCAGCGGCTTGTCCGCTGGAGCCGCTGGTTGGAACTTCTTCTACTCCGCTTTGCCGCGTGAGTCCATCCCGGAGTTTCTCTTCGATACGGTCTTTCAGACTTTTCGGGGCCAGCACGCGCACATCCGGCATCCAGGACAGCACCCAGCGGATGAGTTCCTGCCTGCCTGTGGTCTCCAGCCGCATTTCCACCCGGCCATCCGGCCGTCGGGTGAAGGTCTGCGAGGGATGCCAGTCCCGCTCCATGAGGTACACCGCCAGTTTCGGCTCGAAAAGCAGCCGCACGCACAGGGTTTTCTCTCCGCGGGTGATGCCGAAGGCCTCCCGCGCGTAGGCTCTGGCATCGAAGTCCGGGGCGCGACGAAAGGTTGCGCCCGAGCCTTCGACCTTTCGGAACCGTGACAGCGCGAAGGTTGCCATGCGGTCCTCAATTCCACAAGAATACCCCATGGTCGCATCCCTCTCAAACCCGAAACCGCCTCTCGCCCTCAAAGCGCGAAAAGCGATTTCCTATCCATTTTCCGCACTGTGCTTTCCGGGACCATTGTTGAGAATACGCGACGCCGATGACACCGCCACACCGCTTTCTCTGGCGACGTCGACAATCGTTACGCTTCGCTTCACCATATGTCTCTCCACAGCCTCGGTTTATCCGTCCCCCGCTCACAGTCCTCGATTGCGAGCCTGACGGATGACGTTGGACTGGCAATACGTGCTAGCAATTTGTATGGCAATGCGTTGCACGATGTCAAGGTGTTGCGCGAAGCTCATGTCATGACAATTGCTTGATGCTCAGAGTGCCCGCCGAGGTCATTGGCGGAATTGCGATTTCCAGTTGTCCCGCCACATCGGAGCTGAAGGGGAGCTGTTTGTCGTTCCAGAGAACCTTGTATTGATACTGCGGGGCCATAACCGCGAGAACAGTCCGGGGGTGGTCGGCGGCGTTGAAGAACCGCACCTGCGCATCAAGCGAGCTGTAATCCTCGGCCCAGGAGAGCTTGTCGATCCATGTATCATGTCCTCCGGTCAGTCGGCCGGGTTGATAGTAGGCCGCGAACCACGCCAGCACCGGAGATGAAAGTCCGGAGAAGTGATGCCAGCCCGCACCGCGCTCGGAGGCGACGATGAAGTGCTCGAAGCAGTAGTAGGATTCCCCGACCTCTTTACGCCAGACCGCGAGCCCTCGCGCAGCGATCTCGCGGGCCAGGTCGCCACGACCCACGTCGAGGCAGGCCTTCCACAGGAACCACTGGTGCGGCATCCACACCGCGCCGTTCCAGTAACCGTTGGGCGTATAATACGGGGCCGACTGGTCCACCGCGCATAAACCGATGGGGGTCATGATTTCGTTCTCGTCTTCAAGATGCTTGAGCAGTCGGTCCCGTCGTTCGGCCTGGCAGGTGCCTGCAACCAAGGGCAGGATGCCGTCGAGGCCCATATTGAAGTTGACGCCGCTCTCGTGCTTCAGAATCCCGACGGGGTTGCCGTCCGCGTCATGCTCGACATAGCTGTAATACCCCGCTTCATCGTCCCAGGCATGTCGCTCCAGTGCAGCGGTAAAGGTCTCAATGTCGGCATCGTACGCGGCAAGATCTTCATCCCTATCCAGGGCCTCGGCCGCCATTCGCAAGAACTTGGCTGTGCGAATGGCGTGTGCGGTATTCCCGGCCGGAGCGATGGTGGCCTCGAGGTGGTTATGCATCACATGCTCCTGCGCTGGATAGTCATCCCATCCGCCGGAATTGTAGAAGTAATCCCAGGTCCGCAGCAGGTGTGACTTGAGATTACGCGTGGTCGACGATCCAAGACGGCCTGCCAGGAAGGCGTGGTACTGTTTCAGACGCGGATAGAAGTATTCGAGCAGGTCACGGCGTTGTGTGCGGTTCCACAGCTCCATGAAAAGATAGTGCTGCACCGGCACGGGCGTGCCGTGGTGAACAAAGGCTGCCTGCGGGTCGCCCGGCTCGGTCACGTAGGCGTTGAGACAATCGATGGCGCGTTCGGTGTCGAGCTGCGCCAAGCCCAGCCCGCAGAACCCCGCATCCCAAGTGTACAAGGTATCCCACCAGCGGCCCGGGGTGTAATGGCGAATGTAGGAGCGCTTCGTGTAGATGGGATACACCACATTGGTCAGGGTCGTGGCGGCCATCAGATCCTGGCTGAAGCGGAAGGACTCGCCCGCTGGCGTGGACGCCACCCGCAGTGTCTTGGAGCGGGCTCTCTCGTAGGCCTGCTCTAGCGATACCGGACGGCGGTCCGCCGATTTCAGTGCAGCGAATATGTCGTCGTAGCTGCCGGCCCCGATCAATGCGTATACGATCTGTCGCGCCTTCGCTTTCACGTGAATGGGTCGGCACTGGACGTTGGACTGGTGACCATTGCCCGGGCCATCCAATATCCGTCGTCCGTGGTTATGCACCCTCTCATGCAGCGTCGGCTCGAGCGGGTCGCAGGTGAATTCCCGCATCAGATAATCGGGGCAAGACCACCACATGCCATAGACAGGCTCGATCCCCGGGTATTTCAGGAAGAGCGACTGGGGGATCGGACACTCGATCATTTCCGGTGTTACCTCCGGCTCGCTGACCAGCACCTTGGTCGCAGCCACCGCACTGGCCGAACCGACAAAGAAAGCATCCAGAAGCACCGTGTCGCCGTGGTTGACCAGTGTCAGC
>JAABSN010000356.1 GCA_011390385.1 Thioalkalivibrio nitratireducens | reverse complement strand
TATTGATGGGCGCGGCATGAAGGGGAAAGTCTCGCTGATCTTCCTGATCATCCAGCGCCAGCACCTGCCCGTGGTCCAGAAACTGGTCCGGAAGTACAATCCCCAGGCTTTTGTCTCGGTAAACGATATCCGCTCGGTCCAGGAGGGCTATTTCCCGAAGCGCAGCTCTACGACAGCGACGTTCAGCCGCCTGCTGAACACAAGCCTCAAGCGCAAGTAGACAGCAGCTTGACCTGCACCGGCGCCTGGCGTAGTATCGCGCGATTGTGTTGGCACCGCGGGAACCTGCGTAATCCGTGGAGGCCGGGAACCGAGAAGGATTTTGCCATGACTGTACGGACACGGATCGCACCCTCGCCGACAGGCGCGCCGCATATCGGCACCGCCTATATCGCACTTTTCAACTATGCCTTCGCCAAACGACACGGCGGCCAGTTCATCCTGCGTATCGAGGACACCGACCAGGTGCGCTCGACGCGCGCCTCCGAGGCGGCGATCCTCGAAGCCCTGCGTTGGATCGGGCTGCCCTGGGACGAGGGTCCGGACGTCGGCGGCGACAAGGGCCCCTACCGCCAGAGCGAGCGCACCGCCATCTACCGCGAGCAGTGCGACACTCTGGTCAAAGCCGGCAAAGCCTATCCCTGCTTCTGCACCACCGACCGGCTCAACGAGCTGCGCGCCCGCCAGGAGGCAGAAAAAACCCGTATCGGCTACGACGGCCACTGCGCTGCACTCCCGGCAGCGGAAGCACAAGCGCGCATCGCGGCCGGCGAACCGTATGTGATCCGGCTGCGGACGCCACCCGATGGCGACTGCGTGCTGAAAGACTATTTCCGCGACGAGATCCGCATCCCGTGGGAAACCATCGACGACCAGGTCCTGCTCAAGGCCGATGGCTTCCCGACCTATCACCTGGCCAACGTCGTCGACGACCACCTGATGGAAATCACCCACGTGATCCGCGGCGAGGAGTGGATCAGTTCCACCCCCAAGCACCTGCTGCTCTACGAGGCCTTCGGCTGGACACCCCCGGTGTTCGCCCATCTGCCGCTGCTGCGCAACCCCGATAAATCCAAGCTCTCCAAACGCAAGAATCCCACCGGCATCCTCTTCTACCGCCAGGCCGGCTACCTGCCCGAAGCGCTGCTCAACTTCCTCGGGCTGATGGCCTACAGCCCGGCCGACGGCAACGAGAACTTCGACCTGGAAACCATGGCCCGCACATTCGACCTCGACCGGGTCAGCCTCGGCGGGCCGATCTTCGATCTCCAGAAGCTACAGGCCTTTAATGGCCGGTATATCCGCGAACTCGAGGCCGACGCCCTGCTGGCACGCCTGAAAACGTGGATGCTCAACGACGAGGTCTGGTCGGCGCTGGTCCCCCTGGCGCAGCCGCGCCTCAACCAGCTCACCGACTTCGTACCACTGACCGCCTTCGTGTTCGCCGATCGCCTGCCGCTGGACACCGCCGCCCTTGTCAAGGGACTCGAGGACCCCGCGCAGGCGGCGACACTGCTGCAAATCGCGCAGTGGGAGATCGAGCGCGCGACCGACTGGAACGCCGACGCCGTGAAGGCGCTGTTCAGCCGCATGTCGGAAAAAGAGGATCTTAAATTCAAGAAGCTGCTGGGCCTGTTCTTCACCGCCCTGACCGGCAGCGCCGTCTCGCTGCCGCTGTTCGATGCCATGGCCCTGATGGGCCGCGACCTGTGCCTGCGGCGCGTGCAGTACGCGCAGGAGACCCTCGCCACCGAGGGCACCGC
The DNA here is from genome assembly GCA_011390385.1 of Thioalkalivibrio nitratireducens. The sequence goes on along the minus strand of JAABSN010000356.1, from coordinate 1,606 downwards.
CCTCAGCGGCAAGGCCATCAAGAAACTGATGAATGATTACGAGCAACGCTACCGGAAGGATGCATAACATGGCTGACGAAGAAAATATGCCCGTGTCCAATTTCATTCGCGACATCATCGACCGTGACCTGGAGCAAGGCAAGCACCAGGGCGTGGTCACCCGCTTCCCACCCGAGCCGAACGGCTACCTGCATATCGGGCACGCCAAGTCTATCTGCCTGAACTTCGGTATTGCCCAGGACTACCAGGGGCAGTGCAACCTGCGGTTCGACGACACCAACCCCACCGCCGAGGATGTCGAGTACGTCGAATCGATCATTGAGGACGTCCGCTGGCTCGGCTTCGACTGGGGCGACAACCTGTTCTTCGCCTCGGACTACTTCGAGCGGATGTGCACCTACGCCGAGGAGCTGATCCGCAAGGACCTGGCCTACGTCTGCACGCTCACGCCCGAGGAATTCAAGGCGTACCGCGGCGTGCCGACGCGCCCCGGGATGAACAGCCCCTGGCGGGACCGTCCGGTCGAGGAGAGTCTGGACCTGTTCCGGCGCATGAAGGCGGGCGAATTTGAAGACGGCCAGTACGTGCTGCGCGCGAAGATCGACATGGCCTCGCCGAACCTGCACCTGCGCGACCCGGCGATCTACCGCATCCGCCGCGCGCACCATCACCGCACCGGCGACCGCTGGTGCATCTATCCGATGTACGACTTCGCCCACGGGATCGAGGACGCGATCGAGCGCGTGACCCATTCGATCTGCACGCTGGAGTTCGAGGTCCACCGCCCTCTCTACGACTGGCTGCTCGACCAGCTCGATGTGCCCTGCCACCCGCAGCAGATCGAATTCGCGCGGCTGAACCTGACCTACACGGTCATGAGCAAACGCAAGCTGCTCGAATTGGTCAAAAACGGGGTGGTCAGCGGCTGGGACGACCCGCGCATGCCGACCGTCTGCGGCCTGCGCCGCCGCGGCTACACCCCGGCCTCGATCCGCGAATTCTGCCGGCGTATCGGTGTGACCAAGACCGACAGCCTGACGGATATCGCCCTGCTGGAACATTGCATCCGCGAGGAGCTCAACGAATCGGCCACCCGCGCGATGGCCGTGCTCGATCCGCTCAAGCTGGTCGTCACCAACTACCCCGAGGGTCAGACCGAGATGCTCGAAGGCATTAACAACCCTGCCGATCTGGGGGCGGGCGTACGCGACCTGCCCTTCGCGCGCGAGCTCTACATCGAGCGCGACGACTTCATGGAGGAGGCACCCAAGAAGTACTACCGCCTCAAGCCGGGCCAGGAAGTTCGCCTGCGCTACGGCTACCTGGTCACCTGTACCGGCTGCAAGAAAGATCCGGAGACCGGCGAGATAACGGAAGTCCACTGCACGTACGATCCCGAAACGCGTGGCGGCACCGCGCCCGACGGGCGGCGCGTCAAGGGCACGATCCACTGGGTATCGGCGGCGCATGCGGCGGACGTGGAGGTACGGCTGTACGACCGGCTGTTCAACGTCGAGCGGCCGGACGATGTGGCCGAGGGCGGCCACTTCACCGACCATCTCAATCCCGACTCGCAGCGCAGCGTGCAGGCCAAGGTCGAACCCAT
>JAABSN010000355.1 GCA_011390385.1 Thioalkalivibrio nitratireducens | reverse complement strand
TATCAATGCCGAGCGCCGCCATCAGGTCCTCCTCGACAAGCCCCAGCATCTGATACGGCTCGCAGATTTTCACCGGGCGCTGCTCCAACCCGCAGTGCTGTCGCAGGTTTTCTACTACACTGCAGTGGACGCCTGTTATGAAGGATGAGCCGAAGTCCACTGCGACCCGGTCGGGTTGGCGGTGTTCGATAGCGGCCCGGATGCGTTCTTTGGAGGTCATGGCGTTGTTCATTTTGGGGTTTTCAACCATGATACGCTCATATGCTCCTTAAGTCTTATTCAGGCTTGTGGAAAACTTGTTGTTTTTTGTCGCAGACGAAGGGGGTCGGCCCTTGGATTTTGGTATTATCCAAACCCTTTTCCCTGTGCTAGCCAAGCGCCTGCTCAGGTCTTTGCTTCCCTTCAGAAACCTTCCAATGCGCACAAACAGTGGCGTTGGATAATACCAAAATCCAAGGGCTGACCCCCTTCATCCCGCATCAATCCAGACAAACCGCGGCCGCCTGCGAGAATGGGTCGGCGTGCAGGCGGACGCCTGCGTCGGCGACATCAATCCAACGGACGACATCGTGGAAGGAGCGGCCTTTGGAGGCGGCGATAGCGGCGGTGCGGCTGGGCTGGTTGAGCAGCCACTCGGTATCGATCGCGTTACCCGGCTTGTCGGGGAAGCAGGCGAGGTAGAGCAGCTCATGCTCCACCAGATCATTAAAGAAGTGAGTGCCGAGGGAGATTTCGGGAACGAGGCCGGCGTGCATGGCGGCGACTTCGCAGACTGCGGCCGCGCGAGCGATGCGGCCGGCGCGCACGGGAACACCGAGGGAGGGACTGCTGGTGCCCCAGCGCCCCGGACCGATCAGCAGGAGGTTGCGCTTGGGATTGTGCCGTTGCACCAGCAGCTCGATCAGGCGCGCAACGCCGACACGGTCCTGTTCGCGCAGGCTGGCGTAGCTCTCGGTCGGCACATACAGGATGTCGTGCAGCTGACAGGTGCGACCAAGCCCGATCACCGCGCCCTGCGCCTGCAGGATGCGCGTGCCCGCTGCCTCGTACGGATTCTCGGCCGCGCCGGCGACGCCCTTGGGCATCTGAAAGGTACGGCACTGCAGCAGGTGGATGCGGTAGTTGCCATCCGGGAGGAAGTTGAGCGTGAATTCCACATCCACCGGCTGGCCGTAGGCCTTTTCTAACACCACCAGCATGCGGCGCAGGTCGGCCATGACCTCAGTGTCCCGGATCAGGCCGCGAAAGGAAATCCACGGCTGCTGCGCTTTAACATCATCAAGGAACAGATCGGCCGGGAAATCTGTGCAAAGGGGCGCCACATCTTCGATGGGAAGCTCCACCAGCCGCCGCGCTTCAAGGTCGAGCAAGTCCACCTGGCGCTGTGAGTGGTCGTGTTCTTCGTGCACCGAGGCTTCCGGCCGGCGCTGGGGCGTATTGAGCGCGATCAGGCGGGTGTAGTCGCCGTCAGCGCGGTCGACGGCGCGCGTGCCCATGCCGAAAACGAGCCGCACCATGCCGGCATCGGGATCGATCTCGCGGTGCCAGCGGTAGGGATTGTACGACAGCCCGACGCCCGCAGCTTGCGGGAAAAAGTACTGCCCGCGCGTGCCGCCGGACACCCGCATGATCAGCAGCGCCATGCGTTCCTCGCTTTCCAGCAGCCCACGATCGCGCCGGTACATCAGCGTGTCCTCGTCGAATACGCTGGCATAGACGCGGCGGATCGCGTCCAGCAGCGCTTCGAGGCGCTCGCCGCGTGAGCCTTGGTTGGTGAGGAAGATGCTCTCGTACTTGCCCGAAAAGGCGTTGCCGCGGTCGTCTTCGAGAATCGAACTGGAGCGCACGATGCAGGGCATTTCGCCAAAGTAATCCAGCATACGGGCCAGCTCATCGACAATCTCGGGTTGGAATTCGCCGGCGAGAATTCGCCCGCGGCCCTCCTTCAGGTCCTTGAGAAATCCGTCGTCGCGCCGTTGCTGGTCGCGGATCCACCAGACGCCGTTGCGCACGAGGAAGCTGACAAAGGCGCTTGCCCCGACGAAAAACGAGTCGTGTACCTCCAGCCGGTCGGCCAGATCCGGATCCTCCGCGCGCAGTATCGCGCGCGCGACGAGCATGCCGAAGGCTTTGCCGCCGATGGAGCCCTCACCGATCTGCCGCTCGCGGATCTCGGCAAAGTCTTCCAGCGAAAGATATTTTGATACCAATTCTGAAATGCCGGAGCGGTGCACCCGGAAGGCCCGCCATGCCTCGCACAGCAGCTCTCCCTCCGACGCCCGGTCCAGTTGGCCAGCCCGCTTGGCCGCCAGCCCGCGGTGGATTGCCTCAAACAGAACATCGACGCGCTCCGGCGGCGGTCCACCGCGCAGGGACGGCCAGCGCGTGCGCGACAGCAGGGGCGCGAGGATCGCGCTTTCGTCCACCGGCAACAGCCGTTCCCCATCTTGCACGTGGACGGTATTCATCACCTGGGGTGAGCGGTACTGGACCTTCAGCGGCCGGATGTAGAACCGGTCCTCGAGATTAAACAGGTCGAGGAAGAACTGAGTGGTGCCGCGAATTGTCTCAATCGAGGCATTTGAATGATAGTCGCGGCGCAGGCCGAAGTAGGCGAGCGTGCGCAGGTCGCGCAGGCGGGGGCAGGTGAGAATGAAAAAGTCCGCCATCGCTTGGTCGGACATCCACGCTCCCGCGAGGTAACTCAAATTGTCGAACACGTAAGCCGCCTCCGGGCCGACGTCCTCAATGACCGCATGCACTTTGCGTACGAAGGTCTCGAAGCTGGCCGGCGCTTCGAGGTCCACCTGCTGCAGCCCCGCTTGCGGTTCCAGCAGCGCCTCATGATCGGCAAAGCGAAAGTACACCCGGCGGCATTTCGCCGCCTTGGCCGCCGTGTCGTAGGCTGTGACCATGCGCTTGTAATCGGCGATATCCTCAAATCCCAGCACGACGTTGTCGCCGGGCTCCAGCCCGCCGAGCACCGCGTCCAGCCCCGGCCAACCGGTCGACGCGCTGAATGGATCGCCTTTCATGGGCATGACAGCCGCCTAAATGACGCCTTGGTCGAGCATCGCGTCCGCCACCTTGAGGAAGCCCGCGATGTTCGCTCCGACGACGTAGTTGCCCGGCGAGCCGTATTCCTCGGCGGTCTGACGGCACTGGCTGTGGATCTTCACCATGATCTCGTGCAGCCGGCGGTCCACTTCCTCGCGCGGCCAGTTGATGCGCATGGCATTCTGGCTCATCTCAAGGCCGGAGGTGGCCACGCCGCCCGCGTTCGCCGCCTTGCCGGGCGCGTAGAAAATCCCGGCCTCCAAAAACGCCTCCACCGCCTCCGGTGTCGACGGCATGTTCGCGCCTTCCGACACC
>JAABSN010000354.1 GCA_011390385.1 Thioalkalivibrio nitratireducens | reverse complement strand
CAGGCGCTGGTCTGCTGTCCTGCGTTATCGCAGTCGGTCATGATGGCGACCGCGTTGATGGAATCGGGCTCGATACCATGCAGTCGGCGGAAGTCGTCCCGCACGTCGCGGCGTTCGTCAACCCAACGACCCAGATCGGCTTGTCCGCTGCGGACCGCCACCATTTGAAATTGGGCGGCGAAGGCGTTTTCCCAGGTTTCACCCTGCGACTGGGCACTGCTCCAGACATAGTTGATCACCCGGCTGCGAAAGCGCGGCCAGCGCTGGGCGACCACGTAGATGCGCGCAGGATAGTCGTCGCCGGCCTTGCTGGTTTCATCAAGACCCTGGAAGATTGAGTCCACCCGCCAGCGCCATTCGAGGATTGGATGGTCTTCCAGGCTGATTTCGCGTTCGACAAACAGCCCTGAGGCCTGATCGGCGCGGCATCGCGCATGCACGGCGGCGTGGTTCGCTCCGGCTTCGTCCGCCCCGGCCAGTCGGTAGTCGGTGGGTTCGGCGAACTCGCGGACCTCCCCGTCAAGGAAGTCGGCAGGGCGAAAAAGCGTTGGCGCACCCGTGGCCGCGGCAAGAGCCAGCCAGAACAACGAGGCTTGAAGGGGCAGGGTCATGGCGAAAAACCGGTCACCGGCCGAGTCGCTGCTTTGGTTCGCGCGGCTTTTGCCAGCTGGCCGACCGTATATCCACCGGACTTCACGCTTCAAAAACTCCTTGAGGGGCTTGACTTTATCGTCACTATAAGTTGCATCCTACCCGACGTCGGGCTGCTCGGCGAGATCGTGGCCGGGATTGCATTTGGTTCCATGGACTTGCTGGCCGATGGTCTGCACATGGCCTCACACGCCGCTGCGCTGTCGATTACCGCGCTCGCGTACTGGATGGCCAGGCGTCACGCAGCGAATCCTTAGTTCAGTTTCGGGACCGGAAAGATCAATGCCCTGGTGGATTCACCGGGGCCATCCTGCTGGCGGGATTCGCCCTGTTCATGGTCTGGGAAAGCCTGCACCGCCTGGTCAACCCGGTCGAAATCGTGTTCAATCAGGCCATCCTGGTTTCGCGCTGGTCCTGGGGGCTGATGAAATCCACAAGCGCGGTTTTGCTCGATCGGCAGGCACCGGATCCGCTGGCTCCCCAGGAAATCTGACCGATGCATGACCCGGCTAAAGCTGGGGGTTTATCATTGGGTCGAGCACAGCATCAGGCTGATGTCTGAACAGGCACGTAATGTCATCCGATAGCCCACTGATTCTGGCATACGTTCTGGACCGGAAAGGCGGCGGAAGCGTCTTGTCGTTTGACGAAATCGCCGACAGCCAGGCTGAACGTCAGCCTGTCTGGATTCATTTTGACGGCGGTTCGACGAAGACAGAAGATTGGCTGAAGGCGCACAGCGGACTTGATTCCCACGTCATTGAAAGTCTGCTTTCAAAGGAAACCCGGCCTCGTTGCGACGTCCAGGAGAAAGGCATTCTCCTGAACCTGCGGGGGGTCAATCTCAACCCCGGGGCCAAGCCCGAAGATATGGTGTCGATCCGGCTCTGGATGGATGAGCATCGCGTGATCTCCGTGCGGCTCCGTCGGATTCTTGCTGTAGAAGACCTCAAGCAGCAGATCGAGCAGGGGCAGGGGCCGCTTTCGACCGGGCATCTCGTCGCCCGGCTTGCCGACCGTCTGACGGAACGCATGGGGCCGGTGATCGACGATCTGGTGGATCAACTCGGGGATCTGGAAGAAACCATGCTGCAGGAGCCGGAATTTAATGACGGAGAAGTCTCGGTCCTTCGCAGAAGACTGATGGACAGCCGCCAGATGGCCATTCGTCTGAGTCGCTATCTGGCCCCGCAACGCTACGCACTGACCTCGCTTTCGCAATACGAAGGCAAGTGGATTCCCGAAAAGGTCCGGGGCCGCCTTCGCGAGACCGTTGATCGCGTGACCAGAATCACCGAAGAGCTGGATGTCTTGCGGGAACGCTCCATGATCGTTCAGGACGAAATGCTGCACCGGTCCTCTCAGAGAATGCAAACGACCATGTACGTGCTCACGGTTGTTGCTGCGGTCATGCTGCCTCTGAGTTTCCTCACGGGCCTGCTCGGGATCAACGTCGGCGGCATCCCGGGTGTGGAAAATCCATGGTCTTTCTTGATCGTGGTTCTTGTTTGTCTGGTGATTGCTGCGGTCGAGATCTGGTTTTTGCGGCGGAAGAATCTCTTTTGATCGTGTCGGTTTCAGCCGCAGTCGCGGATGAATTGACGCCTCGCCGACGATCACCGCTTTCATCGGTCATGTACCCCCGCGGCACCGTCTCGGCATCCGGATACCCGGCCAGGTTTGCCGCGGATTTTCAAAGCAGAACTCAAGTCTCTATAATCGGTGCGATGTGCCTGTTTGGCGAAATCAGCGATCCGTTCGTGACGGCGACGGAGGCCGCCTCGGCAGCTCGTCCGCCGGCGGCAAGACCGTGACGCTGTATCGGCTGTCGCTGTTGAGTATCGCGACCTGCCTGCTGGGTCTGGTCATCCTGCTTGGGCTGACCATCAACAGCGGCCAGCAGATTCTTGAAAGACAAAGCACCGTCGACGAGCTGCTTCAATTAAGCAAGCGGATCAACGACCTATCCGCCGAAAGCGATCGTCTGCTGCTCGTCGGCGCCGATCGCGATACCTGGGCCGCCTATCGAACCGAGGCCGAGGCGCTGCAAAGACGCCTTGATCAGCTCGGTCAAGGCCTCGGCGACGGTGGCGATGCCGCCGCACAAGTCCAGGCCTTGGTCGGGTCGGTCGAAGCGGCTCTGGACGCGCTGGATGCCGGCTCGGTCGGGCAGGACGGTGCGATCGCGCCGCTGGAAGTGCCTGAACGCAGCCGCAGCATCATGCAGCAGGTGGCCGACCAGGGCAGCCTGCTGGACGAGGCCCTGGGTTCCCTGGTCAGCGAGCGCCAGCAAATTATCGCCCGCGAGGCAACCTGGATCGGCGCCGTGCTCGCCGGATCGGCGTTTGTGTTCGGGGTGCTCTGCATGGTTGCCTTTGGCCTGATTCACCGGCGCATCTCCCAGCCTGCGCGCGAGCTGAGCGAAACCTTGCAGGAGGTCCGCGCCGGCGATCGCAAGGCCCGCGCTGCGGTATCCGGCAGCGACGAGCTGTCCCAGCTGGCGCTGACACTGAATCAGCTGCTCGACGAGCGCGACGCGGCCGACGGTGCGGCCGAAGATCACCGGCGCAGTCTGGAAGTCGCGCTTGCCAGGCTTCAGGATGCGCGCGACCAGCTGGTGCGGGCCCAGCGCGTGGGCAATATCGGCAGCTGGGAGTTCGACTTTGAGCGCAATCGCCTGGACTGGAGCGAACAGGCGTTCGAGATTTTCGGCATGGAGCCCGAATCCTTC
>JAABSN010000353.1 GCA_011390385.1 Thioalkalivibrio nitratireducens | reverse complement strand
GATACCGGGCATGCGCGGTCTCCATGGTTTCAGACCCCGTCAGCTTCGCCGTCAATGGTTACGGAGACGTGGCAGGCCGTTGAAGAATTTCTGAAAAAGCCCTGCCCGGTCTGTGCAGCGGCAGGAGACCATCCCGAAGGAGGAAAGCGGAAGCGCCTCTGGAGTGTGGAGGTCTGCCGCCGCTGTGCGGACCTGAGATATCCACGGCACCGAGCCGTGCGCGCGGGCTTCCGGGTTTCAGAGCGGAGGGTGCCGGAGCCCGGTTCAGATGTGCTTTCGGGTAACCTTCACAAAAGCACCAGCAGCCAGATCAACCCGGCATTGGCAAACGACAGCAGTACGGCCGCCGATGCCATGTCCTTGGCCCGGGCCGAGAGCTTGTGCAACTCGCCACCGAAACGATCGATCGCCGCCTCGATCCCCGAGTTCAGCAACTCAACGATCAGGATCAGGAACAGACTGCCGATCAGCAGCGCGCGTTCCACACCGACATCGGTCAGCAGGAGTGCCGCCGGAACCAGAACCAGGCACAGCAGAAGCTCCTGCCGGAAGGCTTCCTCATGTTTGAAGGTCGAGCGGAGCCCGTTCCACGAGTAGCCGAAAGCCTTGATGACGCGAGTCAGTCCGTGGTGATTGCTGTATGCCATTTGGGTGCAGTGTCCAGAATTCGAATGCAACGGTACGTGTGCAGCGCGTCGAGGGCGATGCCAGTGGGTTTTGCGGGTGTCGTTCGGCCGGAACCGTTCAGAGCGCGCTCGCGATCCGGCGGACGAGTTCCACCAGCCGGTTCGCATAGCCCCATTCGTTGTCGTACCAGGCGAGTACCTTCACCTGGGTGCCATCGATCACCAGCGTCGAAGGCGCATCGACGATCGCCGAGCGCGGGTCGGTGCGGTAGTCAGCCGAGACCAGCGGCCGTTCCTCGTACCCGAGGATTCCCGCGAGCGGGCCTTGCGAAGCGGCGGCAAGCAGGAGTCCGTTGACTTCCTCCACCGTCGTTGGCCGCGCGGCCTCGAAGGTGAAATCGGTCAGCGAGGCGTTCATCAATGGGACACGCACGGCGTGCCCATTCAACCGTCCGTCCAGCTCCGGGAATATGTCGCCGATGGCGCGGGCCGACCCGGTGGTCGTCGGTATCAGCGAGATCCCGGCGGCGCGCGCACGGCGCAGATCCGCGTGAGGCCGGTCGACGGGCGACTGGGTATTGGTCATGTCGTGCACGGTCAGGATCGCCCCATGGCGAATGCCAATGCCTTCGTGCAGGACCTTCACGATCGGGGCGAGGCAGTTGGTGGTGCAGGACGCGGCGGTCACCACCTGATGCTGATCGGGTCGATACGACGGGTCGTTGACCCCCATCACGACATTCAGGGCGGCGGGATCCTTGACCGGGGCGGCGACGACGACCTTTCGGATGCCGGCGTCGAAGTAGGGCGCCAGCGTTTCCATCGTTCGAAACCGTCCGCTGGATTCGATCACGATGTCGATGTCCGATTCGCGCCACGGAACCTCGGCGGGGCTGCCAACGCTGCTGTGGGCAATGCCGTGCCCGTCGATCGTGACCTGGTCCGGGGCGCCGTGTACCGCATGTGGCCACCGTCCGTGGACGGAATCGAACTCCAGCAGGTGCGCGGACACGGTTCCGTCGCCGTTCTTTTCGTTGATCAGGCCGAACTCGAAGTCCGGGCAGCCCCAGGCCGCACGCAGCGCGAGACGCCCGATTCGTCCGAAACCATTGATGCCCACGCGTACGGTCATTGCATAGCTCCCGAAAAAAACAGCCAAGTATCACGGCACTGTATGACGGGCTCGTGACAGGTCCGACGCAGGGAGGAGGGTCGAGACAGGGTCATCGATCAGGCCGACGGGTTGACAACCGAGTGGTACAGGCCCAGCAGTCGCTGCGTCAGTGCCGGGGCCGACCAGGTCTCGGCGTAGGCGCGGGCGTCGGCGGACAGTTCCGCTCGGAGATCCGGGTCGCGCAGCAGCCGCACGACCTTTTCGGCAAAATCCCCGATGTCGTCCCTGGCGACCAGACCGCCGCGTCCCGGGCCGAGGATATCCCGCGTACCCATCTCGGCCAGCGCGACCACCGGAACACCGAGCGCCATCGATTCCAGCAGGACCAGCCCCTGGGTTTCCGTGTGCGAGGCGAAGACGAAGACATCCCCCGCCCGGTAGCAGTCGAGCAGCTCGCGTTCCCGATCCAGGTAGCCGACGAACAGCAGGTTGTTCTTCAGGCCCATGCGCTCGCCGAGGTGTTCGAGGTGCCGGCGGGCGGGACCTTCGCCCACGATCATGAGGAGGATATCGGGAACCTCCGTGCGTACCCGTTCGGCCACGCGGAACAGGAAATCGATATTCTTTTCGTGGGCGACCCTGCCGACGTGCACCAGGACCGGCCGTTCCGGGGCGATGCCGTATGTACGTCGGAACCGGGCACCGTCACCCGCCTGAAAGCGGTCGAGATCGAGACCTGTGGGAATGACCTGGATGGGCGTCTCGATACCGTACGCCCGGAGGGTATCGAGGACCGGCGTCGACGGCACCACCACCGCGTCGACCTGGTTGCATTGGCTGCGGGTGAAGCGTCGGGCTGCACCGCGCAGCCATCGCGCAGGCAGCCAGGGCAGATAGTGGTAGAGGTATTCCTCGAAATGGGTGTGATACGTCTCCACGACCGGAATCCCGAACGCACGGGCAATACGCAGGCCGGCATAGTGGGCCACGAACGGAGTCTGAATGTGGATCAGGTCGTAACCGCGTTGTGCCAGGTCAGCAGTTCTCCTGCGGATCGCGCTGCCGGACATCATCCGGTCTTCGGGGTCGAAGAACAGGTAACGTGACGGGATGCGCTCGATTCCTTCCTCGTTGCCGTCCGACTGGGCAGGGTAATCCGGAGCGATCAGATCGACCGTATGTCCAAGCGCAGTCAGATCTCGCCGGAAGGTCTGAATGGATGTCGATACGCCGTTGATCCGCGGAAAATAGACGTCCGAAACCATCAGGATACGCATGGCACTCCGTTGATGTCGCCGGGTTTCCGCCACCTGGCACGCAGCGTCCGGCAGCGGCGAGGTTCGGGTGAGGGAGAACGCTCATCCCCCCCTTCGGCGGCATGGAGGGACGCGCTCTGGTGGACTTCACGGCTGGTCAGGATATCAACATCGGTTCACGCAGGAAATGCCGGCGATAACGGCCCGGAACCTGCTTGATATCCAGCAGAATGAACACGTCGGCAACGCCGAAATCCGGATCCCAGCAGGCCTCGCCGCAGATCCAGGCGCCCAACCGAAGGTAGGCTTTCAGCAGCGGCGGCAGGGGTGCTGTCGCTGCGGGGGTCACGGCAAGCGCCGGGACCGGCAATCGGGGTTGTACTCTGTAT
>JAABSN010000352.1 GCA_011390385.1 Thioalkalivibrio nitratireducens | reverse complement strand
GAAAAAGGCTGCCACGAGGAGCGATCCCCTGCACCTGCATGGCCTTGAGGTGTCCACGCCCAGTGGTGTGCAGCGCGTCGATGTGACTGTGCAGGGGTTCCACGACGTCCCCCCCCTGCGGGGGATGACGATGATCGTTTTCCGTGATCTGGGTCCGAGCGCGATCGTGCGGGGCCGGCGCAGGGACAAGCGTGTGCGGCCGGCAACTCACGCCGCCGAATTGCAGCAGTACCGGGCCGAGATCGAGTCGTTGCGCGAGGAGGCGCGCGCGTCGCGGGAAGAACTTCAATCTGCCAACGAGGAACTGCAGTCGACCAACGAGGAACTGCAATCGACCAACGAGGAGCTCAACAGCTCGAAGGAAGAGATGCAGTCCATGAACGAGGAACTGCAAACGATCAACACCGAGCTGCAGGCCAAGCTGGACGATCTCGCGCTTGCGCAGAGTGACATGCAGAACGTCCTGAACAGCATCGAGATCGCCATCCTGTTCCTGGACCAGAACCTGAACGTTCGGCGCTATACCGATCGGGCTGCCAAGATCTTCCGTCTCCGGGAAGGTGACATTGGCCGGCCGCTCAGTGACCTGGCCACCAGCCTGCAATACCCAGGTCTGCACGACGACGCGAGTGAGACCCTGCGCACCCTGGCCTTCTCGGAGAAGCAGATCACGACCGACGACGGCCGCTGGTTCACGGTACGCATCATGCCCTACCGCAGGCTGGACAACGTGATCGACGGAGTGGTGATCACCCTGGTCGACATCACAGAGACGAAGAGGCTGGAATCAACGCTGCGTCAGCAACCCACCGGGTGATCATCCGGCCGGTCGGGGCACGACCGACTTCAGGCCCCTGAGCTTACGCAACGGCGCCCAGAGGACGGGCCAGCTACGTGGGCCTGCGCACCGACGCTGACGGTGGCTGGGTGTAGATTGAGATGTATTGCCAATCCGCCACCTCCAGATGAGCACCGCGCCAGCGGCGCGATTGGAGGAGATGATGAGATGTGATTCGTGCGCCATCCGTGCAGAGACTGGCGAACGCAAGTGATCGTCTCAAGGCAAACATTCAATCACACCGAGGAAACATCATGATCAACAAATCAATACTGGCTGCTGCGGTGATTGCCAGCATCGCTTTTGCGCCGTTCGTATTGGCACAGGTGATGCCTGTGCCCACCGAAAAGACGGCGGGCGAACCGGCCTTCAACGCTGGCGCGCAGGCCGCCCCGCCCATGATCAACGGGCCGCAGGTTGACCCACGCATCATCGACGAACATGGCGGGAGCCGCCCCGGCATGATGGGAGTGCCGCAGCGAGGATCGATGTACTAGTGCCCTGCCACTACGTGCCCTAGCGTACCGACGCTGCCCCGAAAGTTCGTCATTCTGACGATGCGGCCAACTCATGGAAGGTGATTGGGCCGTTCGAGATCACCACGCCCGGCATCGCTGGGCAGTGCCTGATCCCAATCGTAACCGTGCGCTGCGGCACCAGCCATGCGCCGGGTCGAAGATCGAAGCAAGCCACAATCCTTTTTGAAAATGGAGATACACCATGAACACCAAATTTCGGAAACTGATCATCGCATCGGGTGTTGCACTCGCACTGGGCGCCACGAGCGGTGTCGTTGCGCAGGATTCAATGTCGACCAACGTGAATGATGCGCGGTTGGAGTCCCGGATCTCGACGACCTATGCCCTGAGCCCGCATCTGCGGCGCGGCGACATCGAGGTGTCGGTGCGCGACGGCAGGGCCACGCTGACTGGAGCGGTCCCGGAGGACATCAACAAGGAACTGGCGGAACAGTTCGCGCGGAACGTGGAGGGTGTCACGGAAGTGGACAACCAACTCGTGATCGACGCGGATTACGTCCGTCCGGACGCTGAGACCCGTCGTTTTGGCGATCGGATCACCGATGCCACGATCACTGCAGCGGTCAAATCCAAGCTGATGTGGACGCGGCACGCGGATGCGCTGGACACGGAAGTGAGTACTTCGTTCGGCAAGGTCACACTGGAGGGAACGGCCGAGTCCGAGGATGCCAGGGATCTCGCCGGACGACTGGCTGCGGATACCAACGGCGTCGTGTCGGTGGACAACCAGCTGGAAGTCACGGAGACGGGTGGCGCTGAGGCCTTCATGGACAAGAGTCGGGAGGTTGCGGAGGATACCGGGGACTTTATCACCGACGCCTGGATCACGACCAAGGTGAAGTCCACCTTCTTGTGGTCAAGCGGTGTTTCCAGTGGGGATGTATCGGTGACGACCGACGACGGTGTCGTCGCGCTGAGCGGCCGGGTCGACAGCGAAGCGGAGCGCGAACTCGCGGTGGAACTGGCCCGGGAACTGCGCGGCGTGAAGAGCGTCGACGCGTCGGAGCTTGGTTTCGCGCCGGCTGTAATGAATCGGTGAACGCAAGTGGGGCAGGGACGCCCCGCCAGCGGCCCGCTGGAAAAGGGCCTTTCCGCCTTTTTCAGCGTGTCGTCCGTGTGCAGTGCCTATGACACGGTTGGGCGCTGGGCAGCAACGGCACCCCATGGCGGTGAGTTGGCCATCCCGCACTCCTCTTCCAGCCACGCAGGAGTCAGGTCATGAAATCGATGAATGCAGTTGGCCCGATGCTCGGTATGCTGGCGGTCTTGACGCTGGGTGCCGGTACAGCCCGAGACGAACCCCCGGAGCGGCTGGGCCAGGTGTTCCCCGCCGACTGCATGAACTCGGCAGCCGACCGGGGGGACTATCATGTGGTGCACGCGATCTGGCCGCGCCCCAGTCGGGGTGCATCGGGTCACGTCCCTCGGGATTCGAAAATATGGATGTGAAATAAGGAGGTCTTCATGCGCTATGTCTACATGTCTCTGATCGTTCTCGTCAGCGCGATCGTTCTGGTCTTCACGATTCAGAACCTGCCGACGGTGACGGTCCATTTTGTCACCTTGCGTCTGACACTACCGCTGTCTGTTCTGGTCATCGTGGTCTACTTTCTGGGCATGCTCACGGGCGGCGTTTTCGTATCCCTGGTCAAGTCCTGGTTTCGTGGCTCAACCAGCGACCCACTCCAACCCCATGAAACGGGCAACGAATAAGGAAGCGGTGAAAAGGAGGGAGTCAGGCCCGGCGACGAGGACTCCACGGCAGCAAGCGATCCGATTCAAACTTGACCACCTCGTAGCACTCGCAAACCAGGGTCTCGAGTCTGGCACGGTCCAGCACCGTGATGTGTCCGCGACGGTAATCGATCACGCCCAGCTTGTGCAGCTTGCCGGCGGCCTCGGTGACGCCCTCGCGGCGCACGCCCAGCATGTTCGCGATCAGCTCCTGGGTCATCAACAGCTCGTTGCCTGGAAGCCGGTCCAGCGACAGCAGCAGCCAGCGACACAGTT
>JAABSN010000351.1 GCA_011390385.1 Thioalkalivibrio nitratireducens | reverse complement strand
TGCCTTTCTCCCGGCGCCAACGCTCCATCGTCTACCAGCGCGCCAAATCGGATCTGGACAAGCGCCCGTTCGGCACGCTGGAGAATGTCTATCGCAGCGACTATGAGTGGATCAACCACTCCCTGCAGCCGGTTCACATTGCCGATCATGATTTTCGGGTGACCGTTGGCGAGGGGCTTGCCCAGCCCTACAGCGCCAGCGTGTTCAATATCTCCGCGATGAGTTTTGGCGCACTGTCCGCCAACGCAATTCGTGCGCTCAACGCCGGTGCCCACAGGGGCGGGTTCTACCACGATACGGGGGAAGGCGGAATTTCACCCTATCATCGCGAACACGGTGGTGACCTGGTCTGGGAGATCGGTACCGGTTACTTCGGTTGTCGTGATGCGGACGGGCGCTTCAGTGAGGAGCGTTTTGTCGCCAACGCCTGCGAACCCCAGGTGAAGATGATCGAGCTGAAGCTGTCCCAGGGCGCCAAGCCGGGGCAGGGGGGGCTGCTACCCGGGCCCAAGGTAACCGGCGAGATCGCCAGTACCCGCGGCGTGCCGGAGGGCCAGGATTGCCATTCCCCGGCGGCGCACTCG
Organism: Thioalkalivibrio nitratireducens; assembly: GCA_011390385.1. The sequence goes on along the minus strand of JAABSN010000351.1, from coordinate 2,806 downwards.
GCATTCTCCACGCCCATCGAATTGTTGCAGTTCGTGGCGCGACTGCGCGAGCTCTCCGGTGGCAAGCCGACAGGGTTCAAGCTTGCCATTGGCCATCCCTGGGAGTGGTTTGCCATCGCCCGTGCCATGCAGGAGACGGGTCTGGTGCCGGATTTCATCGTTGTCGATGGCGGCGAGGGCGGGACCGGTGCCGCGCCACTGGAGTTTACTGATCACGTCGGTGTGCCCATGCGCGAGGGCCTGATGCTGGTGCACAACACCCTGGTGGGCCTGGACCTGCGCGACCGTGTGCGTGTTGCCGCCGCTGGCAAGATTGTCAGCGCTTTCGATCTCGCCCGCACTCTGGCCGTCGGCGCCGACTGGTGCAACGCTGCGCGCGGGTTCATGTTCGCGCTGGGCTGCATTCAATCCCGGAGTTGCCATACCGATCGTTGCCCCACCGGTGTGGCTACGCAGGATCATGGTCGCCAGCGCGGCCTGGTGCCTGGGGACAAGGCCACCCGGGTCTGCAATTTCCAGCAGAATACCCTCCGGGCCCTGCGCGACCTGCTGATGGCTGCCGGGGTAGAGCACCCGGAAAAGCTGGGTCCGGAGCACGTGATTCGCCGCGTCTCCCAAACCCAGGTGAGCGCCCTGGGGCAGCTTTACCCGGCTCTGCGTCGGGGCCAGTTGCTCGAGTCCCCCGGCGCGGAGGGCCATGGTCATGTCGTGTTCGACCTGTTCTGGGAGCACGCGCGCGCAGACAGCTTTGCCGCACCCGCGCGGGTCAGGGCCAGTCAACCGCTTTGACGAGAGCCCCCGAGTGAACAACAGCACAAGGGAAAAGATCGAGCTGGAGCATGATGCGGCCCGGATTTTCATGCGCCTGTACGAAGAGCGCAGTGGTTTGCCCATGCGTCACATCTGGCACAATGAGCCCAGCAAGCCCGACGTTTCCTGCTATCTCGACGGCGACCGCATGGATCTGGAGATCGCCCACATCTACGGCAGCGAGGAGGAGGCCAAGCTGATTCTCGGTCGCGCCGCCAATATCCGCACGCTGGAAGCGCTGCACCGGCTTATCCAGGTGCCGGTGGGCGATCGCCTGCTAACCGCGCTCAACGCGGTGCTCACCAGCAAGTCCGGAAAGACCTACCACAGCGACCGGGTCTGGCTGGTGATTCGCAATGCCAATCCCCTCTGGTCCACGGATGATCTGAAGCAATGCCTGCATCGCGTGTCCCTGCCGCCGGCGCACCCCTTCGAGCAGATCTGGGTGATCGGTGACATGACCGGGGAATCGGGCATCCTGCGCCTGTACCCGTGACAGGGTCCGGTTCAGGGTTCCGAGACCGCCAGTGTCTGTTCCTGGGTCTGCTGGAAGATGTGGTAACTGTTGCGACCGTTGCCCTTGGCGGCGTACATGGCGTTATCCGCGTTCTGCATCAAGGTATCCGCGTCAAGGCCGTTTTCCGGGTAGACGCTGATGCCGATGCTCAGGGAGATCTGGAGATCGCGACCGTTGATAGTGCGTGGCAGCGCGAACCTGGCCAGCAGTTTCTCGGCAACCTGGGCCGAGTCCCGCATGTCTTCGATTTCGGTCAACAGGATAACGAACTCGTCACCACCGTGGCGACTGACGGTATCGGTGGCACGGACGCAGGCCTGGATGTCGACAGCGACCTCTCGCAACAATTGATCGCCGATCGCGTGGCCATGGGAATCGTTGATTTGCTTGAAATAGTCGAGATCCAGAAACAACAGCGCGAGCTGCTTGCCGTGCCGATCTGCCATGCCTATGGCCTGGTTGAGCCGCTCCCTTAGCAGCACTCGATTGGGCAGGCAGGTCAGGGCATCGTGCTGGGCGAGATGGCTCATCCTTTCTATCACGGCTTGCGACTGGCGCGCGTCATGGAAAACAATCACGGCACCGGCCATGTTTCCCCGACGGCTACGGATAGGTGCTGCTGAATCCTCGATCGCAAGATCGCTACCGTCGCGCCGGATCAGCACGCTGCCCAGGGCCAGTTCCACGATCCGGTCCTCGTTGATGGCGCGCAGAGAGGGACTGGCCTCGCGCTCTCGGGTGGTGCCGTCGACAATACAAAAGACGTCCTCGACCGCACGACCGAGTGCGGAATCGCTGGACCAGCCGGTCAGGGTTTCGGCTACCCTGTTGAGATAGATGACCTTGCCTTGCGGATCGACGACAAGCACCGCGTCGCCGATGGCGTCGAGAGTGATTTGTGCCATGTCTTCAAAGGAGACATCACCGAACGCGTCCCCGGTAGCTGCAGAATGTTCCGGGATGGCCGCTGCCGGACTCGACTCGAAGCGCAGGAGCCCCTCCCAGGTACATTGCTGACCTTTTGTGTACTGGTGGCACTTGTAGCGCCTGACGGGCAGCGCCAGGCTCAGAAGCCTATCCAGAGGTCGCCGCCGAATCCGGACCAGAGACCTGTCGCAGCGTGGGCAGGCCGGGCCGATTGCGGACGGGATGGCGTAAGCCACGGGCCAGAACGCACGGGACTTGAATGTGTTTGCGGTATCACCCATGTCAAACAGGGTAGCGCCGTAAAATCATGCCGGTCTGTACGCCAGCCCACAAAACCGTACGGAGTCAATGTGTTTTGGCTGTCCCGGCCAGTAATCGGTCGGTTTCCCTCTTGACTACCCGGTAGCATTCACAGCTGAGTTCTTCAAGTCGCGGTCGGTCCAGAACCTGTATATGGCCGCGCCTGTAGGTTATGACACCGAGCTTCTGCAGCTTCCCCGCCGCCTCTGTAACCCCCTCGCGGCGTACCCCCAGCATATTGGCAATCAGCTC
>JAABSN010000350.1 GCA_011390385.1 Thioalkalivibrio nitratireducens | reverse complement strand
GTGCCAATGAGCGCAGCGAATTGCACCGGTCGCGGCCCGGGAACCTGGGTCAGGGCCTGCGTGGTATCGGTGCGGTTCGGCTTCGCCTCACAGCACCCTACGCGGCTTCTTTAACGGTGCGCCGGCGGCCATCCCCGGTCGTGAAAGCCGTAGGGTGCCAATGAGCGCAGCGAACTGCACCGGTCGCGGCCCGGGAACCTGGGTCAGGGCCTGCGTGGTATCGGTGCGGTTCGGCTTCGCCTCACAGCACCCTACGCAGGTTCCTTGACGTTAGACAGGTCCCGATTTGCGTGGTCCCACGCGGATCACGACGTCGACGCCGAGGATCTCCATGGACGGCGACAGCGCGGGCAGGTCGCTGATCGCGACCTTCGTCGGTGCGACGTCCTCGAGTTTTCCTGAATCCGTATGGAACAGGTGATGATGCGGATCGGGATTGGAGTCGTAGAAGCGCTTCGCCGAGTCGATGATGACTTCGCGGACGAGCCCGGTTTCGGCGAAAAGCTTGAGCGTGTTGTAGACCGTTGCCTTGGAGACCCTGCTGGCCTGGCGGCTCAGGTTGGCAAGAATCTGTTCCGCGCTCAGGTGCTGGTGGCGGGCGAAGAGCAGCCGCGCGATTTCCAGCCGCTGTTCTGTCGGCACAATGCCATGGCGCTCGAGAAGCGCCTCCGCCTCTGTGCGGGGCAACCGCTCTGATTGATCAGGATTCGCATTCATGCACCCCGAGTATAACAGGGGATTAGACAAAGTCTAGTTCTTATTGCCGGGCGGGGTCGGTCGCGGAGGCCCATCATCGCGAGGCGCGACAGGCGGTGGTAGAATTCGGAAGTGGCCAGATACAGCAAGAGTTTGGAGCGGGTGATGGGAATCGAACCCACATTAAGAGCTTGGGAAGCTCCCGTTCTACCATTGAACTACACCCGCGCTGAGTCGGGATTGTATGCGCTTGCAGGCCGGCACTCAATGCGCGATCCGGGTGATTCATGCAGATTCAGCTGAACGGCGAACCCTATGACCTCGAGGCATCGGCCATGGGCGATGGCTTTACGCTGGGCCATCTGATTGCGTCCCTCGGCCTGGGAGGGCGGCGGCTTGCCGTCGAAGTCAATCAGGAACTGGTACCGCGCAGCGAACATGCCGGCTTCCGTCTCGCTCCTGGCGATCGTGTCGAGATCGTCCAGGCGATCGGCGGCGGCTGACCTCAAAACCCACACAGCCCAGGATTCGAATGACCTCCGTGGATGTCAATGACCCAGCCGATACCTTCCGGATCGGCGACCGCTCCTTCACTTCACGCCTGCTCGTGGGCACCGGGAAGTACAAGGATCTCGACGAAACCGGGCGGGCGATCGAGGCCAGCGGCGCCGAGATCGTTACCGTGGCGATCCGGCGCAGCAATATCGGCCAGAACCCCGGTGAGCCGAACCTGCTGGACGTGATTCCACCAGCACGCTACACGCTGCTTCCCAATACCGCAGGCTGTTACAGCGCCGAGGATGCGGTCCGGACCTGCCGGCTGGCGCGGGAGCTGCTGGATGGGCATAACCTGGTGAAGCTCGAGGTGCTGGGCGACCAGAAAACGCTGTATCCGGATGCCTTCCAGACCGTGGTTGCCGCGGAGACTCTGGTCGCCGAGGGTTTCGATGTAATGGTCTACACCACCGACGATCCGCTGTTGGCGCGGCGCCTCGAAGAGATCGGCTGCAAGGCGGTGATGCCGCTGGCAGCACCGATTGGTTCGGGTCTTGGAATCCAGAATCGCTACAATATCCTTGAAATCGTCGCGAATGCGCGGGTTCCGGTACTGGTCGATGCAGGGGTCGGAACCGCTTCGGATGCCGCAATCGCGATGGAGCTCGGCTGTGACGGGGTCCTGATGAACACCGCGATCGCCCTGGCGCGTGATCCGGCGCTGATGGCCAGCGCAATGAAACACGCGATCATGGCGGGGCGCGAGGCCTTCCGCGCCGGACGCATGGCGCCGAAGCCGCATGCCAGTGCGTCCTCGCCCGAAACCGGTTACTTTTTTACCTGAGCCGATGACGGGTCCCGGGTTGCAGGATCCCGCCGCATGGAACCGACGGGTCAGAAGCTTCGTGCGCCGAGAGGGCCGCCTGACCGCGGGTCAGCGACGGGCGCTTGAGTTGCTCTGGCCGCGCTTCGGGGTTGCTCCCGGCGGCGAGATGGCCGATCTCGGTTCGATCTTCGGGCGCATGGCACCGGTAACCCTCGAAATCGGCTTCGGGAATGGCGAGAGCCTTGCCGCGCAGGCGGAGCGATTGCCCGACCGGGATTTCATCGGTGTCGAGGTACATCGACCGGGGGTCGGGCATCTGCTCGGAGAGATCGAGCGGCGCGGGCTCTACAATGTCCGTATCTTCAACGAAGACGCGGTCGGCGTGCTCGAACACCGTATCGCCCCGGACAGCCTGGATGAAATTCAGATCTTCTTCCCTGATCCCTGGCACAAGAAGCGTCATCACAAGCGCCGGTTGATTCAGCCGGATTTCATGCGTTTGCTGGCATCCCGACTGCACGCCAAAGGGAGGCTGCATCTGGCGACGGACTGGGAAGACTATGCCATGCAGATGCAGGCCGTTCTGAACGCGTTGCCCGACCTTTTCGTGCCGGACGGGCCGCAGCCGGCCCCCGAGCGGCCGGGTCACCGGCCGGCGACCCGGTTCGAGCTGCGCGGGGAGCGCCTCGGGCATCGGGTCAGCGATTTCCTCTACCGGCGCAAGGGCGGGTAAATCGCAACGGAGCGACGACCTGGGAGGCCAGCCCCCTGGTCGCTGGATGTTACATGGAGGCCTTGACCACCAGCACGGGGCAGGTGGCATTGCCGACCACGCGCTCTGACACGCTGCCCATCAGCAGGCGGCTCAGCCCCGTGCGGCCGTGGCTACCGACAATGATCATGTCTGCCGTCTTGCGTTTTGCCATCTCGATGATGACCTCGTCGGGGCGGCGCCCGTGCTCGAGCATGGCGTCAACCTCGATCTGTTGCTCGGCCGCGGCCTTTCTGACGCGTTCGACCGCAGCCTTCGCTTCGGCCTGTGTTTCGTTATCGCCGTCAGCTGGAACCACCGTGATCGCGGTCAGTGGCAGGGCGCATTTTCCGACCAGACGTACCGCGGAGTGGGCGGCAGCATCGCCAAGACGGGACCCGTCTGTCGCCACGAGGATGCCCTTTTCCGGCATGCTGGTTCCGCGCGGGACCACCAGCACGCTGCAGGTCGCCAATCCGATGACCTTGGCGGTGGAGTCACCGACCATCAGACGAGCGAGGTCGCTGCGTGTGCGACGGCCAATCACGATGACATCCGCGTGTTTCTCGTTGGCGACCTGGACAACCTCGCGGTACGGATCCGTTCCGTGGCGCAGGATGGTCTCCGACCGGACT
>JAABSN010000349.1 GCA_011390385.1 Thioalkalivibrio nitratireducens | reverse complement strand
GTACGGAGGTGCCGGCAGCCATCGTCGGCGCGGGGACCGTGCTCGGGGCCTGCGACCTGGACAGGGTGATCGAGGCAGGCGCGCGATTCGCCATTTCCCCCGGTGCGAACGAGTCGCTCTATAACGCAGCGGCCGGCGCGAGTATTCCTTTGCTGCCCGGGATCGCGACCGCCAGCGAACTGATGGAAGGCCTTGCGCACGACCACCGGCGCTTCAAATTCTTTCCCGCGCAGGCCGCGGGCGGCATCGAGGCCTTGAAGGCCTTCGCCGGACCCTTCTCACAGGCGAGGTTTTGCCCCACGGGCGGCATCAACCCGGACAATGCGGCTGACTACCTCGCGCTGGACAACGTGATTACGGTCGGCGGGTCCTGGATGGTGCCGGCCAGGCTCGTGCGAGCGCACGACTGGCACGCGATTTCTGACCTGGCGGCAGGCTGCGCGCGATTGCGCGCCTCGATCACGGCGTGAACCACCCGCTCACTCACTCCGCAACCGTCCGCTCGTAGACACGCACGTAATCGACCAGCATCCGCTGCGGGAAGATGGCATCGTCGATGCCGCCCCCGGCACGCCCCCAAGCGCCACCGACCGCGATATTCAGAATCAGGTGGAAGGGATGATCGTAGGGCCAGGACTGCCAGCCGGCCTGCTCGTTGACGTAGGTGAAATAAAGCGTGTCGTCCACGAACACGTCAACCCGCTCCGGCGACCATTCCAGAGCATAGACATGGAATTGCTCGTCGACTTTGTCGAGCAGGATCCTTCCCTTGCGCTGTTCCCAGTTGATCCAGTAATAAGCCCGGTTATGCACGGTGCCGTGCACATGGCCCATCTCGTACCCGACGTGCTCGAGGATGTCCATCTCGCCAGAGTTCGGCCAGGCGTCGCAGGTCTCGCTGCCCTGCCAGGTATCGCCGTTCTCGCAACTCGTGGCATAGCGGAAGGGGTCGCTCGGCAACATCCATGCCGCCGCCCAGGTTCCCTTGCCCCGCGGGAGCTTCGCCCGCACCTCGAAACGCCCGTACAGAAAATCACCCTTGCCACGGCTGTGGATTCGGCCCGAGGTGTACGAGGCGCCCTCGTAATCTTCCTTGTGCGCTTCAATGACCAGGTGGCCCTCCTCTACCCGCAGGTTTTCCGGACGGGCGGTGTACGCCTGGTCCTCGTCGTTAACCACCCTTGCCGGCCACTCGTCGATGCTCCATTTGGACGGGTCCACCGCGCCGTCGCGTTCGAACTCGTCACTCCAGGCGAGCTTCCAGCCGTTGCCACGCCCAGCCGGGTGCCGTACCACCAAAGCGCTGAGAACCGGCTCTCGCAACTTCGGCGTGAACGCGACGTTCAGCTCGCCGTCGGTGATCTCCACGCCCGGGATCGTCACCGTCAGCGCCGACTCGACTTTGCCATCGCGCGTCCGCATGACGTCCAGCCCCTCGATCACCGGAGCGTTCTCGATAAGCGCATCGAACAAACGTTCGCCCCCGCCCAGCTTTTCATGTTCCGCAAAATGAAAAGTCACGTCGTAGGTGCCGGGAGCCAAGGGTTGAGCGATCTTCACGGCGCCTTCGCGAAAAGTCCGGTAAAGCAGCGGATCCTGCGAACCCTTGACCGTCTCGAGGCGTCCCGTGCTGCCACCGCTGACGCCGCTCTGCGGCGACTCTGCCTCGTAAAGCGTGCCGTCCGTCGCCAGGTATTCCGGCCCCCCGATATTGACCGCCCAGACCGTTGTGTCGGCCTGTGCCGTCCCGTGACAAAGGACCGGCGCCAGGATGGCGGACGACACCTTCAACAGTCGGCTGGCGGCATTCATGGGGCTAACGTATAAATGGTGCTGACAGCGCTGTCAACATTGACTAGAATAATGGCGGGAACAAAACAATGTCCGTCCCGACCAGCGAGACCGTCAACAGGCGCACAAGCAGGTCACGAGCGGTCCATCCCGGGGGAAATCGACATCGACATCAATATCCATGATGATGACGGCGAGACGGTGCTGCACCGCAGCAGACGCCCGCGTCAGCACGAAGAAGACCCGCGGCGCGTCCATGGTGAATTCGTTGATTTGGACGGCGAGCGCTATTACGCGATCTTCAACGTCGACGCGATGTCGCCGTTCTTTATCAGCGTCGTGTCGAATGACGATCACTGGCTGTTCGCCTCTTCCACCGGCGGGTTGACCGCCGGTCGGGTCTCACCGCGCACCGCCCTGTTCCCGTATGTCACCGTGGACAAGATCCACGAAAGCACACCACATACCGGCGCCAGGACCTTGCTGCGGATCGATGGCGGACAGGGGTCCACGCTCTGGGAGCCGTTCAACCGCGAACAGGTCGGTCGTTACCGCATCAGCCGGAACATCTACAAGAACACGCTGGGCAACAAGCTCTGCTTCGAAGAAATCAACCATGACCTGCAACTCGGCTTTCGTTACACATGGATGACGAGCAGCCGTTACGGTTTCCTGCGCCAATGTGAACTGGCGAACCTGGGCGAAGATGACTTGCGCGTCGAGATCCTCGACGGTCTGCAGAACATCCTGCCCGCGGACACGCCGCTGTTCACCCAGACCAATGTCAGCAACCTTGTCGATGCCTACAAGTGGACGGAACTCGACGAGTCCACCGGCCTCGGCGTCATGACGCTTTACTCTGCCATCACGGACCGCGCGGAACCCAGTGAATCGCTCAAAGCGACAACCGTTTTCTGTCTTGGCCTGGACCACAAGAAGGTCATGATCTCTTCCAGGCAGATCCAAGCGTTTCGCGAAGGCAAGACACTGGAGCAGGAAGCGCACAAGCGCGGCATCCGGGGGGCTTACCTGGTCAATGCCATGCTTGAGATGCACGCACAGCAAAGGCACTGCTGGCAGATCGTCGCTGATACACAACAAACGCAGAAAGATGTCGTCGCGCTTCGCCAGGAGTTGAGCGCACCTGCAACACTCAGCGAAGCGATCCTTCGGGACGTGCACGAGGGTTCGGATCACCTGGCAAGGATCGTCGCCAGCGGCGACGGTTTCCAGGCCGCCGCCGAGGAAACGGTCGCGGTGCATCACTATGCGAACGTGCTGTTCAACATCCTGAGGGGCGGTGTTTTCCACGACCAGTACCGCGTGCTCTCGAGGGATTTCGCGGAAACGATCCGGCACTTCAACCGTGCCACCTACGCGCGGAACAAGGATCTTCTGGGCCGCTTACCGGAGCAGCTTGGCTTTGACGAGCTCTCGTCGGTCGTCGCCGAGGAGGGGGATGCGCAGCTGCGACGCCTCGCGGGCGAATACCTGCCGATCACCTTCGGTCGCCGCCATGGCGATCCCAGCCGCCCCTGGAACCAGTTCGCCATCCGTCTCAAGGACGAATATGGCAATCACCTGCTCAACTACGAAGGGAACTGGCGAGACAT
>JAABSN010000348.1 GCA_011390385.1 Thioalkalivibrio nitratireducens | reverse complement strand
AGCATTTTGGAGTCGACATGAAAGCTTCACTCTCAGCTGAGATGCCCTGCTCAACTCTTTCCCTAATTCAACGAAATTTTGCCTTGTAACTGTTAGTGCTCTAGTCGTGCTTCCAATAGATTTTCCCTGTTGATCAGAACTTGATATATCTTGGTTCAGCATATTGTCTCATCTCTTCGTTAACGGTCGTCCGTCATAGACTGGTTATCCAATTCGACTTGAGTATACCGCCGAATATGACCGATTTCAAGGCCGGACAATGTAGTCTGAAGAAGTGGTCTCCAAGAATTTGAACAGCACGCCAAGATCGCTCCCGCCCTTGAAGCCGCTGGCCCAAGAGAGCCCGTCGAAGCATTTCTTATAGTAAGTCGGACTGACCCCAGGCGGTCAATGACACGGATTTGAAGATTATCAATGCAAAGATCGGGAAGGTGGCGGTTGGGATCTCGCGGTCGTCGCCCGGGCGAGCAGAAACGACGGCTAGGGATAATGCTCGCGAGGATCTACCTACAGCTTGGTTCCCCAATTAATCCCTTTTTCGTTGCTGTATTCGTCGGTGACGAAATAACGTCAAACGACGAGGGAGACTTTCGTCATCCGAGATTTCTGGGTTTTCCGGGCTAAACGGCCGATCGATCCGGTCGACATACCTACTTTGAGCGGCTTACCAGGCACTGCGACCTGCCTCGACCCCATGGAGTTGTTCCGTGCGCATCTGGTTGTTCTTGAGTCTGGTTTTGCTGTGGACTAGCACCACTGAGGCTGGTGCGGCGGATTCCGGGTCACGTCGACTCTCATCATCCACGCCCGCAACGTTCGGTACGGGCGCGCGCCTCGCGGCCCTGGATCTAGATGACTCCCTGGGCTTGGTCGAGCGCGAAGAGGCTCAGTATCTCAGTGACGCCGTCCGGGCCTCGATCCGTGATGTCCTGCCCGTGGCGCATTACGTGATGATGACCCGGGAGAACATCTTCGAGTTGCTGCCGGAGGATGTCGATCTCGCCAGCTGCGTTGGGAGTTGTGCCGTCGAGGCGGGAAGGCGCATCGGTTGTGACTACATCGTCACCGGTCGAATCACTCGACTGGCTGGCGAAATGCGGGTTAGCCTCGAGCTTCACGATACCCGTTCGGCGAACCTGCTGGCCGCTGAACAGGTCGGGGCCACCAGTACGGTTGAACTTGAGCCAGCTCTACGTCAGGCCGCAGCGCAGCTGGCGCTGGTACTGCCGGACGCCGATCGTGATCACCATCGTCTGGCCCAGGAAGACCGACAGCGTCATCGAGAGGCCACGGCCGGGTACGCCCGCAGGAATCGGTATCTGTTGCTAGGTGCCGCTGCGGCCGCTTTGACGGGGACGTATTTCCACGTCGCTGCGGACGCTGATCATGACGACCACCTGGACGCCGATGGCGCCGACGCCGCGGTGTCGACCTGGGACGATTACGAGGCGAATATCTCGCGGCGCAACGTCGCGATCGGGGTCGCAGGGGTACTGGTGGCCTGGCGCCTCTACCGCATGTTCGGCGGCCCGGGGAGCGACGTGGAGTACCTGACACTTGGCTCGGCGGAGACTGTAGGCAAGCACCGACCGCCCATGCCCGGGATCTCGGTAGCACATACCGTGAGGTTCTCCTGGTGAGGCGGCCGGCGGCCATTGCGAGGCAGGGGCTGGTGCTCCTTCTGGCCGGTCTGATCGCTGTCCTGGTCTCTTGCGCCGAGGAAGGACCGGTTAACCCCTGGCACCCTGAGCTGGCCGGATCCATCGGCCTGGTCATCGAGCCGACCGGCCTCGACGCGGGCTGGACCCTGGCCGGTCCCGACGGCTGGCGTCGCGAGGGGATCGGCTCGGCGGAGATCGAGACGTTGCCTGCAGGACCCTATACGGTGACCTGGTCCACGCGCGCCGGCTGGTCCGTGCCGACCCCCGCGACCGTCACGGCGGAACTGGAGCGCCGAGGGCAACTCTCATTCCGTGGCAGCTACCAGGCCAACGCCCCACTCGGTAGCCTCCAGATCGATGCGGTGCCGGACGCAATAGCGGCCCCCTGGACCCTGACCGGTCCCGATTCCTACCAGCGGAGCGATGTCGGCGATGCGTCGCTGACCTTCCTGGCGGTGGGCACGTATACCTTGACCTGGGGTAGCGTCGCGGGCTGGACCTCACCGCTGCCCAACCCGATGAACGTGACGGTTGCGGAGGGAGCGGAGGCCACGGCCAGCGGAACCTATACCTACATCACAGCGCCGGGGTCAGGTGCGTTGGTGATCGATCCCCGACCGGACTCCCTGAACCCACCCTGGTCGATATCGGGACCGGATGGATACCAGGAGCAGGGAAGCGGCCCCACCACCCTGGACAATCTGGGTGTCGGTATTTACAGCCTGACCTGGGGGAGTGTGGCCGGCTGGATGATGCCGACTCCGAACCCGGCCACCGCAACCGTCACCGATGGCGGGACAGCCAGCGTGACGGGTACTTATATCGCGGCAGGATCGGAAACCGGAACAGTTACGATCCAGGCGGCGCCATCGTCGATCACTCCAGCGTGGGCGTTATCCGGGCCGGATTCGTATCAGACTTCTGGCTTCGGCAGCCTGACCATGCAGGACCTACCGGCTGGGGAGTACACCATCACCTGGCAACCACTCGCCGGGTGGGACCCGCCGCAAGCGAATCCCCAGAACCAGACACTGCTTCCTGATGGCCAGATCACGTTCAGCGGAACCTACACACTGGTCGAGCCCACTTACATCGGCCTGTTCGCCTCGCCAGACGGCAGTAGCCTGGCGACCGCTGGCTCCTGGTCAGCATCGAACACATACGTCATTCATGTACTGCTAACGTCGGTCCCGGCCACCGGCGTAGCTGGCTGGGAAGCAGCATTCCGATACCAGGGCGCCAACACCGTTCTGTACGAGACGGACTTGCTTGGTGGTCACAGTGCCGTCGGTGGCGGCAACCATATCGTCACTTACGACACACCACGCTTCGCAAACGCCAACGGTTACCTGCATGTCGCCGACCTCCACCTCGCTTGTGGCTCGCGTTCCCCTTCGACGGTGTGGGTCGAGCCCGTGTCGATGATCGGATACCAACCCGACGAGCTGTACTTCCGCGCTGGGGACGCGCCATCGGTTGATCGCGTCCTGCATGAATGGAATGGGGAGGCCTCGTTCCAGATCGATTGAGTGCAACTGATGATTGACGATTGCGATGCGTTCTGATTAGCTCGAGAACGAGTCGCCTGACAGGAAAGTGACGGCAAGCCGGCAGCCACATTCATCCTTTGGTCTTCATGGGAGGAGACAAGTATGTCAAGCAAGAAGCCCAGCCGTATCGAGGATCTGGAAGCCGCCAAGGAAGAGATTCTGCGCAAGATTGCAGACAAGATTGACAGTGACGGTGAC
>JAABSN010000035.1 GCA_011390385.1 Thioalkalivibrio nitratireducens | reverse complement strand
GGTAACGGCCTTTCAGGTCCTTTCTGACTTCGGGGTAGGTGCGCGTCCAGAAACCGGCGAGGTCGCTGGTGATCTGGATTGGACGTTGCGCGGGTGACAGCAGATGCAGGGTCAGCGGGATTCGGCCCGCACCGATTCGCGGGGTATCGTTCCAGCCGAAAACCTCCTGGATGCGCACCGCCAGTACCGGCTGGTCTTCGCGGCTGTAGTCGACCCGCAGGCGCGAGCCGCTGGGCACGGTGATCTGCGAGGGCGCGATTTCGTCCAGCCGCACTTGCTGCGACCAATCCAGTCGGGCTCGCAGCACTTCCACCAGATTCAGATCGCGCAGGTGACTCATCCTGCGCATGCCGCTTACCCAGTGGCGCAGCCACAGTGCCAGTTCCTTGACCAGTATCTCGTCGCCGACATCGGGCCAGGTGCCGCCTTCGATCGTGCGTGCGAAAGCCATGCGCTGGCGCAGTCGCTGCGCCTGGGGTGTCCATGGCAGGCACTCGAGCCCGACGCGCGCGATCTCCGCCAACAGCAGGTCGCTCACCATCTCGGGGTCCGGGTCGGGCAGGGGACGGCTGGAAAGGATCAGTGCACCCAGGCGTTCCTCTTTCCTGGCATGGACCGCGCCGGTGTCGCGATCCCAATCGATCTGCTCCCGGGTCCGGATCAGATTGGGGAATGCCGTGGTGAGGTTTCCCCGGTCCAGTGGGGCGGCCAGATGGATCATCGCTTCGCGCTGCCCCAAATCCAGCACGCCGGCAACGATGCAGGCGGCTTCCGCGAGATCGTCCTGACGTGGAAAAAATGCGCCTCGGCCGCTGGCCAACAGGAAGCGGCCGTCGGGGCCTGGGCGACGCAGGGCGATCCGGTCTGGATAGGCGAACCCGAGCAGCAGTCCGGCGGCCTCGGGATCGATCGGCTCGCTCGTCCCAACTCCCAGTTGTTGCGTCCAGCGTTGCGCCTGTGTCAGCAGGCGCTTGCGCAGCGCGGGACGGATGCTTCCGCGATCGGTCGCGTGTCCCGCCAGCGCGCCCAGGCGCAGGCGGAGGTCGGCGCCGGCGAGTTCCCGGTCCAGCGGGTCGCGTTCCTCGAGCAGTGCGGCGAGCAGTGCAGCGGTGTGGCCGAGTTTCCGTTCGCGGGCCGCCAGCAGCATGTGCGCAAGCCGGGGGTGGGTGCCCAGGGCATTTAGCGCCTTTCCATGTTCGGTGACACGGCCGTGCTCATCGAGAGCGCCGAGTTGCTGCAACAGCTCGTTTCCCTGCGAAAGGGCCGCTGCGGGCGGCTCATCGAGCCAGGTCAGTTCGCCGGCGGAGGCGCCCCAGCAGGCGAGATTCAGCGCGAGAGGGGCCAGGTCCGCTTCGAGAATCTCGGGGGTGGCCTGAGCCGCCAGTCGCTGGTGTTCGGCTTCGGGCCAGAGCCGAATGCAGGTTCCGGGTCCGGTTCTGCCCGCGCGCCCGCAGCGCTGCTCGGCGTTGGCGCGGCTGACGCGGATCGTTTCCAGGCGGGTGAGACCCGTGCCGGGGTCGAAGCGAGGTCGACGTGCGAGCCCGGAATCGACCACCACGGAAACCCCCTCGATGGTCAGGCTCGTTTCCGCGATATCGGTGGCCAGCACGATTTTGCGGGTTCCGGCGGGGGCGGGGCGAATCGCCATATCCTGTGCTTCCGGAGACAGCTGGCCATGCAGCGGCACGACCCGTGTCTGTGCATCGCAGGACGGTTCGAGCAGCGTGCACGCCGCTTCAATCTCGCGTCGTCCGGGCAGGAAAACCAGCAGGCTGCCAGGAAACTGGTTCAAGGCCTCGCGCACGGCGTGGCTCACCGTCTGAACGAGCGCGCGCGGATTTGGAGGGGAGCTTCGGTGGTGTAAGGCAACCGGGAACATCCGGCCTTCACTGTGGATCACCGGGGCCGGATGCAGCAGCGTCGCGAGGCGATCGGTATCCAGCGTGGCGGACATCACCAGCAGGCGCAGGTCGGGCCGTAGCAGCTCTCGGCTCTGCAGACACAGCGCCAGTCCCAAGTCGGCCTGCAGGCTACGTTCGTGAAATTCATCGAAGATCACCACACTGGTGCCTTCCAGCGCCGGATCCCGTTGCAGACGGTTGCTCAGGATGCCCTCGGTGACGACCTCGATCCGGGTGCGTGGACCGACGTTGCGGTCGTTTCGGGTGGTGATACCGACGGTGGCTCCGACGCGTTCGCTCATTTCCGAAGCCATGCGTCGTGCCGCGGCACGGGCGGCAACGCGGCGCGGTTCCAGCACGAGGATCCTTCCGTCGCACCAGGGGGCCGCGAGCAACGCTGGCGGTACCCGGGTGGTCTTGCCGGCGCCGGGCGGTGCCTGGAGAAGCACGACGCCTTGTTCATGCATTGCCTTCAGTAGTGCCGGAAGGCTGGAATCGACGGGGAGCATGGTGGCGAAGGAGGGATGCGGGACAAGACCGAGCTTCAGATCTCCTCGAGAAGCTCCGTGCGCAGACGATCCTGCTGCTCCGTGGTCAGCGCATTGCCATCGGCGTTGAACAGCAGGAACTGGTCCTCGGCCTGTTCGCCCGCGGTGCTGATGCGCGCGGTGCGCACGTTGATCGACTGCTCGGCGAATACGCAGCCGATGGTCGAAAGCAGACCCGGACGGTCCAGTGCACGCACGCGCATACGGGTGCTCTGCCCGGTGAATCCGGGGCTGAAGTCGATCTGTGTGGCGACGTCGAAGTGTTTCAGGCGCCGCGGCAGCGCACGGGAGATCGCGCTGTGATCGCAGCGTGGATCGAGCAGGCGTTCGCGCAGGGTCGCTCGGATCTCGTCGACACGAAAACCCGGTTCCACGGCGTGCCCCATGCTTTCCAGGACCAGAAAGGTATCCAGGGTATGGCCGCCGTGGGTCGTGATGATACGGGCGTCGACGATGTCGAGGCCGAGTTGAGTCAGGGTGGTCGTGATGCGGGCGAACAGACGCGGATGATCTTCGGTGTAAACAAAGATTTCCGTGCTGCCGCGCGCTGTCTCGTGCCGCACCAGCACGAGCGGGAGATCGGACTCCTTGATTCCCGCCAGGGCCCGTGTGTGCCATGCGATTTCGTCGGCCGAGTGCCGCACGAAGTATTCGACCTCGAATTCGTCCCAGATAGCCCCGACGGTCTCCTCGTCAAGCCCCTTTTCCGCCAGCAGGTGCAGGGCTTCACTGCAGGTCTGGCCAATCTGCTCGTCGGTGTTGGGGGGCGTGTCGAGCCCGCGTTCCAGCAAGGTCAGAGTGCTCTGGTAGAGTGTTTGCAGCAGCGAATCCTTCCAGTTGTTCCACAACTCCGGGTTGGTTCCGCGGATATCGGCGATCGTCAGCAGGTAGAGCAGGTCGAGCCGCTCCCGGGTGCGGACCTCGCGCGCGAATCCGAGGATGACCTCCGGATCCGAGATGTCCTTGCGCTGGGCGGTCAGGGACATCAGGAGGTGGGAACGGACGAGCCAGCTCACCAGAGCCGAATCCTCGTCGCTCATGCCGTGGTGCTGGCAGAAGTGCAGGGCGTCCAATGCACCCAGTTCGGAGTGATCGCCCCCACGCCCCTTGGCAATGTCATGGAAAAGGGCGCCGAGAATCAGGCGCTCGGGACGTTCAACGCTCTCGGCGATCGCGCTGGCCAGGGGCAACTCATGCTGGAATTCGGGTATGAACAGGCGGCGTGCATTGCGAACGACGTTCAGGGTGTGTTCGTCGACGGTGAACGCGTGGAACAGGTCGTATTGCATGCGGCCGATGATGCGCCCGAATGCGGGGATGTAGGCGCCGAGCACTCCGTACCGGTTCATGCGCCGCAGCACGGTGGTGATGCCGTTCGGTGCCCGCAGGATGTCCATGAACAGACGGCGGCAGACCGGGTCGCGCCGGAACTGGCCGTCGATCAGGTGCCGGTGGGCACGGATCAGGCGGATCGTCGAAGCCCGGATGCCCTGGACGTCAGGATGGGTCTGAAGCAGGTGGAAGGCCTCGAGCATGGCCGGCGGATAGATCATGAAGACCTGATCCTGCACCAGTTCCAGGTAGCCGCCGCGGACCTGGAAACGCTGGTGGATGCGCTTCGCCTCCTTCAGGTTGACAGGGTCCTCGAGAATCGCTTCGTTGAAGTGCTGGAGGAGGAGTTCGTTCAGGCGCTGCAATTCGCTGATGGTGCGAAAATAGCGCTGCATGAACTGTTCGACACCCAGATTCTGATGCTGATCGGTGAAACCGAAGGTGCTGGCCAGCGCGCGCTGAAGGTCGAACAGCAATCGGTCCTCGCGCCGACCCGTGAGGGTATGCAGGGCGAAGCGAACCTTCCACAGGAAACGCTGACCCTCGATCAGGTCGCGGTACTCGCCTTCGCGCAGAAAGCCGTGGTCGACCAGTTCGCGCAGATGCTCCGCAGCGAAATGGCGCTTGCTGACCCAGCCGATCATCTGGATATCCCGCAGTCCACCCGGGCCTTCCTTCACGTTCGGCTCGAGCCTGTACGCGGTCTCGCCAAAGCGCCGATGCCGTACCTGTTGCTCGGCAAGTTTCGCCGCGTAGAACGCACGCGAGTCCCAGAGCCGGGCAGGCTGCATGGCTTCCCGGAAGCGGTCGAACAACGCGGTCGAACCCGACAGCCGCCGTGCCTCGAAGAGGTTGGTCGCGACCGTGATGTCGTTGCTCGCCTCCTGCTGGCAATCGGCGAGGCTGCGGACGCTATGACCGATTTCGAGGCCGATGTCCCAGAGAAACGTCACGAACTCGCTGATGGTGTCCGCGTGTTCGGATTCGGTTTCGATTTCCGAGAGAATGAGAAGGTCGATGTCAGACCCGGGGTGCAATTCGCCGCGCCCATAGCCGCCGACCGCGACCAGGCATAGACCCGGGGCTTGTGCCAGCCCCTGTTGTGTCCAGATCAGCGAAAGCAGGGTATCCACCAGGCGCGAATGCCCGTGGATCAGCGTGTCGATGTCGGCGCCATCGTTGAAGGCCTGATGGAGCGTGGCGATCATCGCTCGCCGGTACTCGCGGAACCGTGCCGTGTCACCCGGGTGGGCGCGCAACGCATCCAGCCCCGGCGGCATCAGCGTCTCCGACCTTCGCCAGGCCGAGACCGATGGGCCTGCGTTCATGCGGCCAGGGCCTGCGGTGGCGTTTCGCCCTCGCGTAATGTCAGGATGTCATAGCCATCGTCGGTGACCAGGATCGTGTGTTCCCATTGCGCGGAGGGGCTGTGGTCCTTGGTGACCGCGGTCCAGCCATCGGCGAGCAGCCGGGTGTGGCGACCGCCGGCGTTGATCATGGGTTCGATGGTGAAGCACATTCCCGGCTCCAGCCGCAGGCCGGTGCCGGGCTTGCCGTAGTGCAGGACCTGAGGATCCTCGTGGAAGACCTTGCCGATTCCGTGACCGCAGTATTCGCGCACGACCGAACACCGGTTGGCCTCGGCGTAGGTCTGGATTGCGTGGCCGATGTCACCGAGGGTAGCCCCGGGCCGCACCTGCCGGATCCCCAGGTACATGCAGGTACGGGCGACTTCGACGGCGCGCAGGGCCTGGATACCGGGCTTGCCGATGCAGAACATCTGGCTGGTGTCGCCATGGTAGCCATCCTTGATCACGGTGATGTCGATGTTGACGATGTCGCCGTTCTTCAGCTGGCGATCGCCGGGAATGCCGTGGCAGACCTGATGGTTGACCGATGTGCAGATCGACTTCGGGAAACCGCGGTAATTCAGCGGCGCAGGAATCGCCTGTTGATGGTCGACGATGTACTCGTGGCAGATGCGGTCGAGTTCATCCGTGGTCACACCAGCCTTCACATGCGGAGCGATCATCTCCAGCACCTGTGCCGCCAGCCTTCCGGCCACCCGCATGCGCTCGATTTCGTCCCTGGTCTTGATGGTTACAGCCATATGAGCGAATCCTGCACGCGGACGAAACGGAGTGCGCGCGCTTGGTTTGAAATGGGGTTCTATGCTATAAAGCGCGCGCCCTCAGGGCAATGAAAACCTTAAATCCGCACACGTATCGACACGGTCTGTTGGGTGCTCGTCCATCGCGACGGGTTGCAGATCGGGATCCGTGGAGGCCCAACCCTTACCAGGAGAATCGCAATGTCACTCGTTACCATGCGCCAGATGCTCGAGGCCGGTGTCCACTTCGGCCACCAGACCCGCTACTGGCACCCCAAGATGGCCCCCTACATCTTCGGCGAACGCAACAAGATCCACATCATCAACCTCGAAAAAAGCCTGCCGATGTTCAACGAGGCGTTGAATTTCCTCGGCAAGGTTGCCGCTGATGGCGGCAAGGTGCTGTTCGTCGGCACCAAGCGCTCGGCGCGGGAAGTCGTTGGTGAAGAGGCGCGGCGCTGCAACATGCCGTTCGTGAACCACCGCTGGCTGGGCGGCATGCTGACCAACTTCAACACGGTGAAGCAGTCGATCAAGCGCTTGAAGGATATCGAGGCGATGCGCGCCGACGGCAGCATCGACCGCCTGAACAAGAAGGAAGGTCTGATGCTGATCCGCGAGCAGGAGAAGCTCGAGCGCAGTCTCGGCGGCATCAAGGACATGAACCGCATGCCCGACGCCATGTTCGTGATTGACGTGGGTTACGAGAAAATTGCGGTTGCCGAGGCGAAGAAGCGCGGTATTCCGGTCGTGGCCGTGGTCGATTCGAATGCCAGCCCGGAGGGGGTCGATTACGTGATTCCCGGCAATGATGACGCGATGCGGGCGATCCAGCTCTACGTGGCTGCGATCTCGGACAGCATCATCGAAGCCAAGGGCGCTACCGCCACTGCCGTGCAGGAAGAGGACTTTGCCCCTGCCGAGGCCGGCGCGACGTCCTAACCCCGTTCTGACCGACCGCGGCGCTTGCGCGCGGTCGGTTGCATACCCAGGAGCTTGTTTCATGCAGATTACTGCTGCTTTAGTAAAAGAACTGCGCGAGCGCACCGGCGCCGGCATGATGGAGTGCAAGAGGGCCTTGACGGAGACGCAGGGCGATATCGAGGCTGCGATCGAAGCAATGCGCAAGTCCGGTCAGGCCAAGGCGGACAAGAAGGCGGGCCGGATTGCCGCGGAGGGGAGAATCGAGATTGCGATCGACGGAACCTCGGGGGTGATCATCGAGGTCAATTCGGAGACGGATTTCGTCGCCAAGGATGATAACTTCCGGCAATTCGTTTCCGAGTGCGCACAGGCGGCACTGACCTCTGACGCGGCGGACGTGCCGGCGCTGATGGCGGTGAACGTCGACGGCCAGGACCTGGAGTCACGCCGTGCGGCACTGGTGGCCAGAATCGGGGAAAATATCCAGGTTCGTCGGTTCGACCGCGTGCAGAGCGAGGGTGCGCTCGGTGCTTACCTGCACGGCAACCGGATCGGTGTACTGGTCAGCATGGCGGAAGGTGATGAGGAAACGGCGAAGGATCTCGCGATGCATATCGCGGCGAGCCGTCCGATCTGTGTCGACGCCGACGAAGTGCCGACCGAGACCGTCGAGAAGGAGCGCGAGATCTTCCGGGCCCAGGCGCTGGATTCCGGCAAACCACCGGAGATCGTCGAGAAGATGATCGAGGGCCGGATCCGCAAATTCCTGGCGGAGGTCACGTTGGTCGGACAGCCTTTCGTGAAGAATCCCGAGCAGACCGTAGGGCAACTTCTGAAGGAACGCGGAGCACGTGCGGCTGGTTTCGTGCGTTACGAAGTGGGCGAAGGAATCGAGAAGAAAGTCGAGAATTTCGCCGAGGAAGTGATGGCCCAGGCGCGTGGCGCCTAAAAGCCTGTAGGATTCAGGCTGCCAGGTCGGGGAGGGCGGTCAGCCGTCCCCGATCGCAGGTGCGAGTTCATTCATCGATAAGGAGTCCCATGAGCCAGTCCGGCCAGCCCGCCTACAAGCGCATCCTTCTCAAGCTTAGCGGTGAGGCCTTCATGGGCGCTCAGGATTACGGCGTCGATCCGCAGGTGCTGGACCAGGTGGCTCGGGAGGTTGCGGAGCTGTCCAACCTCGGTGTCGAGATCGGCATCGTGATCGGGGGCGGCAACATCTTCCGCGGTGCGGGGCTGGCTCAGGGCGGAATGGATCGGGTGACCGGTGACCACATGGGCATGCTGGCCACGGTGATCAACGCGCTTGCCCTGCAGGACGCGATCGAACGCACGGGGCGTTTCTGTCGGGTGATGTCGGCGATCCGCATCAACCAGGTCTGCGAGGATTACATCCGCCGCCGCGCGGTGCGGCATCTGGAAAAGGGGCGTATCGTGGTGTTCGCGGCCGGTACCGGCAACCCGTTCTTCACGACGGACTCGGCGGCGAGCCTGCGTGCGATCGAGATCAATGCCGAGCTGATGATCAAGGCGACCAAGGTCGATGGCGTTTATGATGCCGATCCGATGCGCGAGAGTACGGCGCGTCGCTTTGAACGCCTCACTTTCGACGACGCACTGGAACGAAGGCTGGGCGTCATGGATACCACCGCGTTGGTGATGTGCCGTGACAACAATTTGCCACTGCGAGTCATGAACATGTTTACCAAGGGTGACCTCAGGCGCCTGGTGATGGGCGAGGCGGTGGGCACCCTGGTCGAGGGAACCCGAAAATGACCGAAGCCATCTTCAGCGATGCCAGCCAGCGTATGGACAAGACGTTGGAAGCATTGCACACCGAATTCACCAAGATCAGGACCGGCCGTGCACATACCAGTCTTCTGGACCATGTGACCGTCGAATATTACGGGTCGGAGGTGCCGATCAACCAGGTCGCGAACGTCAATGTCGAGGACGCGCGCACGCTGACCGTGACGCCGTGGGAGCGGAGCATGGTCGGGAAGGTCGAGAAGGCGATCATGACCTCCGATCTCGGTCTGAATCCGGCCACCGTCGGTACCGTAATCCGTGTGCCGCTACCCGTATTGACCGAGGAACGGCGCAAGGACCTGGTCAAGGTGGTTCGTTCGGAGGCCGAGAATGCCCGGGTGGCCGTACGGAACATCAGGCGCGATGCAAATCACCATCTCAAGCAGTTGGTGAAGGACAAGGAGATCTCCGAGGACGACGAGCACCGCGCCGAAGAACGTGTCCAGAAACTGACCGACGACCACGTGGCCCGCATCGACCGGATGTTGGTGGAAAAGGAAGCGGAGTTGATGGAGGTTTGATCTCCGCCGCACCGATGCACCCCGTGTCGTCAGCAGGTACCGATAGCGCTCCTGCGCATGTCGCCATCATCATGGATGGTAACGGGCGTTGGGCCGAGACGCGTGGGCTGTCACGTAGCGAGGGGCATCGCAAGGGCCTGCGCGCGACCCGGAAAGCGGTGGAATTCTTCGCCAATCGCGGTGTGCGCGTACTCACATTGTTCGCCTTCAGCAGCGAAAACTGGCATCGGCCGCGCGCCGAAGTGGACGCCCTTTTCAACCTGTTCGTGGCAGCCATCGAGGACGAACTGCCCGAGTTGCGGGAGAAGGGGATCCGGCTTCGCTTCATCGGTCTGCGCGATGAGTTCCCCGCAGAACTGCAGGAACGGATGGCGGTTGCCGAAGCTGAAACCAGTGACAATGAGACGATGACGCTGGTCGTGGCGCTTGGCTACGGAGGGCGCTGGGATATTCTTCAGGCGGCCCTGCGCTGGGTCCGCGAGAGCGCCCCGGCGGATCCCGAGCCCGACGCATTCGAGGATTTCCTGAGTACCCGTGGTCTTCCTGACGTCGATCTGTTGATTCGGACCGGCGGAGAACAACGCATCAGCAATTTCCTCCTGTGGCAGGCCGCCTACGCCGAATTCTGTTTCCTGGATTCCCTGTGGCCCGACGTCGGAGTCCCGGAGCTTCAGTATGCGCTGGATTGCTACATGCACCGGCAGCGTCGGTTCGGCCGCACCACTTCGCAGGCGACAGCAACCGATGCTTAAGCAGAGAGTCATCACCGCGCTGGCGATCATCGTTCCGGCTTTTCTGCTGATCATCTTCGCGCCGGACTGGCTGTTCGGACTTCTCGTCGTGATCGTTGTCGCCGTCGGTGCCTGGGAGTGGACTCGGTTGAGCGGGCTTGTATCCCCCGCGGCACGGGCGACTTATCTCGTTGCCCTGTTGATTCTGCTCGGTGCCCTGGTTGGATCCGGACTTGTCACGGGCTGGTCGGCCGGGCATCTGGTGACCCTGATACTTGCGGTACTGTGGTGGCTTTTCGTGTTCCTGGCACTCGCCTGGTATCAGGTGGGAGTGGGTGCCAGTCCGTCGGGCCGCCTGCTGTTGCGGGCGGCGGGCCTGCTGACTCTGGTGCCGGCGGGGCTGGCGCTGGTCTGGATACACACGATCGACCCAATGCTGGTGCTTTACCTCGTACTCCTGGTGGCCGTTGCCGACACCGGCGCCTATTTCGCCGGGCGGCGATTCGGGCGCAGTCGACTGGCCCCGGAGATCAGCCCCGGCAAGACGCGGGAAGGTCTGTTCGGGGCGCTATTGGCAGTCGTTCTGTTCGGTTTGCTTGGCGCCTGGCTGTTTGGACTCGAAGCCATGGATGCTCTGCTTTTCGGACTTCTGAGTATCGTTGTGGCACTGGTGTCGGTGGCCGGCGACCTGCAGGAAAGTGTGCTGAAACGGGAGGCAGGCGCGAAGGACAGTGGAACGTTGCTGCCGGGCCACGGAGGCGTGCTGGACCGGATCGACAGTCTGACTGCGGCTGCCCCGGTATTCCTGTTCGGCCTGATATGGACCGCCTTGCTGCCTGGTAGCATCCATTAGGATGGGCCGGGAGCGCGTCACCATCCTGGGTTCCACCGGCAGTATCGGGGTCAGTACCCTGGACGTGCTGGGGCGCCAGCCGGATCGTTTCGAGATCTTCGCTCTGACCGCCCGGAACAATGTCGAAAAACTGGCTGAGCAGTGTCTGACGTCGCGCCCGAAGCTGGCGGTGATGACGGATCCGGAAGCGGGTGCGGCACTGCGCGCCCTTCTGGATCGCGCCGGCAGCACGACTGAGGTCCTGGTTGGCGAGAAGGCACTTGTGGCCGTTGCCGAGGCCCCCGAAGTCGATGTGGTGATGGCAGCGATCGTTGGTGCCGCCGGATTGCTGCCCACTCTGGCTGCGGCCGGCGCGGGCAAGCGTCTCCTGCTGGCGAACAAGGAATCCCTGGTGATGTCCGGGGCATTGCTGATGGACGCCGTGACCCGCAGCGGGGCGAAGTTGTTGCCGGTCGATAGCGAACACAACGCGATCTTCCAGTGTCTGCCCGCAGGTTATGTCTGCGGTGAACCGGTTCACCCGCATGGGGTTGAGCGGATCCTGCTGACGGCGTCCGGTGGTCCGTTCCGGGAACGGCCGCTGGATCGTTTCGAGACGATTACTCCGGACGAGGCGTGCGCACATCCCAACTGGGACATGGGGCGGAAGATTTCGGTGGATTCCGCCACCATGATGAACAAGGGCCTCGAAGTCATCGAGGCATGCTGGCTGTTCGCGCTCGAAGCGGATGCGGTCGATGTCGTGCTGCACCCGCAGAGTATCGTGCATTCGATGGTCGCCTATGCGGATGGTTCGGTACTCGCGCAACTGGGTAACCCCGATATGCGCACACCGATTGCCCACAGTCTGGCCTGGCCCGGGCGCATGGCCTCGGGTGTACCGCCGCTGGACCTGCTGAAGGCGGGCCGGCTGGAATTTCTGCCACCGGCGCCAGAGCGATTCCCCTGCGTCGATCTCGCCTATCGAGCATTGAACGCGGGAGGTACTGCCACCACGATCCTGAATGCAGCGAACGAGATCGCCGTCGAGTCATTTCTGAACGGGCGGATCCGGTTTCCGGACATTGCCGGCCTGATCGACGCGGCACTGACCGCCCTGCCGGTGCAGCCGGCCGATTCGCTCGAAAGGATTCTTGCGGCGGATGCCGAGGCGCGGGACTATGCTACGCAGTGGGTAACCGGACAAGCCGATGTGCAATGATACAGTGACTCCATGACCATCCTGACCAGCCTGGCCGCCTTTGTCGTTGCGATTGGCGTGCTCGTTACCATTCACGAGTACGGACACTATCTGGCCGCTCGCCTGATGGGGGTGAAGGTTCTGCGTTTCTCGGTGGGCTTTGGAAAGCCGCTGTACCGGCGTCTGTTTGGCCCGGATCAGGCCGAGTTCGTGATTGCCGCCATCCCGCTCGGCGGCTATGTGAAAATGCTCGATGAGCGCGAGGCGCCGGTTTCCGAGGCGGACGCCGACCGTGCATTCAACCGGAAGTCGGTGGGAGCGCGGAATTTCGTGGTCGTCGCAGGTCCGGCGGCCAATTTCCTGTTTGCCATCGCGGCGTACACCGTGATGTTCATGATCGGTGTCCCCGGCCTGAAGCCCGTCGTCGGAGAAGTGGACCCAGGGAGCACGGCAGCGGCTGGTGGGTTGCAGCATGGTGATGAAATCGTGATGGTGGGCGACCACCGGGTACAGGACTGGGATCAGGCCAATCTGCGGCTGCTCGACCACGCCGTGCGCACCGATCGGGTCGTGCTGACGGTGATGGACCGCGATGGCCGGGAAGCCCAGAGGACTCTGGCACTGGAGAACCGGCGCGAACTTCTGGGTGAGGGGCAGTTCCTCGATCGCCTGGGAATTCAGCCGTATCGGCCGGTCATGGAACCGCTGATCGGGATGATCGAGCGGGGCAGCCCCGCGGCTGAAGCCGGCCTGCGGCCGGGCGACCGTGTCATCAGTGTCGATGGTGAGCCCGTTGCATCCTGGGCCGATTGGGTATCATTGATACAGCAAGCACCGGAGCAGACGCTGCAGGTGCGGGTCGCTCGCGAGGGCGGGAATGTGGAACTTCGGGTCACGCCCGCGCGTATCGAGGCGGATGACGGGGTGCGCGGCCGAATCGGAGCCGGGGTGGATACCGATCAGCGGCAGTTGCGCGAGATGTCGACATTGGTCCGGCTGGGTCCCCTCGAAGGTCTCGCGAGCGGTGCTGCGCGGACCTGGGAGGTCAGTATCCTGACGTTGCGCGTACTCGGGCGGATGATTACCGGCGAGGCGTCGGTCAAAAACATTGCCGGACCGGTTACAATCGCCGAGTTCGCGGGCACCACCGCGATCATCGGCATCACGGCCTTTCTCGGGTTTCTCGCGCTGGTCAGTGTCTCGCTGGGGATCATCAACCTGCTTCCCGTCCCGGTGCTGGATGGAGGGCATCTGATGTTCAACGTGGTGGAGTGGGTCAAGGGCAGCGCAGTCTCCGAGCGCACCCAACTGATCGGGCAGCAGTTGGGTCTGGTTGCGATTGCCGGTTTGATGTTGCTGGCCCTTTATAACGATTTCACGCGGCTGTTCGGATAGACCGGCCATTTTCCAGCCCTATCGATTTGGCGACCGACATGACTCGACACCTTATCCAGGCACTGACGCTGTTCGGGCTGCTGCTGGCCTCTGCGGGGCTCTGGGCTCAGTCCTACGTGATCGAAGACATCGAGATCGAGGGTCTCGAGCGGATCACTGCGGGAACGACGCTTACGTATCTCCCGGTGCAGGTCGGCGATACCTTTGACGACACGCGCAGTGCAGACGTGATCCGGGCGCTGTTCCAGACCGGGTTCTTCGCCGATGTGCAATTGGCGCGGCGTGGCGACATCCTGGTCGTGATCGTCGACGAACGGCCGGCGATCAACGACATCCGTTTTACCGGCAACCGCGAGATTCCATCGGAAGGATTGACCGATGTCCTGCAGAACGTCGGTCTGCAACGCGGGCGGGTTTTCAACCGCACGGTCCTGGATCGGGTCGAGAATGAACTCCGCCAGCAGTACCTGGCTCGTGGCCGTTACAATGTGAATATCGATATCGAGATCACCGAACTCGCGCGTAATCGTGTCGATGTCGATATCGATATTGCCGAGGGTCGCGTCGCGAAGATCCGGGAAGTGAACGTGGTCGGTAACGAAGCGTTCAGCAATCGCGAACTGACCCGCAAGCTGGAATCGGGCGTGCCCCGCTGGTGGGCCTTCTTCAGCCGACGCGACAATTATTCGCGCGAGAAGCTGGCCGGCGATCTCGAACGGTTGCGCTCGAAATACCTGGACGCCGGCCACCTGAATTTCGAGGTGGACTCCACCCAGGTCACCTTGACACCCGATCGCAGGGATATCTACATCGCTGTGAACATCGATGAGGGCGATCGGTTTCAAATCGGTGAGGTGGCTCTGGCGGGTGAACTGATCGTTCCCGAGAAGGAATTGCAGAGCCTGATCGAGGTCGCGCCGGGAGACATCTTCTCGCGAAGGCTCGTTGTCGACTCGGGGGAAGCCATTACCCGCCGCCTGGGGGTGGAGGGATTCGCCTTTGCCAATGTCAATCCGATTCCCGAGGTGGACGAGGAAAACCGGACTGTCGCATTGACCTATTTCGTTGACCCGGGGCCGCGGGTCTACGTCCGTCGCATCCTGATCACCGGTAACTCCCGAACGCAGGAGACCGTATACCGGCGTGAACTGCGGCAGATGGAGGGCGCCTGGTTCAATGGCGAACTGGTCGATCGTTCCAGGGTACGTCTTCAGCGCCTGCCATTCGTGGAAAGCGCCAATCTGGAGACGCGGCGTGTTGCTGGCAGCGATGACCAGGTCGATCTCGAGATTTCGGTGACCGAGCGTCTGTCCGGCGCGCTGTCGCTGGGGGCGGGCTTCTCTCAGAACCAGGGGCTGTTGCTGACGGGGAGCCTGAGCCAGGACAACTTCATGGGCAGTGGCAACCGCGTCACCTTTTCGTTGAGCAATAGCCGTGTCTCGCAATTGGTCGACCTGAGCGTCCTGAATCCCCACTACACGATTCACGGGGCGAGTCGCGGGTTCTCGGTCTTCTATCAGAAGATCGATGCCGAGGAGGCAAACATTTCCCGGTTCACCTCCAACCGGTTCGGGGCTAACCTCAACTATGGAATCCCGTTCTCCGAGTTCGATACGTTGAACATACAACCTGGTTTCGAGAATATCGAAATCCTGACCGTGGCAACCACACCCACGGAGATCACGGACTTCATCGATCGCGAAGGCGATGAGTACAACATCTTTTCGGCTGAGGTCTCGTACACGCACGATACCCGCGACCGGGTGATTTTCGCTTCCTCCGGGCGACGCCATCGCGTCGGTCTGGAATTGGCCCTGCCCGGCAGTGATCTCGAGTATTACAAGCTCACCTACAATGGGCAGGAGTTGTTCAAGCTCTCCGAGAACTATTCGCTGAGTTTCTCCGCGGGGCTGGGTATCGGGGACGGATTCGGCGGGACCGGGAGTCTGCCGTTCTTCGAGCACTTCTTCGCCGGGGGGATACGCACGGTCCGCGGCTTCGAGGATAACAGCCTCGGCCCGCGCGACAGTAACAATGAGGCGTTCGGTGGCGGCCTCCGTACCACGGCTTCGGCTGAACTCTTTTTTCCGGCACCGTTTGCCGCTGACAACCCCGCCGTCCGGATGAGTGGGTTCATCGATGCGGGGCAGGTCTTTGCAAGCGTCAGCGACTTCGATACCGGCGAATTGCGGGCATCGGCCGGTCTCGCGTTCACGTGGATGTCGCCCGTCGGTCCGCTGAGCCTCAGCTATGGCGTGCCTCTGCGCGAGAAGTCTGGCGACGATACGGAGAGTTTGCAGTTCCTTCTTGGCGCCAGTTTCTAGTGGCCCGAATCCGACACCTGATTGATCGGCGCATGAAAAGGGTTTCGAGTTCAGTGATCGACCGGACAAGCGGGTCCGGGAATTGTCGACCTGGTGCCAGGCCCGGGACTGTGGACGTCTTGAATGTCCGGGGAAGCGGGAGGATGTATGAGTAAGGCAGTGAGCACCGTCCTTGGTGTATTGCTGGTGGCTGTTCTGATTTGGCCGATCGCGAGTGTGGCTCAGAACATCGGCTTCGTGACCATGAACAAGATTCTGGAGGACTCGCCGCAGGCCGAGGACGCGATGAATGAACTGCAGCGCGAATTTTCTCCGCGTGATTCGCAGTTGATCGCCGAGCGTGAGGAACTGCAGGAACTGCGTGACCGGCTCGAACGCGAGGGCGACCTGATGGCGGCGGGTGAAAGGGCCGATCTGGAACGGGAGTTTACCGCCCGATCGCGGGAGTTCCGCCGCGCGCAGGAGAGCTTTACCGAGGATCTGAACGTCCGTCGCAATGAGGAACTGGCGAAACTGCAACGTCTGATCAACGATGCGATCATCGAGTTGGCCAGGGAGCGCGAGATCGATCTCATTCTCACCGAGCGCAACGTACTTTATTCCAGCGACAGAATCGACATCACGGATGACATCATTGCCGCCATGCAGCGACTCCGCTGAAGCCGGCTTCTCCGCAGCGGAGTTGGCCGAGCTCTTCGAAGGCGATGTCGTCGGCGACGCCAGTCGCCGCGCATATGGTATCGCCCCGCTGTATCGGGCCGGTGCCACCGATATTGCCTTCGCCCTGACGCGGCGTCATCTGGACTTGATCGGTCAATCCCGGGCCGGCATCGTTCTGATACGTGGGGACCTCACCTTGCCGGCCGGCCTGATCGATGGCGACCATAGCTTCGTGCGGGTGGCCAATCCGCATGCCGCCTTTGCCCGCATCAGTTCCCTGATCCACGCTCGCCGCCGCTTTGCCCCTGGTGTCGAGGACGGCGCGATCGTGCATCCGACCGCAATGGTCGACAGTTCGGCGCGGGTCTGTGCCGGGGCCCGTATCGGCTCGGCAAGCCGGGTTGGTGCGGGCGTTCATGTCGGTCACGGTGTCTTCATTGGCTCCGATGCGGAAGTGGGTGATGACAGTTACCTCTACCCCCATTGCGTGATCATGGACGGTACGCGTGTCGGTCGGCGAGCCATCGTTCACCCGGGCGCTGTCATTGGTGCGGATGGTTTCGGTTTTGCCGCGGACGGCGACGAGTGGATCAAGCTGGAGCAGATTGGCGTTGTCGTGATCGGCGACGACGTGGAGATCGGCGCGAATTCGACCATCGATCGCGGCGCTCTCGACGATACCGTCATCGGTAATGGGGTGAAGATTGATAATCTGGTCCATATTGCTCATAACGTAACGATCGGCGATCACACCGCCATCGCGGGTTGCGTGGGTATTGCCGGCAGTGCCCGCATTGGCAGGCACTGCGCAATTGGTGGCGGTGCCGGTATACTCGGGCATCTTGAGATTGTCGATGATGTGACGATCCACGCGATGACGCTGGTGACCCGTTCGATTCGGGACCCGGGGTCTTATGCATCGGGGGTTCCGCACCAGCGTGCTGGTGTGTGGAATCGCAATCTGGCCGCGTTACGACGACTCGGACGATCAAAACCTTAGGACCACGGTGAAACAGCTGAATCATCGAGAGCCAGGCCGCGTCAAGCACATGGAATCGGACCGAGCGGGTCGGTCGAGGCCACCGCGTGAGCTTGTATGACGTCCGGGAGTTGGCGAATACGCGCGCTGCTCTCGATGACGGACGTTCCAGGCACTGTCTCGGGAGTCGACGAAACGGAGGCTATTGGAGGTCCTGAAATCGATTCGCGGGGAAGCGGAACATCGGCAGTCCGGCATGTAGGGTCGCCCGGGGAGGCGTCGTGCTTGTGTAGCCGCAGCGGCTCTCGAAATTCAATGACAAGAAAGGGAATGGCCACGTGGACGGTCTGAGCATACTCGAGGTAATGCGGTATCTGCCGCACCGGTACCCGTTTCTATTGATCGACCGCGTACTGGATTATGACCCAGGCAACTATCTGACAGCACTCAAGAACGTGAGTATCAACGAGCCGTTTTTTCAGGGGCATTTTCCGATCAAGCCGGTGATGCCGGGTGTCCTCATTCTTGAGGCTTTGGCGCAGGCGACGGGTCTGTTGGCCTTCAAGACCGAAGAGCATCGCGGTGTCAACCAGGACAAGGAGCAGCTTTACCTGTTCGTTGGTATCGATCAGGCACGTTTCCGGCGTCAGGTGGAACCGGGTGACCAGTTGCGGTTACGGGTGGAACATGTCCGTACCGTGAGGGGCATCTGGAAGTTCAATGCCGAGGCTTGGGTGGGGGATGAGCTTTGCGCATCGGCCGAACTCATGTGCGTCGGCAAGGAAATCGACTCGTGATCGACCCGCGCGCCGACGTTCATCCCAGCGCGGAGATCGATCCCTCGGCGCAGGTGGGACCGTTTTCGGTCATCGGTGCCAACGTCCGCATCGGTGCCGAAACGTGGGTCGGTCCGCATGTCGTGATCCAGGGGCCGACCGAGATCGGGCGCGGGAACAGGATCTATCAATTCGCCTCTGTCGGCGAGGCACCCCAGGACACCAGCTATCGTGGTGAGCCGACGCGCCTGGTGATTGGTGACCGCAACGTGATCCGGGAGTCGGTGACTCTGAGCCGGGGCACTGCGAGGGGCCGTGGTGAAACCGTGATCGGGCACGACAACCTGATCATGGCATACGTGCACATTGCGCACGACTGTATCGTCGGTAACCGGATCATCTTCTCGAATGCCGCGTCGCTCGCCGGGCATGTCGAAGTACAGGATCATTGCACACTCGGCGGCTTCACCCTGGTCCATCAATTCTGCCGCGTAGGTTCCTATGCCTTCACCAGCATGGGTGCCGCACTGAATCGGGACCTGCCTCCGTATTGCCTCGCCAGTGGCAATTACGCGCGGTTGATCGGGATCAACAAGGTGGGCCTGCGCCGAAACGGGTTCAGCGAAGACAGTATCAATGCGTTGCGGCGCGCATTCGTCGAAGTGTTACGCGGTGGCAGCGATCGCCGGGCCCGAGTCGCCAGCCTGTTGGCCGAGACCAAAGTGGCCGAGGTGGCGAGGCTGCTGGAGTTCATCCAGGGTAGTCAACGCGGGATTCTGCGCGCAGGGCGCAGCCGATCCTGAGGGACTGAGCCCTTCCAGCCTTGGCGATTGGAACGACCGGCTGAGGATTCAGCGAGCTTCGAGCGACTCGATGGCATCGATTGCGGTTTCCCGGACTTCCGGGTCAGCATCCTCCGTCAAGGGCCGCAAGACATCAATCACCGAGGTCACCCCAGTCAGTGACAGAGCATGGCTGGCATCGGCGCGAATGCGGGATTCGGTGTTTCGGGTGAGAGGTACCAGCTGGTCGACCAAGTCGCCGAGAAGATCGGATTCCTGGAATTCCTCGAGGGTGGCCATTACCCCGATGCGGACACTGAGGCCGGTTTCACTGTCACCCAGAAGATCCACTAGGCGGCTGAGAAGCGAAGGATCCTGGCGGACCCGCTCGGTCACCTGATGGCGACGCCCGGTGGCGAGAAGGTCGGCGAGGTAGTATGTCATCCCGTCTTCCTGCCCCGCCAGCTTGACCCAGTGCCGAAGCTCTCCCAGCGTGTGAAGCCCGGAAAGCTCGAATGAGCCGATGCGCATCCACGGGACTGAGCGGACATTGGCTACCCTGGCCACCTCGGGTTGCGCCGAGATGTTCACCACCTCGAGCCGGGCCACGGTGCCTTCCTTGACCAGCGTGCCGAGCCCTTCGAGGACACTGGCGCAGTGCGGGCATCCGGGCGCGACGAGCAACTGGACATGAATCGTCGAGACGGATGTCTGGTCGGGTGTCTGCATCTGGTTCTCCTGTCCCCCGGGGCCTGGGAACGAGGATTCTAACCAAGATCGGTATGCGCGGTACCTTGTAGGGAGAGCGAAGTAGCGTGCCAGTGGAGCCCAGCGAATCATGGCCCCCTGCGCAGTCGGAGTAGCCAGAGTCGGGTAGCCCGCCAGTACCGGAGTTATTTCAGGAGAGACGAAGCCATGGCGCGCATGCGTAGGAAGTCGGATCTGCCAACCCGCATCTGTGTTTACTGCGGGAGGCCGTTTTCCTGGCGCCGCCGTTGGCGTGACCACTGGGAGCAGGTGCGTTACTGCTCCGATCGTTGTCGAGGTCTGGCAAGAAGGCCCTCGCGGGGGTTGCCGCCGGCATGACTACGCTGCGATTGGTGATGGGGGATCAGTTGAGCCGCAATGTGAGCGCTTTGGCCGATCTCGATCCGGCCCTGGACATCGTGCTGATGGTCGAGGTCGAGGAGGAGGCGACCCATGTTCCGCATCACCCGCAGAAGATCGTGCTGGTGTTGTCGGCGATGCGGCACTTCGCGGAAAGGCTGCGCGAGCAGGGCGTGAATGTCGATTACGTCGCCCTGGACGACCCGGACAACACAAGCTCCTTCCCCGGCGAAGTGCGTCGTGCCCTGTCGCGCCATGCAGTGGACCGGATCGTGCTGACCGAGCCGAGCGAATGGCGCGTGATGGAAATGGTTCGTGGCTGGCCGGGGCTTTTCGGCAGGCCCGTGGAGATTCGCGACGACGACCGCTTCCTTTGTTCGCATCAGCGATTCGCCGAATGGGCAGAAGGGCGCAAGACGCTGCGGATGGAATTCTTCTACCGGGAGATGCGCCGGGAAACAGGCTGGCTGGTGCGACAGGGCAAGCCCGAAGGCGGGCGCTGGAACTTCGATCCGGAAAACCGCAAGGCATTGCCGCGTGGTCATGTCGTTCCTGAACGACTGCGTTTCGAACCTGATGAAATCACGCGCGCAGTGATTGCGCTGGTCGCGAGCCGTTTCCACGATCATTTCGGGGACCTGGATGGCTTCGGATGGGCGGTGACACGGGCCGACGCCCAGGCGGCGCTCGCGCACTTCATCGAATGCGGTCTGCCCGGATTCGGGGATTTTCAGGACGCAATGAAGCAGGGAGAGGATTTTCTCTACCATTCCCTGTTGTCGCCTTACCTCAACATCGGGCTCCTGGAGCCGCGCGAGGTTTGCGAGGCGGCTCTGGAAGCGCATTCGCGAGGGGCGGCCGGGTTGGCCGCAGTCGAAGGATTCATTCGCCAGATTCTTGGCTGGCGGGAGTTTGTTCGCGGAATCTATTGGTTGCGCATGCCGAAATACGCGCAATCGAATCATTTCAATGCGTCCCGGCCGCTGCCAGCGCTGTACTGGACGGCGAAGACCGATATGCGCTGCATGCACGAGGTCGTCGAGGGGACCCGCCGCAACGCCTATGCGCACCATATCCAGCGGCTGATGGTGACCGGAAACTTCGCGTTGCTTGCAGGGATTGCACCGGCGCAAGTGGAATCGTGGTACCTGGCCGTTTACGCGGACGCCTTCGAGTGGGTGGAACTGCCGAATACCCACGGAATGGCATTGCACGCGGATGGGGGAGTGCTGGGATCGAAGCCCTATGCGGCTTCGGGAGCCTATATTCAACGCATGTCGGATTACTGCAGCCGTTGTGCCTACAACCCGAAGTTGAAACTCGGCAAGGGCGCGTGTCCGTTCAATTATCTGTACTGGAACTTCTTGATCGCGAACGAAGAAACGCTGGGCAGCAATCCGCGCATGGCCATGCCGTATCGCAACCTGCGGCGGATGACTGCGGAACGCAGGGATACGATCGTTCGCGAGAGCCGCGACTTTCTGGCAGCGCTGTAGCAGATACCTCGGTCCGGTTAGACGGTACCGGGGAGACAGAAAAGTGTAAGCGTAGGGTGTCAATGAGCGCAGCGAATTGCACCGATCGAGGCCCGGAAGCCTTGAGCCAAGGACCGGCGTGATACCGGTGCGGTTCGGCTGCGCCTCACGGCACCCTACGCTGGTTCTTTCGCGCTGACACGGCGATCGGGCGCCGGGCCTTGCAGGGCTCGGTTTCCATCGCTCTGGCCGGCGACCTGAACCGTTCCTTGCCGCGAGGGATGGTCGGGACAAGGCGGTGGATCGGCGTGGCATATTCCCCTATGCTACGTGCCAGATCCATAAGGTGGCTTCATCGACCGCCGTTGCGGAGCGCGCAGGCGCAAATCCGAAACTCAGGATCAACAGGAACCGGGGGCCTGTCGTTCGACGTGAATTCTTACGCGATATTCCTGCTTTATCTGCTGGCCATCCTCGGCTTCGTCGCGGTGACGTTGCTGATGAACCGGATGCTGGGTCCGAAGCCCATGGCGTCGGCGATGAAGCGCGAACCCTTCGAGTGCGGTGCTGCCCCGGTGGATCGGCTGAACGTGAAGGCCGTGCCAGTGAAGTATTACGGGATTGCGGTGGTGTTCATCCTGTTCGAGCTCGAAACCGTGTTCCTGTTTCTATGGGCACTGGGCGCGCAACCACTGACCGGGACCCTGTTGCTGGTCTTCGGGTTCTTCGTTCTGCTGCTGGTGCTGCTGGTGTTTTACGTCTGGAAATCCGGCCTGCTGGAGGACGTGCGCTCATGAAAGAAATGGCCTGTGGCGTGGAAGGATGATGAGCCGGAATCACGAAAAATCCGGGGCTTTCGAGTACCTGACCACACGCAAGGACGAACTCGTCGGTTGGGCGCGCAAGTTCTCGATCTTTCCGTATCCCTTCGTCACCGCCTGCTGCGCGATGGAGTTCATGTCGGTCAGTTCCACGATGTACGACACCGACCGTTTCGGCGCCGCGTTGCCGCGCTTCTCGCCGCGGCAATCGGATCTGATGATGGTGGTGGGCACCATCACCCACAAGCAGGCACCGATCCTGAAGAAAGTCTACGAACAGATGTGCGAGCCGAAATGGGTGATGGCGTTCGGCGTCTGCGCCACCAGCGGGGGTTTCTACCAGAACTACGCGGCACTGCAGGGCATCGACAGGATCATTCCGGTGGACGTGTACATTCCCGGCTGCCCGCCGCGCCCGGAGTCGGTGATCGACGGCATCATGCAGTTGCAGGACAAGATCGCGAATTCCCGTCACCCGATCATCAACGAGAAGTTCTGACATGAATATCGAGCTGCTCGAGAGGGTGCGTGAGAGGCTGGCCGGGGAAGGGCTGGAGCCAGCCTTCGCCCATGGTCTGCTCGCCGCGCCGTTGCCGCGCGAGCGCCTGCTGAACACGGTGAAGCTGCTCAAGGACGAGTTCGGGTTCGATATGTTCCTCGACGTGACCGCGGTGGACTGGCCCGGGCGTGACCCGCGTTTCGATGTCGTGTTCCATTTCTATTCGACCCGCGACCATGTGCGCGTGCGCCTGAAAACCGCGGTGCCCGAGGCCGACCCGGTGGTCGATTCGCTGGTGCCCCTTTACGGTTCCGCGGCGTTCATGGAACGCGAGTGTCACGACATGTACGGCATCCGTTTCCGTGGCAACGACGATCTTCGCCCGATCCTGCTCTACGAGGGCTTTCAGGGTCATCCGCTGCGCAAGGATTACCCGAAGGAACGCGAACAACCGTTGGTGCGGTACCGCGAATGATGCACGACGGCGACGAGACCCTGCCGAACCCGGTACGGCCGGCGTTCGATAAGCCGTCGACCGAGGACGGTGTGATCGTGAATATCGGGCCGTCGCACCCGGCGACCCACGGCACGTTGCAGATCATCGCCGAACTGAGCGGTGAGAAGGTCGTGCGTGCCGACGTGCACTGCGGCTATCTGCACCGGGGCTTCGAGAAGGAGTGCGAGGCCCACACCTGGCATACGCTGATTCCCTACGTGGATCGCCTGAACTACTGCTCCGCGCTGATCAACGGCTTCGCGTACTGCGACACGGTCGAAACGTTGATGGGGATCGAGATCACGCCACGCACCCGCTATCTGCGGACGCTGCTGTCCGAGTATTCACGCATTGCCGATCACATCACCTGCATCGCCGCATCGGTGATGGAGCTGGGCGCGATGACCGCGTTCCTTTACCTGATGACGATCCGCGACTGGATCTACGAGCACCTTGCGGACCTGACCGGCGCGCGCGTCACCTACAGCTACGGGCGCATCGGTGGACTCGCGCACGACCTGCCGGAAGGCTGGATTCAGCGGCTGGAGGAAATCCTCGACGAGTACGAAGAGTACGTTGGCCGCATTCACGGGCTGATGGACCGCAACCGCATCTTCATCGACCGCACCCGAAATGTTGGCGTGATCAGCACCGAGCAGGCGATCCACTGGGGTTTCACCGGGCCGATCCTGCGCTCCACGGGCGTTCCGCGCGACCTGCGCCGGGATACTCCGTATCTGGCCTACGACGAACTGGATTTCGAGATTCCGGTCGGCATCAACGGCGACAACTACGACCGGTATTACGTGCGCATGCGCGAGATGGACGAGTCGGTGTACATGATCCGCCAGTTGATCGAAATGCTGCCCGAAGGGCCGATCAACGTCGACGATCGTCGCTGTACCTTCCCGGAAAAGAAGCTCGTCTACACCGAGATCGAAT
>JAABSN010000347.1 GCA_011390385.1 Thioalkalivibrio nitratireducens | reverse complement strand
GGAGTCGAGCTGCTCGCCGGCCATTCCCTTGACCGGATAACGCCAGATCTCCCTGATTGTGCCGACCGTCAACATTGCCGCCTCCCCAAAGTCTGTACGACGCCGGAAATTGGAAGCAATATCCATTCCCACTGCGGAGCCAATCGCCCGCGTGAACACCGGGCATCCCGGCTGCGAGGTCATCCGCTCCGCTTCAGCCTGAGGCATGCGGGGCTCGCTCCCCTGTCCAGCATCAGGATGTCTGTCCGACTTCCACGACACGAGGCCGGCCATACGCGATCGGGGCCGTCATGGGGAACTTTGAGCCTCGTTACGGTCGCAACTAACGAAGGCTCAGGAACAACGCGACCACTGATACGCAGCGCAGGAGGTGCGAACGATGCTTCAAGGCACAAGAAAGGGCGCGGCCCTCGCGATCAACAAGGCGGCAATCGTCAATGATCCGTCGAGCTTCGAGAAGATGCACCGGATCGGACCGAAGGTTTGCCTGACGACCGCGAACGAACCCGGTTTTCTCGGCTTTCACGCATTCATCCAGACGGGTACTCATCCGCTGGGTGGACGCTATGGGGCCGCTCAGGTGGTGACGGCGGACAGCCTCGAGGCGGTGATGGAATCACCCAACAACCTGCGTCTCAACCCACTCAATCTCTGGCAGTACACGATCTGGGAAAATGCCGAGGCGCACGAACGGATGCACTATGAACAATACGACCGAATCTTCGAGCTATGTGCCGGCTGCCTCGATATGGTGGTCGAGGGGCCCTCGGAGCCGGTGTACACCATCGTCGAAGCCGACATGCCTCCGCTGGTGGGCATGACCGACGTACCGCAGGTCATGGGGGCGGCGTTCGCGGCGAAAGAGCCGCCGCCCAAGGTGCGCCTGGCGATGCGTCGACTGGTTGCATTGGGTGAACACCATGTGCAGGAAGGCAGGGAGCAGGCCTTCCTCCAGGGCGCGGTCGAGACGCTGGACATGCTCAAGAACAATGCCCCGGGAATGCTCGGCTACATGATCCTGGAGAAACAGGGCGAGGCCGCCCTGAGCACTTTTCAGCTCGAACCGCCGGCCTTCTGGGAATCCCTGCAGACCCTTGGAGCGAACCCGCCCAAGTCCCGCCGCACCAACTACGGCGAATTCGGCAAGGACTATCACGGACCACCGATCCCGATCGGCGGCCCGCGCGAGTACCTGGTGCACACGGAGTGGGAGAGTCCGGACACGCTCACGTTCGGCCTTGCACTGACCGGTGTGAATCCCGAGTTGCGCAAGGTCCACGACGAGGGCGTTCTGGCCCACCTTGCCAGACTTCCGCCCTACTACCGCGTGTTCGCCCCGGCCATGGAGGACATGATCTTCTTCCATTGAGCCCCATTCGCGGACTGCGCCGGTCCCGCACAACGGGGATGCGGCACGACTCGCCGGCTGGACGGCACGCGCTCCCAACCTCTGGCCGGCTTTCCCGATGGAGCGGGCGTTCGTTCAGCCCTCCGAAGCGATTGCGTTACGGACATGCGGGCCCGGTACCGCCGAGTGGTATTTCGCACGATCCGGGATGATGTTCCGGATACCACCCCTGGGGTCTTCCACATCTCCCTGGTAACGCGGCAGGACGATGACATGCAGGTGGTCGATACTCCTTCCCGCCGCCCGTCCGTCGTTGTTGCCGACGGTGTAGGCATCGGGCCGAGTGCCCAGGAAGGGGAGCTTCATCACGGTTTCGATGTGGCTCTTCGGTCGCTCTCGCAGGTAGTCGCGGTTGAGCATGTCCCGGTACAGGTCATTCATATCGGTCGTTTCGATCACCTGCCGGACCCCGTGAATGGCATCGAAGTAGTCTGCTTGCTCCGTTTCGTCGAGCTCGAACAGGGAGACCACGTGGCGCCGGGGTATGACGAGTGCATGCCCCGGATTGACCGGGTTGGTGTCGAAAATGCCGATGAACGAGCGGTTCTCGAAAATGAATGGATCGGTCAATCCGGCGGCAACCCGGCAGAAATAACAGTCTTGGTCTGATCGGGCGCTGGTCATCGGATGGCCTTGGGGTCCGGATCGGAGTAGAGGCGCCCAATTCTAGTGGATTCCAGCGCCAACGTGTCCGTATCCGAAGAAAAAGACCGGAAACAGAAAGTAGAAACAGAGAGTGAAGGACGGAACTACCGCCCTGATGCCGAGCCCAACAGAACGAACCATACAGAGGCCTTGAATCATGATCTTCAGGCAGTTGTTCGAACCGGAGTCCTCGACCTACACCTACCTGCTGAGCTGTCCCGATACGGGCGTTACAGCATTGATCGATCCGGTCATCGAGACCGTCGATCGCGACCTTCGAGTGTTGCAGGAACTGGGCCTGCGGCCCGACTTCGCGATTGAAACCCACATCCATGCCGACCACATCACGGGTGGGCTGATGCTGCGTGAGCGCACGGGTTGCAAGCTTGCCGGACCGGCTCTGGACGCGTTGCCCTGCCGCGACCTGAGCCTGCGCGAAGGTGAACCGATGCGCATCGGCAATCTGGTACTGAATCCGCTGTTCACCCCGGGCCATACCGACACCCACCATGCCTACGTCCTGGATCACGCCGGCCTTGCGATGCTGTTCTCCGGTGACGCCCTGCTGATCGAGGCATGCGGGCGGACGGATTTTCAATCCGGCGACGCCACCACCCTGTACCGCTCGATCCACGACAAGTTCTTCGTCCTGCCCGACGAGACGCTGGTCTATCCCGCCCACGACTACGAGGATCGGCAGATCACCACCATCGGCCAGGAAAAACTGCGCAATCCCCGCCTCGGCAACGGCCGTACGTTGGAGGAATTCGTCCAGATCATGGATTCGATGGACCTGCCGTACCCGAAGAAAATCGATTGGGCGCTACCCGGCAACGAAGGCTGTGGCAGTTGCCCGGACAACCTGCCCCCGGAAAAGGAGCGGCTCTGCGAGATTGATCGTCAGGGCTGAATACATCCGCAGGTGACGTCTTCAACGTCCCGGCGGTCAACAAAAGGATAAACCTGAAAGAAGCTGCGTAGGGTGCAGTGAGGCGCAACCGAACCCCACCGATACCACGCAGGCACTGCTCCCGGGCCGCGCACGCGCAAGTCGCTGCGCTCATTGGCGCCCTACGCCTTTCAGGATCAGGGGGTGACCGCAGACCATGACCGTTCGCGTGTCATTCGATGACAACGGATGCAAGGTATCTCTTCGGACTCCTGGAGTTGCTCTTCAATGGGACTTCGCGGGTCGCTGATATTGTTTCTCTCACTCGACAGGGGGTTTCATGCGTATTCTGGTTTCTGGTGGCACCGGTTTCATCGGGCAGGCGTTGTGCCCACAGCTGGTGCGAGGCGGCCACGACGTCATTGTCTGGAGCCGTCAGGCACATCCAAAGGTCGCTGAAGGCGTTACGGCG
>JAABSN010000346.1 GCA_011390385.1 Thioalkalivibrio nitratireducens | reverse complement strand
CCCCGATCTCGCCGGGCTGCACGGTGTTGATGAGGTTGTACATCGCCATCGCCCCGACAGCAGGCGCGGTGGTATACAGGATGCCGATGAATACCAGCGCCCAGCCGGCGGATTTCCGTGCATCCCGTACTCGCGGCACGGTGAAGAAGCGGATGATCACGTGCGGAAGACCGGCGGTTCCGATCATCAGTGCCAGGGTCAGCAGGAACATGTTCAGCATGGTCATGCCGGTGATCGACGTGTAGGCAGCGAAGCCCAGATCCATCAGGGTCTGGTCGAGTGCCTTCAGAAGGTGAGTATCGGTACCGGCCAGCGTCGAGCCGAGACCGATCTGCGGCAGAGTGACGCCGGTCAGCTGGATCGCGATGAAGACCGCCGGGACCGTATAGGCGAAGATCATGATCACGTACTGCGCGATCTGCGTGTAGGTGATGCCTTTCATGCCGCCGAACACCGCATAGATGAACACCACCGCCATGCCGGTCAGCAGGCCGATTTCGAGTTTCACTTCGAGGATGTTGGAGAAGGCGATACCGACCCCGCGCATCTGCCCGATCACGTAGGTGATGGAAATCACCAGAAGGCTGATCACCGCCACGATGCGCGCGGTCTTCGAGTAGAACCGGTCACCGATGAACTCGGGCACCGTGAACTTCCCGAACTTGCGCAGGTACGGAGCGAGCAGCAGCGCCATCAGCACGTAGCCGCCGGTCCAGCCCATCAGATAGGCGCCACCGGTAAAGCCGAGGAAGGCGATCAGGCCCGCCATCGAGATGAAGCTGGCCGCCGACATCCAGTCGGCCGCGGTGGCCATTCCGTTCAGCACCGGGTTGATTCCCTTGCCGGCGACATAGAATTCGCTGGTGCTCTTCGCCTTGGCCCAGATCGCGATGCCGATGTAGAGGACGAAGGTCGCGCCAACGACCAGAAGACTCAGTGTTTTGAGATCCATTTTTTCTTACTCCTCGTGCACGTCGAACTTGCGGTCCAGCACGTTCATGCGCCAGGCGTAAACGAAGATCAGGACGATGAAGGTGTAGATCGAGCCCTGTTGCGCGAACCAGAATCCGAGCGGGTAGCCGCCGAGGCTGAAGTTGTTCAACGGCTGCGACAGCAGGATGCCGAAGCCGAAGGACACGACGAACCAGATCGTCAGCAGTATGGCGAGCAGCCGCAGATTCGCACGCCAGTAGGCGGCTCTGCTTTCCTCGTGTGTCATGAGAATGTCTCCTTGGGTCTTGTTGTGAAAGGTCTCCTCCGACACATGGTCAGAGCTGGTACTGAACCGCAAGCTGCCCCTGCAGCTTGCGCGCCTGCCGGAAGGACTCCTTGAGCACTCGGGACTCGAGTGTGCCGAGTTCCTCCGGACGGATTCGGTTGCTGTCCTCGCGCCCGGCGTCGAGCGCGCGCTGCTGTGTGCGCAGGCGCAGCATCTGCAGATAGCGCAGGGCGGCGTGATAGTCGCGGGCATCGTTTTCGCGCAGCACCTCGCTGGCAACGGCCTGGTCCAGCCGTTCATGCGAGCCGGTGGCGGGCAGCTCCGCCGCCAGGGCCATTACGCGTGCGCCATCGACGAACGGCGTCAGGCCCTGAAGCTTGATATTGATTCCATTCGCGCCGCTTCGGATTTCCCCGAACAGACCCAGCGGCGGGCGGATACTCATCTGGTTCGCGGCCATCTGGCGCCGAAAGCGGCTGTTGAAAGCGGTCTTGTGCAGCATCTGCGAACGCAGATGCTCGACCGGGCCGGCATCACCGTCGATGG
This sequence comes from Thioalkalivibrio nitratireducens, assembly GCA_011390385.1. The sequence continues at coordinate 1,675 of JAABSN010000346.1, read as the reverse complement.
CACGCAGGTCGAAGAAGATCGAGCTCTTCAGCAGGTGTTCGGGCGTGCCCTGGTCGATCCAGCGGCCGAAGCGCCGTTCCCATTCCCGCCCACTCAGACAACATTCGGGATTGCCGGCCATGATATCGCCCGGGCAAAGATCGAAGCCGCACTCGTCGAGCGCCCTGTTCACGGCCTGTGCGAACGGCAGCAGGCGCTCGCGTGTGGCGTCTTCCTCGCCCGGTTCGCAACGGAACAGGATGCCGTTGTCCTGGTCGGTGCGCAGCGCCTGTTCTTCGCGCGCCTGCGATCCGAAGGCCAGCCAGGTGAAGTCGACCCCGCCGACATCGTGCTCCCGGCGCAGCAACGCCAGTACGCGCCGAGTCGCGTGGTCGTTGATGCGGGTGATCAGGCGCAGGATCTGGTCGGCTTCGGCGCCCTGGCTGATCACGGCGCCGATCAGCCGGGGCACTTCGCCCAGATGCCCGGCGATGGTGGCGACCGTGTCGGCGCGCAGGATGCCACGCACCAGCCGATCCAGTGTCAGCGGGTTGGATGTCAGCAGGTCGCGCTCGCCGAGGACACCGACCAGACGCCCGCCCGAGAGTACGCAGATATGCTTCATGCCATGTTCGGCCATCACCTCGATACCCTCGAATCCCAGCGCGGATTCTGGCAGGGCGATCGGGTCGGGGGTCATGACCTCCTCGAGTGGGACGTCCAGTGGGATTTCCTGCAGCGCGACCCGGCCCAACAGGTCGGTCATGGTGAAGATGCCGACCGGTTGCCGCTCCTCGTTGATCGCCACAATCGACCCGACCCGCGCGTCACGCATTCGGGTCAGGGCCTCGCGCAGTGGCGTGTCCGGGCCGCAGGTGACCGGCTCCCGGGCGATGCGTGCGCCCAGTGGCGTGTTGAGCTGACCACTGCCGCCTCCCTCGCCGATATTCTGGGTCAACAGTCCCTGGTGGATCCGATCGAGCAGGCTGGCCAGCCGTCGCGAGCAGAAATCGTTGAAGACCTGCGAACGTGCGCGCAGGCGATCGAAGTCCTCGATCGACAGTTCCAGGCAGATGGTGTCCTCGATGGCGCGATGCACGGTATGCACTGGCCGGCGACCGAGCAGCGCTCCAATGGGAAAGGATTCGCCGGGGACCAGCTCCCAGGCCTTGCCCGAGACCTGCTCGTCCTCGCTCGGTGTTTCACCCCGGATCCGCCCCTGGCGGATGATGTGAAAACGCTGGGCGGGTCCGTTTTCCGGGTCGGTGATCCGGTCGCCACTGGCGTAGAAACGCGTCTCGAGCCGCGGCAAGAGAAATTCCAGCGCATCCGCCTCCAGGCGGTCGAATGGCGCATGGGCGCTGAGAAATTCCCGGGTGGTGTCGAGCGCGTCGGACATGGCTTCCGGATGCAACGAGGGTGTGCAGATGCGGAAGCAAACGCGGTGCCATAAGAATAATTATCGGAAAAATAGTATTTTACGTGCGTACAGCAAGCCATCATGGGCGGTTCCGTTACCTTCCGTAACGTCGATCTGTTACGGAAGGTAACGCGGGGGGTGCCGGAAACAGCCCTTGCGCGAACGCGGCCGGGGGTCGCGGTGCTGGGCCAGCGTCAGGGGGTCATGGATGCCTCACGGCGTCGCTCGGCTCACCGACCTCATCGCTATGCCCTCGGCAGATTTTCGCGTTGTCGG
>JAABSN010000345.1 GCA_011390385.1 Thioalkalivibrio nitratireducens | reverse complement strand
GGCGTTTCGCGAGCTGGACGTTCGCGATAGTTTCTACGATGAGGTCAACGTCGGTGGCACCCGAAACGTGCTGGCCGCTGCAGCCCGGCACGGGGTCGTGAAGTTCATCTACACGTCGACGTGTGGAGTCCATGGCAATGTTGACCACCCGCCTGCCAACGAGGATGCACCGATCAAGCCGGCGGATTACTACCAGAGATCGAAGTTCGCGGCGGAACCGCTGGTACTGGAGTATCACCAGCAGGGAATGCCCGCCGTCATCCTGCGACCGGCGGCCATCTACGGGCCGGGGGATCCAGGGCGATTCTGCATGATCTACAAGCGGGTTGCTCGGGGCATTTTCCCGATATTCGGGTCAGGCAAGACGCTCTATCACCCGCTCTACATCGACAACCTCGTCGATGCGCTGGTCCTGGCAATGGAGCCCGGCAAGGGAGACGGTGAAGCGTATCTGATCGCGGACCGCGAGTACGTGACCATCGAGGCGCTGGTGCACGCGATTGCCCGGGCGCTGGGGGTCCAGGTCAAGACGCCTCGGCTGCCGCTCTTGCCGCTCATGGTCGCCGGGCATCTGTGCGAAGCGGTGTGCAAGCCGCTGCGGATCGCGCCGCCGATTTTTCCACGCCGGGTCGATTGGTATCGGCAGAACCGGGCCTTTGACATCAGCAAGGCCAGCCGTGATCTGGGCTACGAACCCCGGGTCGACCTCGACGAGGGCTTGAAACGGACGGGCGAATGGTACAGCGCCGAAGGGTATCTCGGATGAACGCTGATCCTGGGGAGGTTCGGTGGGGAGATCCATGCAGAGGAACCTGAACATCCTGGCGAATACCCGCTTTGACCTCATCGTCATCGGGGGAGGCATCACCGGTGCGTTTCTGGCCTATGACGCGGTGTCGCGCGGCCTCTCGGTGGCCCTCGTCGAGAAGGATGATTTCGGTGCGTCCACGTCGTCTGCGTCCTCCAAGTTGCTACACGGTGGTGTCCGCTACCTGGCGCGTGGCCAGTTCTGGAAGGTGCGTGAGTCGTATCGTGAGTCGGCAATTTTCCAGCGTCTTGCGCCCCACCTGACGCACTGGGTTCCGTTCCTGGTGCCGACATACGCCGCGTCGCCCATGAAGGGCAAGCTGGCCCTCGATGCGGCGATGATGTTGTACGATCTCTGCCGCACCGGGCTGGATGATCTGATCACCGATCCGGCCAAACGACCGCCCGCTGGGGGTTTTTTGACGCCAGGTGAAGCCTGTGCCGAGGCGGCATCGCTCAACTCGGTGCGGGGCCTGACCGGCGCTCATGTGCTCTGGGAGTCGCACATGTACAGCTCAGAGCGGATGACATTGGCTGTCCTCGAGAGCGCAGAATCCCGTGGCGCCAAGCTGGCCAACTACCTGCAGGTCGAGAGCTTCCTGACAGGTGACGATCGAGTGGAGGGGGTGCGAGTCAGTGACCGGTTCGCTGGAGATGCGTTCGAGATCCGTGCGTCCTTGACCATCAATGCCGCGGGGCCGCAGGCACAGTTGCTCACCGACAAGGTTCCGGGATTGAAATTGAAGAGGCGATTGACCGGATTCTCCAAGGGGGTGCACCTCGTCACCCGCCAATTGGAGCCCCACTATGCCCTGGCCGTGGCTACCGAACGACGCATCGAGGGTTTGGTGACCCGCGGTGGGCGTCATGTCTTCGCCATCCCATGGCGTGGGCATACGCTCATCGGGACGACCAATACGCCTTTCACCGGCGACCCTGGCGAGGTCCGGGTCTCGTCGGCGGACATTGAAGACTTCATCGCTGAGATCAACTCGGCGATCCCCGCCGCGCATCTCACCCGGAGGGACGTCGGTTACGCTTTTGGTGGCATCTACCCGTTGACGGCGGTGACGATCGACTCGGACACCTATCAAGGAACCGGCGACTACCAGGTCGTCGACCATGAGCGCCACACAGGAATCGCCGGGGTCATCACGGTCCTGGGCGCCAAGTTCACGACGGCGAGGCGAGTTGCCGAGATCGGCGTCGACCTGGCGGTCAAACGCCTCCACCGAACTGCGGCATGTCAGACCCGGACCGCAAGCCTGGACGCCGGTGCCATCGACGATCTCGAGGCGTTTCGGCTGGAGTGTCGTGCGAGCTATGGGCGGGAGGTTCCGGAGGACGTTCTCGAGGCCATGATCTGTCGCCATGGCTGCGGTATCCATGACCTGATCGATCGAGGCCGAGCTCGTAATCTGTTGCGACGGACTGCGGTTGGCCGTAGTGTCCTCGATATCGAGATCGACCATGCCGTGACCCATGAGATGGCCATGACCCTCGATGACGTGATCTTCCGTCGCACTGACCTGGGAACCATTGGGCATCCGGGCCGGGACGCCCTGCGCCATTGTGCCGACTTCATGGGGGATCGGCTCGACTGGAGCGTGGAAGAGCGGCAGCGCCAGATTGATCGGGTCGAAGGTCGATACGACTTCGAAAGTACCGATTAGACGGGAGCCTCGATGCCCTCGACAGTCGTTCACATCGCTCCCACGCCATTCTTCTCCGATCGCGGCTGCCATATTCGGATCGGGAATGAGGTCGCGGCGCTTTCGGCACGAGGGATACGGGCCGTAGTCTGTACGTATCACCTGGGCGAGGACGTGCCCGGTGTGGATTTGCGCAGGACCTGGCCGATCCCTGGATACCACAAGCTTGATGCGGGTTTTTCTCCATTCAAACTCGTTGCCGATCTGTTCCTCTTCTTTCTGGTTCTGGCGACCGTCTGGCGAGAGCGACCAGGCATCCTGCATGGGCACCTGCATGAAGGCGCGGCCATCGGGTGGGCCGTGCGAACCTTCTTCTGGTGGCGTCGCCTGCCGTTGATCATGGATATGCAGGGGAGCCTGGCTGGTGAGCTGGTGGCCTACGGGACCGTCCGCGCAGGGTGCACTCTTCATGGCTTCATCCGGCGTGTCGAGCGACTGGTCTGTCGGATGCCCGATCTGTTCTTCTGCTCATCCGAGGCGGGCCGCGAGCTACTCTTTGCGGAGTTTGGTGTGCCGGAACAACGGGTCATCATGGTTCCGGACGTGGTCCCGGAGAGATTCTTCGCGGTTGACTCGGCTCACGGGCGGGACGTCCGGTCGCAGCTGGCCATACCTGAGTCGCACCATGTGGTCATCTACGCCGGATCGCTCTTGCCCGGCAAGGGGGTGGGGCACGTCGTGGAGTCGATTCGAGCCCTCAGGAATCGCGGGGATCTGACCTTCTTGCTGGTGGGATATCCCATGGCGGAGGTGAAATCGGCGCTCGCGCGAGACGGCCTGCTTCCCATGGTGCGTCTGCCAGGGCGCGTCCCGTATCATGACCCGGCGGGCCTGGATCTGGCAGGCTGGTTGGCTGTTGCTGATCTGGCCCTCGATCCGAAGTGCAATGCGACAGGGGAGGCCAGCGGAAAGATTATCCAC
>JAABSN010000344.1 GCA_011390385.1 Thioalkalivibrio nitratireducens | reverse complement strand
GGCGTTACTGGCAATATCGTACACGTTGTTGGCAATGTCCACGAGCAGGTTCTGAGCGGCTCGGCGCTGCCCCGGGTCCGGGTTATCATCCTGCAAGGCATCGCAGACGGAGTAAACCAGCCCGACGTAGCGGTCGGCGAAGGCACGGGTGAGTTCGTCCAGTTCCGCCCGCGTAACGCGTGCGCCAGCCTCCGCCCCATCAAGCAGGCGTTCAGGCTCTTCTGCTGCGTTTCTCTGCAGCATGGCGCAGCCGCCCAGCATGAGCACGGCGATACACACCACCAATGGCGGGATCGCGTCAAGCGACGGTTTAACATTCATTATACACCCGACGTAGGCCAGCGTCCTCGCGAACCGCTACGCATGTGAGCTTGATACATAAGCCTTAATGCTTATGCTGGGCGTCTGCTTCCGTGAAGTAGGCGTCCGCGAATGCGTCCACGAGTTTGCGCAGTTGCGACACGTGTTGCTCATCAAGCGTCTGCTTGCATTTCATCGCGCTCACCAGTATGCGGTGCAGCAGGGTGATCTGGGTGACGTACTTGTCATAAGCGGCCTTGTCGCTCTTCTCGACCGGCGCGACGCGCTGATTCATGAAGTACTGGTAGACGATCTCCTGGATCTTGTTGGCATGCTCTTCCTTGTTCATAATCCAACGCGTGAGCTGGTTGGCATTCTCCTCGGGATTGCCCTGCAGTTCCTTGATCTGCCGCATCGATTTCGCCACCGTGTCGGCATGTTCCTTGAGCATGTCAATCCGCATCCGGTCGCCGTAGATCCCGCAGGGAATCTCGCAATGCCCAAACGCAGCGCTCCCGACAAAAAGACCCGCACACACAATCATCATGCACCATACTGCCATCACCGATCTCATAGCCTGTTCTCCTTTCACTCCTGTTTCGATCATGGGATTCCGCACGGATTCCCGCTGTGCCGATAAAGCTAGCCACTCTGCCCCCGCTTGTCTCTCGGGCAATGGCGCAGGCAATTATGCGTTTTCCCTGAGTAGCCAACCTAAGGGGTTTCGCGGGCCGAGATCAGGCTTGCCCCGATTGGCGGCGCGAGTGCTTTCGGCCAGTTTATCCCTATAAACAAGGGCATTCGTGCAGCCCCCTACCCTGGAGGCCGCGAAAACCCGGTCAGAATGGCATGGAAAGGATAAGGAGGAAGCCTGATGAGTACCTATATCACCGTCGCGGACGTGCTGGAAAAAGCCCGCCGTTTTCACCAGCAGTTAGAGGAATTCTACGAGCGGCTGTCGCGCGAGAGCGATCGCGAACGGCTGCGCTTGCTGCTCGACTACATGCGCCGGCACGAAGACCACTTCACCGAGGGGTTGAAGCAGTACGCGGACCAGGGACAGGAGCGCCTGCTTGAGACCTGGTTGCAGTACGGCCCCGACGAAAAACCGCTCGAACTGCCGCCGGTTCGCGAGCTTGCCGACGGCATGAGTCTCGACGACATCCAGGAAGCAGCCCTGCAGTTCGATGATACGCTCGCGGCCTTCTACGACGACGCGGCAAGCCTCGTGCAGAGCGACGAGGTCCGCCACCTGTTCCGCGATCTCGCCGAGCAGCACGAAGCCGACAAGGCCACCATCAGGAAAAACGTGGAAGCCGTCAAACACGATATGTAGAAGCGCGGGCACGAACCGGCGCCAGTCGTCAGACCAACGTATTGACCATAACGACGAACAGGCCACCGATGACGCTGAAGGCCAATAGTGCCAGCAAACCGTCGTTGGCGATCAACGCAAGCCCGAGAATGGTCAGCGCGAACCCCGCCGTCGTGGCGGAAAATGGAATCAACTCCATGACCGGCATGACCAGGGCAATCAGGACACAGACCGTCGCAATGCCGTGAACGCCGAGACCACGAACCAAGAACGACAGGCGGGGACGCAACAGGTAGTCGATATAATGCGAGGGGCGGCGAAGCCAGCGGATGGCCTTGAGCAGTTTCGCTCGTCCAATCGATCGGTTTAGCAGCCAGTCCGGCAGCCAGAAATACCGTCGATGGATGAGCATTTGCAGTGCGATAAGCAGAACCATCACACCGACAAACGTCGGCATGCCCGGAATCCCGCTTAACGGTGAAAAGGCGATCATGCCCGCCGCCAGCAACAACGGTCCGAACGAGCGGTTGCCGACCTTGTCCAATATCGTACCGAGCGATATCCGCTCCCTGTCCTTCGCGGCTTCATCGATGCGGTCGAGGAGTCCTTCCAGATTGCTTATAGTCTCATTCATCATTCAGGGGTTCATCAATGTTCTAGCGCTCGCTCAAGGTCAATGCGATCTTGCCTGCGTGCTTCTCCTCATGCTGCTATCCTGTCAGCATGCGAAGGAATGGCGCGACGTTGCAATCAGGCTGCGCCTTAGATGCTTAGACTTTAATCCTGAAACGTCATAGCACGAAACGTGCATGGCGCGAGGATATGCTTGAGATCGTGGTTGCGACCTGCAAGGTAAATCGGCTACCGATCTCAGTCTTTGCCTGATTGCTACACCTGCTGGCCTATGAGAATCTGTGCACCGGATAGGGCGGTATTGCCTAGTCGCAATACCGCCATGAGTTGTCGCTTGAAGCGACGGAAAGACGTGTACAACTGAAAGGAGTACATAATGAACAAATGGTACAAGGTGATGTGCGGCTGCGGAACCGCGATTCTGAGCGTAGCGATTATCGGCTTGGCGGGATGCCAGGCGTCGGAAAATGCTGCCGAGGAGACCGGCGAGGCCCTGGAGAATGCAGGAGAAGCCACGATGGATGCGGCTAAAAATGCGGGTGACGCCACCATGGATGCGGCCGATGACGCCGGCGACGCCATGCAGGATGCCGTCGACGGGGCGGATGACGAGATGTAACACGGGGGGGGTGATCCCCGGTTGACCCAGCCGTAGCCGTTTGGCGTAGGCTGGTCGCCGCTCTCGTAATCCGGAATAGGAAGCTAACGTTGTGGTGAAAATGAACTAACAGGGTACCCCCACCCTTCCGTCATCTGTCCTCAGTCTTCAGTCTTCTGTCTTCCCCGCTTCCGGTGGACATGAAAGTACAGCAGGGGGATGAGGACAAGGGTCAGGAGGGTTGAAATCAGTACCCCACTTGCCAGGGACAAGCCGAGGGGTTCGAGCGACGGTTCGAACACCAGGACGCCGCTGCCGAACATGACGGTTGCGGCGGTCAGCAGGATCGGCCGGGTGCGCTGGACCCCGGCCTCAAGCACGGCTTCCTGCAGTTCCATCCCCTCCGCTTCCCGGCGCTTGATGAAGTCGACCAGCAGGATGGAATTCCGGGCGACGATTCCCGCGAGGGCGATAATCCCCAACACGCCGGTGCCCGCCAGATTGATGCCCCAGAGCCAGTGGGCCGGGATCACGCCGATGAAGATCAGTGGAATGGGCAGCATGATCAGGACCGGCAGCGTATAGGAACGGAACC
>JAABSN010000343.1 GCA_011390385.1 Thioalkalivibrio nitratireducens | reverse complement strand
GGCTTCAGACAGCGCCGTTTCAGGTCGAGCAGATTGTCGAGCATGTTCTCGGTCAGCAGTTCGTCACCGATCTGCTCGTGGATGATCATGTCCACCGGTTCGGGCGGCGTGAACGCGCGACTGTTCACGCCGACGAATTCGATGCAGTCTGCACCGTTGTCACGCGCGACCTTTCGGGCCACCTCCAGGAAGTCGGAATGATCCAGCGCATAAATTTTCGCCGGGGACCGCGCTGCGGCGAACATGGCGAGTATCCCGGTTCCGGTACCCAGGTCGATCACGGTCTGGCCCGGCTGGACGTGACGATTGATGGCCTCATGGTAGAAATCCACGCGCACACGATCGGCGAGCATGCGTTCATGACTCAGCAGGCTCGTGAACTCGTCACGGTTGTTCAGATCGTAGAGCAGGCTGCGGCCTGTCCGCGTGGCCGTAAGCATCTTCTTTGCCTGGCCCAGTAAAAGGCGAATCGCGCGGCTGGCGAGCGGATGCATGGCTTGTCCCTTGATGGATCCGGTGTGTTCTGCGTTGGCTGTCTCCCGAAGAAGAAAATGCCGGTAGCGTTCGAGGATGCCTCTGGAATGGCCCCCGGGTCGGTGCGGTTGCGCACACCAGCGCGATGCGCGAGCCTGAATGCGCCCGGTCTGTGCTCGGACAATGGCTTGAATGTTCGATTGCGCACAGACCCATGGCGGGCCTGCCACTAGATTGCAACTGCAGCAATCGGCTGCAATGAGCAACCCCGAAAAGGTTGGCAATGAAAAGTGCCCGGGAGGTACATCCATGAGCTTCTTCAAGTTTCGCAAAGCATCGATTGTCTTCATGACGACAGTCTTCATGGCGACGACCGCTTTGGGGCTTTCCGGTTGTGCCAATGGGCCCGGCCTGCGCACCGCTCCGCCGGCTTCGCCTTCGGGTCTGGCCGTGGAGGACTATCGGATCGGCATCGACGACGTGGTCCAGGTCAGTGTGTGGGGAAGAGAGGATCTGGGCGTGACGGTGCCGGTCCGGTCGGACGGCATGATCACCGTTCCATTGATCGGTGACATCCAGGCCGGCGGAATGCGTCCCGAGGAAGTGTCTGAACGCGCCCAGGGGCTGCTATCGGACTATATCCGGGATCCCAACGTCACCGTAATCGTTACCGAACTGCGCAGTCACGAATACCTTTCGCGGGTCCGGGTCACGGGCGCCGTGAGGACCCCCGTTTCATTGCCCCATCGCCAGGGCATGACGGTTCTCGACGCCGTTCTCGCAGCCGGCGGAATCAACGAGTTTGCCGCGGCGGACCGCAGCGCATTGCATCGTCGCGTTGACGCCGATCGCGTCGAGAGCTACGCGCTTCCTCTCAGGCAGATTCTGGAGGACGGGGATCTCAGCGCCAACCACGTGCTTGTGCCCGGCGATGTGATCACCGTCCCCCTGCGCAACTTTTAGGACCGCTACAGATGAACCAGCTTCCGAACGTAGCCGAACCCCTTCCCCTGAGCGAATATGTTCCGGCGACTCTGCGCGAGGGCCGAAGGCGCTTTCTGTCCCTTGTCATCATCTTTTCGGTGATCGGTCTGCTCGCGCTGGCCGTGGCGGTCAGCTGGCCCAAGCAGTACAGCTCCTCGACCAGCATCCTGATTTCCGAGGACAACATCATTCGCCAGCTCATGGACGGTCGTGCCGTTCCTACGAGCATCTACGACCGTGCGGCCATTGCGCAGGAAGTGATTTTCAGCCAGAAGGTCATGGACGAAGTCCTGGCCGCCGGCGAATGGCTGGACGAAACGTCCGGACAGGCGGAACGGGAACAGGTGGTTCAGGAGATCAAGGAACGCACGACCGTGGGTGCGCCGCGGGAGAACCTGATCCAGATCGACTACCGGGATCGCGAGCCCGCTCGCGCGAAGCTCGTGACCGAGATGTTCGCCACGCTGTTCATGGCCGAAAGCGCACAGGCCAAGCAGCGCGAGAGCAGCGAGGCTTACGAATTCATCGCCACGCAGGTCGACAAGTATCACGCCATGCTGGTGGATGCGGAGCATCGGCTCAAGGCGTTTCGTGACGCCAATGAAGATGCCAGGCCGGGATCCGGCGATGACGTCGAAGCGCGTATCGCCGAATTGCGCGGTGAAATACAGGATCTCCGAATCGACCGCGGTGCTTTGCTGTCGCGGCGAGCTTCGCAGGAAAGACAGTTGACGGGGCTTGATCCCGAAACCGGCATGCGGACCTACCAGGCGCAGTTGCGTCAGCGTATTGCAATGGTGCAGGAGGAACTCGATACCCTGCTTCTCGACCTTCAGCCCAGGCATCCCGACGTGGTTCGCGCCCGCTACCGGATCGAAGACCTGAAGGCCGAGCTGGCGGCCTCCGGCACCAGGGGGACCATGCCCATCGACGGCACCGGCTTCAACCAGAGCCGGATGCAGCAGGAAATGAACCTGGACCTGACCGAGGTCGTTGGAACCATCGCCGGCCTGGATTCGAGGGTCGTCGCGACCGAGCGTCTGTTGCAGGAGGAGACCGCACGCGGCCGGCGCGTTGCCGAATCGGATCTGCAGCATGCCGAACTGGTACGCGACCATGCCGTCAACCGGACGATCTACGAGGACCTGTTGAACCGGCTCGAAAATGCACGGCTGTCGATGAGCCTTGACGAGTTGGGCCAAGGCCTGACCTTCAGGATCCACGAGCCGGCGATCGAACCTGCACGCGCCTCCGGGCCCCGATTCATGCACCTGGCAGCCGGCGGCCTGATGGCGGCGGTAGCCACGCCGTTGGGTTTGCTGCTGCTGTTCGTGCGACTCGACCCGCGCATTCGTTCCCCGGAGGCGATCGAGCGGGTGACGCAACTGCCGCTGCTCGGAACGGTGCCGCGCAACTGGACCTCGCATGATCGCCAGAGACTCAAGAAACAGGTGGCGATTGCGGTGGGGCTTGTAGCCTTCACGCTTTCTGCCTACGCCGTTGCCGCCTGGCTCGGCATGGTGGTGAGACCATGACTCTTCGCAAGCGGCTCGACGTGTCGGCCCTGGATTCGAGGCCGGTGGAAAGCGATGCCGGGACGGCCGGGCATCGCCAGAGGCGCTCGCTTTCGCGCATGGCGGAACAAGAGCAGCGGTTGCCGTCGGAAGCGCTGGAACAGCGACGTCTGATCCATGCCTCGATGCCCAACGCCCGTCAGTTGGACCGGGTTCGCGAACTTCGCACCAACGTGCTGACAAGAAGTGCATTGAGAGCCCCGGTTCTGATGGTCACGGGCGTCAGCCGCGGGTGCGGCGCAAGCTACCTGGCACGGAACCTGGCCGCATCGATTGCACTGGACGAGGAAAGAACCGCGCTGCTGATGGAGTGCGACCATCGAAATGGGAACCTCGCCGAGGATTTCAACCTGCCCGACGACGCGCCCGGGCTGTTCGACCTGTTCGGCAACGGCGCCGGCGATCTGTCGGCGGTGATCTATCCCAGCGGGAT
>JAABSN010000342.1 GCA_011390385.1 Thioalkalivibrio nitratireducens | reverse complement strand
AAGGGCTGTGCGCCCTCGAGGTTACGATCGACGAGACCGCCTTGCCCGACCTGCCGGAGGCCGCCGCGACAACGATCGAGGACGAGGAAGGATCCGAAGACGAAGACGAGGACGCAGAGCCGCCGACCGTCCTGCCATCCGGCAGCGAACAGCGCGCCCAGCCCGAACAGGACCGCAGGTCCGCCTCCAAGGAATCGCGCGGCCCCAAGCCCACGCTGCGCGTCGATCTCGACCGGGTCGACCGCCTGATCAACACGGTGGGCGAGTTGATCATCAACCAGGCGATGATCTCGCAGCGGATCGAGGAACTGGACCTACCGACCGTGGCCCATCTGACCAACGAACTCGAGGCTTACAAGCTGCTGGCGCGGGACATCCAGGAGGGCGTGATGGCGATCCGCGCGCAACCGGTCAAGCCGCTGTTCCAGCGCATGTCCCGGATCGTGCGCGAGGCGTCGGACGCGACGGGCAAGAAGGCGAAGATGGTGACCGTCGGGGATTCGACAGAGGTCGACAAGACGGTGATCGAACGCCTGGCCGACCCGCTGACGCACATGGTGCGCAACGCCGTGGACCACGGGCTCGAGAAACCCGAGGTGCGCAGCGAGGCCGGCAAGGACCCGATCGGCACGATCCGCCTCTCCGCCGCCCACCGCTCGGGCAGCGTCTTCATCGAGATATCGGATGACGGCGCCGGCCTGAACCGCGAGCGCATCCTCGAGAAGGCCATCGAGAAGGGGTTGGTATCCGCGGACCTGGAACTTTCTGACACGGAGATCGACAACCTCCTGTTCCTGCCCGGCTTTTCCACGGCGGGCCAGGTCTCGGCCCTGTCCGGGCGCGGCGTCGGCATGGATGTGGTCAAGAACGCGGTCCACGCATTGGGCGGACGGGTATCGATCACCTCGACGCCGGGAAAGGGCACGACCTTTTCCATCGTCCTGCCGTTGACCCTGGCCGTGATGGACGGGTTCGTGATCTCCGTCGCCGACCAGACAATGGTGATCCCGATTTCATCCATACTGGAAACGATCCGCCCCAACCCGCGCGACATTCATGTCGTGGGCACGGACAGCGAGGTGGTCAGCGTGCGAGGGTCCTATGTCCCGATCGTGGATGTGGCAGAGAGCCTGGGACTGAACGGGCGGAGCACCAGCTCGCGCACCGGGATCCTGTTGCTTGTCAGTACGGAGATGCAGGGATTGACCGCGCTCAGGGTCACGGCCATCCACGACCAGCGTCAGGTGGTGATCAAGAGCCTGGAAAGCAACTACGCCGCCATCCCCGGCGTCTCGGCGGCGACGATCTTGGGTGACGGCAAAATCGCCCTGATCCTGGATCCTGAAGAATTGATCAGACTCGCCCACACCTCGGGCATCGATCCCGTTGCACAGCACAGCAGAATGGAGCTTCGTCATGGCTGAGCCCGCAGAAGCGATTGCGGATACGCAATTCGAATTCATCACGTTCTCGGCGGGTGGTCAGAGCTATTGCCTCGAGATCACGCAGATCCGCGAAATCCGCCGGTGGACCCCGGTCACTGCGCTGCCCCATACGCCGGACGACGTCCTCGGCGTCATGAACCTCCGCGGCGCGGTGATCCCGATCTTCGATCTCTCGGCGCGCTTCGGCCTGGGCCGGACCCCCGCGAACGAACGCAACGTGGTCATCGTCGCGGCGGTGGAAAGCGCCACCATCGGCCTGCTGGTCGAGTCGGTGTCGGAAATCCTCTCCGTGGACAAGAGCGCAATCCAGGAGACCCCGGACATCAAGTCCGAGGCGACACGCAACAGCATCCTCGGCATGATCTCGGTCGATGACACCATGGTGCGCGTGGTCAACCTCGGCGCAGTGCTCGACACCGGCAAGGGCCTGCCTTCATGAGCACACCGCCTCCGGGCGCATTCACGCGCGACATTCCCTTCAGCGACGCCGACTTTCGGGCCATCGCCGAACTGGCGCAGGCACGATTCGGCCTCAGCCTTGCGGACAGCAAGAAGCCGCTGGTCTATTCGCGCCTGTCGCGCCGCCTGAAATCGCGGCAGGTCGCCAGTTTCGCCGACTACCTCATGCTGCTGAACAAGCGCGACGAGGAACAGGAACGGCTGGAACTGATCTCGGCCCTGACGACGAATGTCACCAGCTTCTTTCGCGAGAAGCATCATTTCGACACCCTAAGGGACGCCCTGGCCGGGGAGCTGGGCCAGCGCGCCCGCGCGGGTGGCCGCGTGCGGATCTGGTCCGCCGGGTGCTCATCGGGCCAGGAGCCTTACTCCATCGCGATGACCGTGCTGGAAGCCATCCCCGAAGCGGCGCGGCTCGACCTGCGCATCCTGGCGACCGACATCGATCCGAAAGTTGTCGAAAAGGCCCGGGCGGCAGACTATCCCGTCGAGGAGATCTCGGGCATTCCGGCCAACCTGCGGGGCAAATGGCTGTCCGGCAGCGGAGGCGACGCCGCCCGTTACACCCTGTCGGAGGAACTGAGGAGGCTGATCACCTTCAACGAGCTGAACCTGGTGAACCCTTGGCCGATCAAGGGACCGTTTGACGTCATTTTCTGCCGCAACGTGGCGATCTACTTCAGCCAGCAGACCCAGCAGACGCTCTGGCAGAGGTTCAGCGCGATCCTGCCCCCCGGGGGACTGCTGTTCATAGGACATTCCGAACGCGTGACCGGCCCCGCCCTGGCTGAGGTCGCGGGCATCGGAATCACCAGTTATCGCAAGCTGCAAGGCGCGGCAAAGCCGCCGCTGCAATAGGAGAACAAGATGGGATTGAAGGATTCACTTAGGGTCATGGTCGTCGACGACATGGCGACAAGCCGCGGTCTGATCACCCAGGCGCTCGATGACATCGGCGTCAAGAACTACATAACCGAGAATGACGGCCGGGCGGCGCTCGAACGCATGGCAACGAACCCGGTGCACCTGGTGCTGTCCGACTACAACATGCCGGGCCTCGACGGGCTCGGCCTGCTGAAGGCCGTGCGCAGCCACAAGGCGACCCAGAAGACCGGCTTCATCCTGGTGACCGGGCGGCCCACCCCAGAGATCGTGGCAGAGGCCAAACGGCTCGGCCTGAACAACATGATCAAGAAACCCTTCACCTCCGCTTCCATGAAGCAGTGCATCGAAAGCGTGGTGGGACGCCTATGACCTCCGGCACCGGGACCGTTCTGCCGCTCAGGACCGCGACACGGCGCGCATCGAGCGAACTGGAGGGCCTCTGCCTGCGCCTCGAACGGCTGGAACACGGTCTCGAGTCCGTTCTCGGGTCGAGGCAAGCCGCACTCGACACGCATTCCATCCGCATGCTTCAGGAACTGGACATGCTCAGGCAATCGATCGGGGCGCTGGCCGATTACCTGGGCCGCATCGCGGCGGAGACCGGAGCCGATGGCATGGTCAACACCGCCGACGCGCTGACCGCGGTCCCCCTGCGCGACATGGCCAAACGTCTCGG
>JAABSN010000341.1 GCA_011390385.1 Thioalkalivibrio nitratireducens | reverse complement strand
GCTATTCAGTCCGGAGGACGTAGAGCGGCAGTTCGGGATGTCCGCTCGATCGCGGCTTAAGCAGCGCGCGATCAATGCCATTCTTCGCTCACTGCGTCGGCTGGACCGGAAGAAGCGCTTTGGCGGAGAAGTAGTCGCCACGGCTGGCGAGATTCTGACCGAGGAAGAGGAGGGCCAGTTTGCCCGAGACTCGACTACCGACGATACCCGGGTACGCACCGCGGTCGCCTGGCTGGAGGAGGCCAAGCTGGTCGCTCGGGACGAGAACCGCGTGAGCATATTCCCATCCTCGCTGCGGGTTGCGAATCGTGATCAGGCGCGCGATCGATTGACCAAGAGGAAGATCGCCGAGCCCTACGCGAGTCAGTTGCTGGTCATCGTGGATGCGCTAATCCAGGCCGATCCCGATGAGGGTGTATCGACGGACGAACTCATGGGGCTGTCCGGCTTGTCATCCCAGGGGGTGGTCAAAGCGCTGCATGATTTGGAAGCGATCGGTGTTGCAAGCAATGACACGGCACTGACGGCTTTCGTCCACGCCGGCGTCGAGCGCTCTTCGACGAATCGGCTCGAGGATGCCATGGTGCTCGAACAGGCGTTGATCGAGAAGCTGCAAGAGGCTGCGCCGGACCTCTCGAAGGGTGAGGCGTCGATGCTGCATCTTCGGCAGACGACCCAGGCATTGCTGGATGATGGGGTGACGTCGGCGCTGCCGGTCAGGTTGCGTCGGATACTGAAGGGCCTGTCGAAGGACGGCCAAGGGGAAGACTCTGGCCGAGGAAGCGTCTCGCTGCGCTCGATCGATCGAGAAACGGTTCAGATCACGCTGTTGCGGAATTGGCCAGCCTTGGTCAAGACAGCGGAGCTGCGACGGAAGGCGGCCCAGGCGCTACTCGCCAAGCTTCTTTTAAAGCTGCCGGCAGGTGCGAGGGGTGTGGACCTGCTGGCCGAGACCACCTTTGGCGAGCTTCGCGCCACCCTCAGCGAGGACATGTTCCTCAAGACGGAAGTGCGTGACTTCGACCGATTGTTGGAACATGCCCTGCTGTGGCTACACGAGCAGGAAGTCATCCGAATCAACAAGGGTCTGGTGGTATTCCGTCCGGCGATGACGATCCGTTTGGATGACCGTGGTGGGTCGTTCCTGAAAACCGACTTTGAGCCTTTACAACAGCACTACAACGAGCAGGTCGTCCAGATCCATGTCATGGCGGAGTATGCGCGGAGAGGCCTCGAGGCACAGGCCGAGGCTTTGCGTTTAACCATGGACTATTTCACGCTGCCGCGGGCCGAGTTCATCGGTAAATGGCTCGCGGACCGGGAGAAAGAACTCTATCGCCAGACCTTGCCTGAGACCTGGAAGGCGATCGTCGATTGCCTTAATAACCCAATTCAGCAACGAATCGTCGCCGATGACCGTGAGCGCACCAACGTGCTGGTTCTGGCTGGCCCGGGTTCCGGCAAGACGCGCGTGCTCGTCCATCGGATCGCGTACCTGGTTCGGGTCAAGCGAGAGAATCCTCGCGGCATCCTTGCGTTGGCATACAACCGTCATGCCGCAGTCGAGATTCGCGAGCGGCTGGCCGCCCTCATTGGAGACGACGCAAAGTGGGTGACGGTGCTGACTTGCCATGCCATGGCGATGCGCCTGACCGGACACAGTTTCGCCGGCAAGCGACTCAAGCTGGAGAATGATTCGTTCGCCCGGGTCATCAAGGAGGCTGTGGGCCTTTTACGGGGAGAGGGTTTGCCTCCCGAAGAGGCGGACGAGCAGCGCGAACGGCTTTTGGCGGGGTTCCGTTGGATCCTCGTGGACGAGTATCAGGACGTGGAGGCCGAGCAGTACGAGCTGATCTCCGCCTTGGCCGGCCGCAAGAGGCCCGATGAGGATGGGCGACTGAGTCTGTTTGCGGTGGGCGATGACGATCAGAATATCTACTCTTTTGCCGGCGCCTCCGTCGCGTTCATCCGACGTTTCGAAGAAGACTATGCGGCGAAGCCGGCCTATCTGACGGATAACTATCGGTCCACGAGGCACATTATTTCGGCTGGGAACCTGGTGATCGAACCGGCGCACGGTCGGATGAAAGAGCACAGTCCGATCAGGATCGACCGGCGGCGGGAATCGCAACCACCCGGAGGGTTGTTGGCTTCGTGTGATCCCGTGGCGGGTGGTCGGGTGCAGGTGCTCTCAGTGGGAGAGACGGCGGCTGAACAGGCGATCGGAGTGATGACGGAACTGCGACGGCTCGCCTCGCTTGTTCCGAACTGGAACTGGGCGAAGGCGGCAGTGATCGCCCGCAACTGGGATCTGCTCGATCCGGTGCGGAGTTATTGTGAACTCCACGGTATTCCCGTGCAGTCTGCCGCGGAAGAGCGCGGCAGCTTCTGGCGATTCCGGGAGACTCAGGCGCTGGTGGATGCTTTGCGTGGCTCCGAAAGGAAGCTGCTCGACGCGGGTGTCCTAAGGGATTGGCTAAAGCCTAGGCCCGCCGGCCCGCACTGGGATGCCTTGCGCGGCGCTGTCGAGGAATACGGCCTGGAAACCGGCGACCAGGAGTTGCCGGTGGGCCACTTCTTTGAATGGCTGGCCGAGTGGTGCCGCGACGTTAGAATCAAACAGACGGGGCTATTGCTGCTTTCCGCGCATAGGGCCAAAGGTCTGGAGTTTGATCACGTGGCGGTGCTCGACGGCAACTGGAATGGCAGTAGCGGGAAGGAAGATCCCGATGCGCCAAGACGGCTTTACTACGTTGCAATGACGCGGGCGCGCCAATCATTGTTGCTGGCGCGCATGACGGGACGGAACCATTTGTTGGACGAGTTGCCGAGTCACCCGTCGATGCTCAATCGGGGCTCGGGAACTCCGGGAGAAATCCCAGCCGAGATGTATCGACGGCACATGAGGTTGTCTCCCTCCAATGTCGATCTGAGCTTCGCGGGGCGGTACGGAACCGGTCACGCGGTGCATCGGGCGCTCCAGAGGTTGTCGGTCGGCGATGCCCTGGAGTTATGCGAGCGGGAGGGGAAGTGGGAGCTCCTCGATGCTAATAGCCAGCCGGTGGGTCGGTTGGCGAAGGGGTTCTCGCTCCCCCAGGATATGCGATGCGTGGACGCCAGGGTCGCCGCGGCAGCGGTGCGGTTTGATGAGGGCTCGGGGCCCGAGTATCGCGAATATCTCAGATGTTCGAGATGGGAGGTGATCCTGCCGGAGCTGGTGTTCGAGCCGAATTCGTTGGCGCATCCGGCGTTAACGGAGGGGAAACGAAGGTCGACGAGCTGACTAGAGATCGAGGTGGAGGCGATGGCTAATTCGAAAAAGCGGGCGCGACGCAAGAAGCAGTCTCAAACCACAACCTATAAGAGGATTCTAGAAGTCACGGAAATCGTTGATGGCTTGCCTGTCACGCTGGCGCTCCAGGAGCGGACGGCCGAAAAGATAAAGCACCCTTGGTACACGCTCAGTTGGCGTACCA
>JAABSN010000340.1 GCA_011390385.1 Thioalkalivibrio nitratireducens | reverse complement strand
TGGCGTCCTTGTGGTCCACCAGGTGCGTGAGGATGTTGAGGTTGCCCCAGTGGCGCGCATAGCGCGGATCTGCCTCGAAACGGTCCGCGTCCCAGGGATCGTCAGGCGAAACTTCCGAAAGCCAGTAGGAGAGCAGGAACAAGACCGAGCCGGTGGTGCGCACGGTCACCGGGGCATCATTGCGCAGCCGCTTGTATTCGTCGACCGGCAAGGCGCGCATCACCACCGGCGGCACGACGTACTCGCACTCGTCGAGAAACAGCGACTGCAGGCGGTAGGCGGCCAGCGCATATCGCGGCTCGTTGTTGAATCCCTCGCCTGGCGGGCTCACCGGCTTCCAGAGCACTTCCATGCCGGGCTCACCCTCGGGGCCTGCGAGCACCACGCGCGCCGAGCGATCGCCCTCCACGCTCGGCCTGGCCTGCTTCGCCTCGAGGATCTCCAGCGGGCCGCGCAACCGGCTCTCTATGTAATCCACCGGGAACAGCACATTCGGTCCCGTTTGTGCGCCTGCCGGCTGCGGCGCAAAAGCCTGGATCAACACCGCCGTGGCCGCGAAAACGGACAACCGCCTAATCATGGTTCGCATCCTTGAGTCTCCCCCGTGCCGACATGCTGCAAGCGAATCATAGCGCGGGCCGATGCCGGCTCTCCGCCCGTTCAGTCGCAATCGAAATCATTCTCCCCGACCGGCCGGCACTTCGGCGGAAAGCCATGTTCGCGCCAGTACTCATCGATCCGAAGCTCACGCAGCAAGCGCTTGAAGTCGGCACTGTTGCGCAGGCCCGGGTAAAAAGGATTCCAGATGGCATACTGGATCAGGGTGTCGGGATAAACCCTGTCGGTAACGCTAATGCGGTCATAGGCCTGCGCCTCGAACAGGATATCGGGAGCGTCCACGAGCGCGGGCATGAACTCGGTCGCGGCCTGGTTCCACTCGGCGATCGCGCGCTCGCGCTGCGCTGCATCACCCTCCACGGCCAGCTGCCATGCGTCCACGAAAGCGGGGCTCCAGTGATACATGTAGCGCACCAGCTGCAAGGCCGCACCTTTTTCTCCCATCTGGTAGAGCATATAGCTCAGCTTGGGCTTGTACCCCTCGAAGCCCTGCGCTATGCCTTCCAGGAAGTACTCGTTCGCAGCATCAGGGTTACCGCGGAACATCTCGAGATAACTCAGGTGAATGTGACAGTTGGCATACAGCGGTTCAAGCCGCAGGCATTCCTTGAGATCGTCTTCAGCGGCATCAAAATAGCCCAGCCGCAGCATTGCCAGGCCGCGCCAGAAAATAGCCGTTGCGTTGTCCGGGGCCCTGGCCACTGCCTCTTCCAGCCGCGCGATAGCCTCGGACCACTCGAATGCTTTTTGCAAAACGAAACCCTGTGCGGCGTACGGCATGGCCAGCTCTGGATTGAGCTCGATCGCCCGCGCGGCCGCCTCGCGCGCGGGCGTGCCGAAATCCTCCTCGTCCGAGATCACCCAGCTAGCCAGGGCGGTGTTCACGCTGGCTAGCAGGCCCCAGGCCTCCGCGAAGGCGGGATCCTGCTTCACCGCCTCCTCCAGCAACTGGATACTCTGACGCATGTTTTCTATGCCGCGCTCGATGAACAGGGAGCGCGCCCTGAGCAGAAGCTCGTAAGCTTCGAGGTTGCGGGTCGAGACTGCCACTCGCACCGGCGGCGCTGCAGCCAACCCCATGTTTTCCCGGAGTGCGCCGACAATTGCCGTGGCAATATCCTCCTGGATCATGAAGACGTTCTCGGCCGACAGCGGGCGGTCGTAGTTCTCGGACCACAGGTGACGGTCGGTGCTCGTATCGATGAGCTGGGCCGTGACGCGGATTGCCTGGCCGGCCTTGCGCACCGATCCTTCCAGCACGTGCCGGACGTTGAGTTCACGGGCGATCTCGGGAATGCCGGCGGCGGGCCGGGTCTTGAACTGGAAAGCGGAGGTGCGGGAAGCGACCTGGAGACCGTCCACGCGCGCCAGCACGTTGAGGATCTCCTCGGTGATGCCATCGGAAAAATATTCCTGGTCGCCCTCGGGCGAAAGGTCGGCGAATGGCAACACCGCGATGGACGCCGGGGCGGGCGCTTCAATCTCGGTAATGTTTTCATCGGCCAGCTTGCCGCCCGAGGCGGGCGCTTCCGGCGTGCCGAGCTGCTGCCAGAGCACCATCGCGCCGACCAGCGCCAGTCCGCCGAGAATCGCGTAGTCGATTGCGCGGATAGCCGCAGGTCCCGCCTGGTCGGCCGCATCGATCTCGCTGGCTCTCTTGACACCGTCCGGCGTCAGCTCGAAAGCCCAGGCCAGGACGAGGGCTACCGGAAAGCCGAGCAGCAGCAGGGCGATGACCAGGGTGACGGTCCACTCCGGCAAACCGAGCCGCGGCAATATGGTGTCGCTGACCTCGATCAACAGCCAGGCGATGACCGCGTATGCGGCCGCTACACGGAATACGTTGCGACGGCGGAGTTCAGCGAAAAACTTCATGTCAGAGTTCGTTCATGCATGTCACGGAAATTTGCCTCCAGCACTCGGCCTGGCCCTGCTTGCGGAGGTTACGAGACTTGACGCCGCCATGCCACCCGCGACCAAGGCGAACAGGCTCATCGCAAATGCTCGGCTTCAGACCCGGCGCAACACGATATCGAAACTGCCCTGCTTGACGCTTTCCCCTGCCACTGAGCTGAATTCCACCAGCAACATGCTGCGGCCCGGCTCGGGCACCGACTGCAGCAGGCGATCGGTCTCGTTGAGCGGGTCGCCGGCGAAATACATCTGCGTGGTGAGTTCATGAAAGCCGCGGCGGGCGATCTTGAAGTGAATGTGCGGCGGGCGGGTCCAGCCGGCCGTGACCGGATAGGCACCCGGTCGGATGGTGCGGACGCGATAGCGACCCTCGGCATCGGTCATCAGCCGGGCCCAGCCCTGGAAATTCTCGTCCAGCGGCGCCGGGTTGGAGTCGCGCTCGTGCGCGTAACGGCCGTGCGTGTTGGCTTGCCACACATCGACCAGCGCATCCGCCACGGGCTCGCCGTCTTCGTCGAGCACCCGGCCCGTCACCTCCACGACCTCGCCGAGCGCGGGCTCGCTGTGACCCTGGATCCGCGTCATGTCCGCGTCGGTGTCGAGTTGTTCATGGGCGGGGTAGAACGGGCCTTCGGTCTGCCTCGGCGTGGTAACCGCGAGCACTGGCGCGCTGGCGACCATCGCCGCGGCGCCGACAGAGCCACGTAACAGACTGCGGCGGGCGTTATCAATGGATTCACTCATGAACCGGGTCCTCCTCGCAGGCAAAAGGAATTCGCGTCGGCGGCGGTCTTTGGATGCCCTGGCGCGCCAGCGTGTCGGCCAGCAACGGATAATCGTCCGGGTCGAAGAAGGGGTAGGAGAGAATGGTCGAGAGTGCGTAAAGCCGCTCCGGGGTATCGAGCGGACGCAGGAGCTCGCGCGCCTCGGCATCACGACCGAGAG
>JAABSN010000339.1 GCA_011390385.1 Thioalkalivibrio nitratireducens | reverse complement strand
CCAGCCAAGCTCGGTCTTCAGGCGCGTGGCATCAATGGCATAGCGCAGGTCGTGGCCGGGGCGGTCGGCGACAAAGTGGATCAGGTCGCGGTACCGGTGTCCGTCGATGCGCGGGCGGCGTTCGTCCAAAATATCGCAGATGGTCTGCACCACCTGCAGATTGGTCCGCTCGTTGCTGCCGCCGACATTGTATGTGCGGCCCGGGGTGCCTTCAGCCAGCACCAGGCAAAGCGCACGGGCATGATCCTCGACATGCAGCCAGTCGCGCACATTCTCGCCGCGCCCGTAGACCGGCAACGGCTTCTCGTCGAGCGCATTGAGGATGACCAGCGGGATCAGCTTCTCGGGAAAGTGGAATGGCCCGTAATTGTTCGAGCAATTGGTGATCAGCACGGGTAGCCCGTAAGTGTGCCCCCAGGCCTGCACGAAGTGGTCCGAGGCCGCCTTGCTGGCGGAGTAGGGCGAGCGCGGGTCGTAGGGCGTCTGCTCGGTGAACAGCCCCTCGGCCCCCAGCGAGCCGTAGACCTCGTCGGTGGAGATGTGCAGGAAGCGGAAAGCGTCGCGCTGTGACGACGGGAGGCGATCGCGATACTGACGGGAGGCATCGAGCAGGTTGAAGGTGCCGACCACGTTGGTCATCACGAACGCGGCGGGACCGTCGATCGAGCGATCGACATGCGATTCGGCGGCCAGGTGCATGATCGCGTCCGGCTTCCAGTCGGCGATGACCCGCTGCACGGCCGGCGCATCGGTGATGTCCGTGCGGCTGAACCGGTAGCGCGGGGAGTTCTCGACGTCCTGCAGCGACGCCAGGTTGCCGGCATAGGTCAGGCAGTCGAGATTGAGTACCTCGGCCCGGGTTTCGCGGATCAGGTGCCGCACCACGGCGGATCCGATAAAGCCGGCACCGCCGGTGACGATGATACGTTGTGGAATCATGGCCGCAGTTTGCATCGTGATCCGCCTTTCAGTCAAACAAATCCGCATTCGCAAGCAGTGACGCGGCGCTGTCCTTGGCCGAGAGCAGGGGAGCGGATCCATCGCAAAGCGGCCAGACAATCCCGATCGCCGGGTCATCCCAGCGCAATGCCCGTTCGTGCTCCGGACGATAGAAATCGGTGCATTTGTAGACAAATTCCGCATGGGCGGAGGTCACGTAGAAGCCGTGGGCCATGCCGGGCGGAACCCACATCATGCGGCGGTTCTGTTCGCTGAGGAGCGCCCCGGTCCATTGGCCGAAGGTGGGGGAGCCGCGGCGCAGATCGACCGCCACGTCGAACACCTCCCCGGCGATGACGCGTACGAGCTTGCCCTGCGGGCACTGGATCTGGTAATGCAGGCCGCGCAGCGTGCCGCCCACGGAGCGCGAGTGATTGTCCTGCACGAACGTGTCGGTGATCCCCAGTTCCGCGAAGGCGTTGCGGTTCCAGACTTCCATGAAGAAGCCGCGTTCGTCGCCATGAAGCACGGGGTCGAGAAGGAATACACCCTTGATGTCGGTTTCTGTTTTGGTCATGCGGCTCCCTTGATTGTCAGCATCCCGGTTTCGGCGAGATAGTCGATAACGCGCTGGACGGACGTTTCCACGGTCATGGTCGCGGTCGGCAATTCCAGTTCGGGTGATTCCGGTGTCTCGAACGGGGCGCTGATGCCGGTGAAGCCGGCAATCTCGCCGGCACGGGCTTTGGCGTAGAGCGCCTTGGGATCGCGGCTTTCGCACACCGCCAGCGGGGTGTTGACGAATACCTCGATAAAGCGTGCGGCCGACCGTTCGCCGGTGCCGGATGCCGTGCCCTCGATGATGGCGCGGGCGCGCTGCCGATCGGCGGCATAAGGCGAGATGAAAGCGGTGATCGTGATCAGCCCGGCATCGGCTAGGAGCGCAGCGACTTCCGCCACCCGGCGGATATTCTCGGCACGGGCGGCTGGGGAGAAATCGAGGTCGGCATTCAGCCCGTGGCGGATGTTGTCGCCATCAAGCACATAGGCGGCCTGTCCCATTTGCAGCAGCGCGTGCTCCAGCGCGCGCGCGATCGTGGATTTGCCGGAGCCGCTCAGTCCGCTCATCCAGAGTACGCAGCCTTGTTGTCGCAGGACACGGCGACGGTCGTCCGTGGTGACGCTCGCCGCGTGCCACACGATATTCTCGGATTTCGGCTTCATGGCGTATCCACCTGTGCATTCTTCAGTTCGCGGGCAAAACGCGCGACGGCCTCTTCCCAATCCGGAATGCGGATCTGAAGGCGCTCGGTTAGGCGACGGTTGCTCATGACGGAAAAGAACGGGCGCTGGGCGGGGGCAGGGAAGGCGTCGGAGCCGACGGGGATGACCGTGCAGTCCGAGCCGATCTCGCGCAGGAACACGCGCGCGGTCTCGATCCGGCTGGCATAGCCTGAGTTGGTCAGGTGCCAGCGTCCCTCCAGCCCCTGTTCCAGGGCCTTCAGCGTGACGGTCACGATATCCTCGGTATAGGTCGGCACCGAAACCTGGTCCCAGACGACGCGCAGGGAGGATTTGCCGCGGCTCCATTCGCGCAGCTTCCAGAAGAAGTTCTGCGTGCCGTCGCCGAACACCCAGCTCACGCGGAAAAGCAGATTGCCGCCGCCAGCCGTCAGGGCGGCGGTTTCGCCCTCCAGCTTGCTCTGCCCGTAGACGTTAAGCGGGGCGGTGGCGTCGGTCTCGTCGTACGGTGTCTCGGCGGAGCCGTCAAAGACGAAGTCCGAGCCGAAATGCACCAGCCGCGCCCCATACTGCCGGGCGGCATCCGCCAGGATGCCGACCGCATCGCGATTGACCCGGAACGCGACCTCAGGGGTCTTCTCGGCCGCATCGACGTTGTTGTAGGCGGCACCGTTGATGATCACATCTGGACGGAAGGCGGCTACCGCCGCCCCGACGACCGCGGCGTTGGTGATGTCGAGCTGCGCCTCCGGCGGGGCCAGGAATGGGGTTCCGTCCTGCTCGAAACGCCGGATAAACGCCCGTGCCAGCTGGCCGGATGCCCCTGTGATCAGAACCTTCATGCAATCCCTTCGCCCTTGAGATCGGCTTCGACCATCATGCTGACCAGTTCGCGGAATTTGACCTTCGGTTCCCAGTTCAGTTGCGTGCGTGCCTTGGTGGGGTCGCCGAGCAGTTGCTCGACTTCCGCCGGGCGATAATACTGCGGATCGATGCGCACCAGCGTCTTGCCGGTCGCCTGGTCCTTTCCGGTCTCCTCGACCCCTTTGCCCTGCCAGGCGATCTTCACGCCCACATGACCGAATGCCAGCTCGATGAATTCGCGCACCGAATGCATCTCGCCGGTGGCGATGACGAAGTCCTCCGGCTTGTCCTGCTGGAGCATACGCCACATCGCGTCGACGAAATCGCCGGCAAAGCCCCAGTCGCGCTGCGCGTCGATATTGCCCATGTAAAGGCAATCCTGTCGCCCCGCCTGGATCTGCGCCACGGCCCGCGAGATCTTGCGGGTCACGAAGGTG